>JBGAGP010000004.1:0-74256 GCA_044226685.1 Dongiaceae bacterium
GAACCGTCCGAGTTCGAGTGGCGGATTCGGCGGCAGCGGGGCAGGCACATAGGCGCGCACGCGCTCGCCTCCCGCGCTCGTTTCGACATAGGCCCCGAGCCTTTGGTTCTCTCCGTTCGGCACACGCGATCCTTTAATTAACTTCGCCGCTATTAAGGCATAATGCCGTATATCTTAATAGAGAGCGTGGCTAATTCAAGGCTGCCGGCATGCTGGGCATCTACACGGAAAGGGGACTGAGACCGCGATAGGAACCGACGCGGTTGAAGCTCGGTAAGTCCCGGCCCATTGGACTGGCGCCGCGCCGTCGTGCGAGAGATCGCGGAGATCCATTCACACAATGCGATTCCCCGCCGGCGCTTACCCGAGTTGCTTACCCGCCTGCGGACGGCCCTTGGGGTCAGCACGACCCGTTGGCTGAGTTCGCCGTTCGTTGCGATGCACTGGCGACGCCAGATCCAGCGCTAACAATGGCATCGGCCGCCAAAAGCCGGTCTTCGCGAGCTTACCCGCTGCTTACCCAGTTCTCAATTGGGTGCCGGGTAAGCAAAGACGGTCCCGAAGGACCGTCTTTATCGCCCTGATTTTCTTGAGAAAATTTGGAGCGGGCGAAGGGATTCGAACCCTCGACCCCAACCTTGGCAAAATTGGAGAGGGGGTTATCCGGGGTTTTCCTCAGTTGGACGGAGTTGTGAAAGTCAATATTATTCAGTGACTTATTGATATTGGCCTTTCTGGCATGGTATGAGATTTTCCGTCACGGTGGTCACCAGGTGGTCACCAACTTCGATGGCATCGACCTATCGAAAGGCACGGGAATGGCAAGAGAAAACGCCGTCAGGCTCACAAAGAAGGTGGTCGACAGCATCGTCTCGAACGGTGAGCGTTGCTTCGTTTGGGACAGCGAGTTATCCGGGTTTGGGGTCCGAACGGACCCGAGCGGATCGAAGACGTTCATCATTCGATACCGCGCCAACGGCGGCGGGCGGAACGCGCCGAAGCGTTTCCAGACAGTCGGCCGCTATGGAAACTTGACCGTCGACGAGGCACGCAAGAAGGCGAAGATTCTGCTCGGCGCAGCCGCGAAAGGTGAGGATCCTGCTGGCGAGCTTCAGACAAAGCGTCGCGAAATGCTGATGGCCGAGCTGATCGACCTTTACGAAGAAGAAGGCTGCTTCGTTCAGCGCGGCATTCGGCAGGGCGAGGCCATGAAGCCCCGCACCAAGGCTTACACGATCGCGCGTTTACGGCACCATGTCGTGCCGCTGCTCGGACGAAAGCGCGTGTCGGAGGTTGGTGCTGGTGAGATCGAACGCTTCGTGCGGGATGTGACCAACGGCAAGACCGCCAAGGATGAGAAAATCGGGTTTCGCAAAC
This sequence comes from Dongiaceae bacterium, assembly GCA_044226685.1. Taxonomy (GTDB): domain Bacteria; phylum Pseudomonadota; class Alphaproteobacteria; order Dongiales; family Dongiaceae; genus Dongia_A. Next base: position 1,378 of record JBGAGP010000004.1, read on the forward strand.
GCATCATCGTTCGCGGCGGCGAGGGAGCCGCGCGGAAGGTCGTAAAGGATCTCTCCGCCGTTTTTAGCTTTGCTGTGCGGCGCAAGATCGTGTCCTCCAATCCTTGCGACATCGCTGCTGTGAAAAAATCCGACAACAGGCGCGATAGGTATTTGACGCTCGAGGAGGTCAGTCGTCTCGGCAAGGCGTTCGACGCGCTGGAACTGGAGGGAGTCAACGCCAAAGCATTGAACATTGCACGCCTGTGGGCTTTGACCGGCTGTCGTCGCGACGAGATCGCCGCGCTGCGATGGAATGAGGTGAGTTTCGAGCACGGCCTTCTCGTTTTGGACGACAGCAAGACTGGAAAGTCCATTCGGCCGCTCGGCGCGGCTGCAATCGTGCTGCTGCGTGGCATTACAAGGAAGCCGGGTTCCGACTTCGTATTCCCGGCGGAACGGGGAGATGGCCATTTTCAGGGAACAAAGGGCGTTTGGACCAGGGTCGTCGCGAAAGCGGAACTACCTGGCGTTACCCCCCATACGCTGAGGCATACTATGGGGTCCACCGCCGTCTCCTATGGCGAAGGGTTACCCCTGACAGGAGCCATCCTTGGCCATGCGAATGCACGCTCAACGGCGATCTACGCGCATGTGCAACATGATCCTTCGCGTCGCGCGGCCAATCGGATTTCGGGAAAGATTGCTGAAGCACTGGCAGGCCGGAGTGAGGTGTCAGCTCAGAGCGAACAATCGGATGCACATGAACACTAGCCTGCCAAAACTGAAGTTGAACCAATTATGGAAGCGCAGATTTATCTCAGGAAATTATCTCGGCATCTTTCATATCTGTTGGCGTTCGCTCGGAGAATCAACGAACTCGACTTTGCCGCTTCGCTCGGCGGAGAATTCCGCGGCATGCAGGACGCCGGCTGGGCTACTACGATCACAGCGCACGAAGTGTTCGAGGAAATTTCCGCTCACCCCGCACAGAGCCGCCCACGGTCGAAGGCCGAAATTCGTATCCTGCTGTTTCTCTATTGTCAGCTCGCTGAGGCGGGCGGCGTCTATGAGACCCTCAAGAATATGATGGGGATTGTCACGCTAAAACCTTATTTGCTTTGGCCATTTCAAGATCTTGTTCGAGTAAGGCAGCAACCATCTAGGGTCATTGGGCCGAATGCAAATGCGACGTTCAGAGATCTAGCTAGAACTGCGCATGCGATTGGCATGCCGGGTCTTGCATCGGTGCTGGAAGAGGCCTTTAGAGACGATATTCGTAATGGAATTTATCATGCCGATTACGTTATCTGGGAGGATGGCTTGCGTCTCAGGCGTCGTAACGGCGGTCATGCGACACGGCTGACTTTCGATGAGGTCAATGTGGCTCTTACAAAAGGCGTTGGTTTTTTTGACATCCATAGATCCTATATGTCCGAAGCCACCCGCTCTTTTCATCCGGCACGTACAATCATCGGCCGCTTTAGTGCAAATTTTCCAGCACCCTGGACTATCCATGCCGATCCAGAGCGGCACACATTCTCAATATCCGGTTCAGCGCCAGCCCCGGTAACAACGCCCGAATTTCAACGACAGGAAGCGATCAATGGTCAGCTTGGCGGAAAGGTATTGGCGGTGTTCACGGCTCAAGCCGCCGGACAGCCTGCGGAATTTCTTGCTTACATGTGGGATGCCGGGTTCGCGCCTAACGAGATTGTTTTGCCCGAGGATCGAATGCTCAAACTCTTGGAACAAGTCGAGCGTGATGGACTGTGGGATCCTCGTTTCGAGCAACCGGCTCGGAGGAGCCTGCTCCTTCTAAGCCCGTGGGGTTTCCGATATCTCACCGAACCCGCTGATTTTGATAGTTTGCTCGACATTCCATTTATGGAGATCAATGTCGGGACAGGTGATGCATCCGAAAGTTCGGTGAGCGAGCAACCGTGATCGTTTTTCCAATCGTGATATCTCGGAGGCTTAACCCCCTAGGCACAATCACCGAACTAGCCGGAGAGACGAACCACCGACGGATGGCGGATTCACATCCCCGGTAAGCCCGAACAGAAGATTGTCGAGTTCTGCCTCAGGAATATCCAGGCGGGCCGCCACGTGCCGGCGCGTCACGCCTTCCCGCCAAAGTTCTGTGAGGACACGCTGCCATATTGCAGATCGTTCTGGCGGGAGACCGTCAGGCTCGTTGATGCCGAACCGCTTGTTTATCTGGATGCAGAAAGTCCGGTAGTTCCAATCGGAGATCCGGCCGATCCGGTGGAGGCGATGCGCAAGCGCAGCGACGGACACGCCCCACCGCCTCTTTGCGAGCACCAATTGATCGAGGCTTCGGACGAATGGGATCGTCGCCACGACGTCGTCGTGAGGCATCAGGAACGACGATGCAAACGCATGTGCCTCCAGTTCGGCAGCGCGCCCTTGATTGGGACCGCCATGCTTGTGCAGGACAAGGTGCGCCAGCTCATGAGCAGCGTCGAACCGACTGCGCTCCGTGGTCTTGAAGGTGTTGAGGAAGACATACGGTTCACCATCATGCCAGCAGGAAAAGGCATCCACATTCTTCGTGTTCTCGGCCAGCGAGAAGACGCGGACGCCCTTCGTCTCAAGCAGCTTGATCATATGGGAGATCGGCCGCTCGCCGATCGCCCAATGCTGGCGTAGCGCACGTGCGGCTCCGGCGGGATCGCGTTCATGGCTGAGGTCGAGCAGGTCCGGCTGCGGCAGAACGAACCTTTCCCGCACCCAGGCTGACATCTCGAAGGCCAATGAGCCGGCGGCGAGCGCCGCATCGCGCTCTCGCGCCGACATCGCCGTCAGGCTCCGGAAGCTGGCGGCATCAGCGCTGATCGGGGCCGCGTCGTCCCGGAAGAAGAACTCCCGCGGAAATCCCAGCGCACGCACCAAGCCGTCGACAGTGTCTTCATCCGGAACCTGCTGCCCGTTGACGACACGCGACAGGGTGACCGGCGATATGCCGGCTTGCTCGGCGAGAGCCTTGGCGGTCAACCGCTGCCGCTTCCGCGCGAGCTCCATTCTGCCAATGTTGAACATGGCCTAGCGACGCAAAACAGCAGGCTCGAACTGAATGCCGTCCGGACGATCGCTATCAAGGATGGCATCCGCCGGCCATTCACCACCGCCGAGGATGAAGATGCGCTCGATGAAGCCCTCGAAATTGCCGCCGGAAATGCCCGAAGGCAGAGAGAGCTCGGCGCGGATCTCATCACCTTGAACCGACACGCAGAAGAACCATACGCCGGTCCGGAGCTCCGCCAGCCCCTGATCTCGCGCCGCGGACATTTCTTCCTCGGGGAACAGCCCGGTCTGTCCCACCGCAATGATACGGTCGGCGCCGGAGCCTTTCCCGGAAACCGCTTGCGGCCTGTGCAACTTGTCGGCGGCATGGTCGACACTTTGATAGACCACCTTGAGCGGGCTATCCGGATGCTTGACGGATTCGACGTTGTTCTCGCGATAATTGACCCAGCCGATCGCCCGGAAAAGTTGCCGCACATACCGGGTGCCGTAGATGTAGGCGAGCAGCCCCTCAGCAGAAGCGGGATCATCGGCGATCGCGTCGGCACGCGCAGCGACCACGCCGCGCACGACCTCGAGCAGCGCCTGGCGCGTGACACCGAACTCGGCGAGGCGAGCATCAACTTCAGGATGATCGGCAAGCACGCGAACCGCAGCCATCGAATCGCTCCACGATAATTTTCTTGACCTCATTTGTGGAGGAAAAAATTATCGCGTGCAACTGTCTTGGTTGGGTGGTTGGGGGCGGCGGATGATCGAAGAAGAGTTCTGTATGAAGGTATGCTCCGCCATGGCCTGCCACTGAGCGCAATAGCGGGCCTGATCTTCGCGGGCAGCTTCATATTCGTAACCGCCGTGCTTACAAAGATCTGAAGCAAGAAACTCGCGCGCTGAGCTGCCAAGGTCTGGCATGAAGTGCCGGGGCTTCGCTGCGAGGCTCAGGCCGCTACGTTCTCGTAGATGTCCTCCTCCTGCGCGTTATGCATGCGCACCAGTGCCTCGATGGATTCCACCATGCGCTGCGCGTCGCGGATAAGATAGCGGTCTGCATCGTCCGCGCCGAGGCCGTCCGCCAGGCGCCTCAGAAGCCGCGCGAGATGGAGGATCTCGCGGTGGGCGCGGCTCATGGCGGCGAGACCATCCCCGTCATGCAGGACTTCGCGCAACTGCGGGTAGATGCTCTCCTCGTCCAGCCGCTCGTGGGCTGCGATCTGTGTCGTCACCAGCGTGCTCGCCTCCTGGATCAAGGCGACGGCGGCCGCGCCGGTGGTATCGTCGAGACTGTCGGCGATCTCCCGCATCCGGTCGAGGGTTGCCTCCAGCTCCCGGTGATCCTGCTGAAGGGCGAGGGTGAACCCCGGCTTCAGCGCATGATGGCCGAAGCCGTGACCCGCCGTCAAAGCGCGCAGGGCATTGAGGATGACGGCGAAATCGATGGCCTCCTGGGTCAGCGCACCGGCGACCGGCGACAGCCAGCCGAAGGCGGCCGCGATCATGGCGAGGCAAGACAGCCCCATGCCGACGCCGATGCTCTCGAGCGCGATGCGCCGCGTGCGCTTGGCGATCGTCACGGCGTCCGACACCCGGTCCAGCTGATCCACGAGGATGACCACATCGGCCGCTTCGGACGAAGCGCTGGCGCCGTGCGCACCCATGGCGATGCCCACGTCGGCGGCGGCGAGGGCGGGCGCGTCGTTGATGCCGTCGCCCACCATCAGCGTGGGGTTGAGCCGCTGCTCCACCGCGACCGCTTCCAGCTTGTCGCCCGGGGTTCGGTTGGCGAGGACGCAATCGAGGTCCAAAGCGGCGCCGATGGTCTCCGCCGCCTCCGCATTGTCGCCGGTCAGCATGACGATGCGCGCCACGCCCGCGGCCCGCAGCGACTGGACCGCGCGCGGCGTCTCCCGCCGCAGCTCGTCGGCCAGCAGGATGGCGCCCTTCAGCTGCCCATCCACGGAGACGAAGACGCTGAGGGCGGATCGCCAGGCGGCGCGCCGCAGGGCCCGCAGCGCCCACGGCTCGGGATGACGGGCGCCGCAGACGAGCTCATACGATCCCGCCTTCACCAGGCGCCTGTCGACCCGGCCCTCCAGGCCTGATCCCATGGCTTCGCGAACCGCGTCGGGCGGATCAAGCGCGACGCCGCGCCCGCGAGCCGCACGGACGATGGCCTCCGCCACCACATGGTGCGAGGCCTGCTCCAGCGACGCCGCGAGCCGCAGGATCTCATCCGGACTTTCGCCGGGCGCCGTCTCCACGGCGACGAGACGGGCGCCGCCCACGGTCAGCGTGCCGGTCTTGTCGAACAGGACGGTGTGGGTGCGCGCCAGCGCCTCCAGCGCGCTTCCGCCTTTGACAAGAATGCCAAGCCGCGCCGCCCGGGAGATGCCGGCGATGAAGGCCACTGGCGCCGCCAGGATCAACGGACAGGGCGTCGAGGCGACCAGCACGGCGAGGGCGCGGATCTTATCGCCCGACAGCGCCCAGGCCAGGCCCGCGAGGGCGAGTGTTGCCGGCAGCAGCAGCAGCGCATAGCGGTCGGCGAGCCGGATGAACGGGGCCTTCGCCGTCTGTGCCGCCGTCACCATGCGCACGATGCCGGCATAGGTGCTGTCGCCGGCTGCTGCGGTGGCGCGGATCTCGAAGGTTTCGCCGGCATTGACGGTGCCGCTGAACACCGGTGCGCCGCGCACTTTCGCGACCGGCATGGGCTCTCCGGTCAGGGCCGCCTCGTCCAAAGCGGCTGCATTGGCAATTAGGAGGCCGTCCACCGGCACCACCTCGCCGGCCCGCACCACCAGCACGTCGCCCACCGCGACGGTCTCGATGGCAATGTCCGCAATCGTCTCTCCGGTGCGGCGATGGGCGATGTGGGGCGCCCGATCGACCAGCGATCGCAGATCCCGCTCTGCCCGCGCAATGGCGATGTCCTCAAGGAGGTTTCCGCCGGCATACATCACCGCGATGACCGAACCTGCGAGGCTCTCGCCGAGCGCTATGGCGCCGCTCATGGAGAGGAGCGCCACCGCATCGACGCCCATGCGTCCGGCGACAAGGTCCCGCACGATGGAGACGGTGAGCCAGGCGACGACGGGAATGGTGCCGGCCGTCCAGATCAGGCCGGCGACGGCCCCATGGCCCAGCGCCCACGCGGCAAGGCCACCGAGAAGCCCAACCAGGGCCGTCCCCGCGAGGGCCCTGCGCAAAAAGCGCTCGTCGAGCAAACGTCCCATCCTGGTCCCCCTGGCGATGCTCGCCTGACCGGGCTGGACGTTAGTCCGATGGTCCGTCACATGCCACCGCGCCGGGGCTGCGCAACTCGCTTCCTGAAGACATGCCCTGAGCACTCACCAGCAGCGTGATGGCGCCATCCAGATTGCCCTGATGACCTCGTTTCGGTCATGCGCGGCTGGCGCGGAAATACTGGTAGAGCGTGTCGAATACTCCAGCGCCCTTGGTGAGGCGCTGGGCATCGTCGGGTTCGCTCAAGACGATGCCGGTGATGAGGCTGGCGATGCCGCCGGCTTCCTCGCGGCCGAACTTGCTGTCCTTGAGGTCGATGTCGTGCACGATCTCACCGACGGCCTGTAGTGCGGGATCAGCAAGGCCGGTGCGGCCGAGCAGCACCTCGAAGCTGCAGCGATCGCCCTCATGGGTGATCTCGCCCTCGTACATGTCGAAGCGCAGCTCTTCGGGTTTGGGCACATAGCCCTTGCCAGGAACGAAACGGATCTGAGCATCTGGATCGATGAAGCGCCGGATCAGCCAGCCGCAGGCGATGCGGTCCACATGCACGTCGCGCCGCGTCACCCACACATGCCCCTTGAGGCCGGCGAGAGGATCGAAAATGGCCGGGACGGCGGCAGGCGGGGATGCCATGGGTGTGTCCTCCGCGGTTCGGGTTTCAAGCTCGGCGATGAGCCCCTCGGCAACCAGCCGCCCCGTGGCGCTGAAGAAATCGAGCGCGGCGATATCCGTGAGCCGCCGTCGCAGGCGGCCGGTCTGGGTGCGCACCTCGGCGCGCTTCTCGGCCCCAGCGTCCGCATCGAGCGTGGCAGCGATGCCGCGGGCCTCCTCCGAGATCGCGGTGTAGTCCGTGTCCCGCGCCGCGTCGAACAGGGCCCGCACCTGGGCGTCGGTCAGGCCGTCCACGAGCCTCGCCTCGCAGACCATCGCCTCACCGCCGCCGGCCGCGATCTCCTTCACGAGCCACTGGAAATCCTCCTGGGTCTCGGCCGAGGCCGGCAGGGCATAGACCGAGCTCTTTACGGCCACGGCGCCGATGCCTTGCAGCCGCCGCCAGATCTTCACGCGGAAGTAGGCCGGCTTGGTCGGGAGCTGGTGGATCAGCAGCAGCCAAAGCTGCCCGGAAGTGGCGTCATCGTCGCTCATGAGCAAACCGTATCACTCCAATATTGAAATGCAACACTTGTATCATTAATTATGCAGGCGTAGCGTCTCCGTGTGGCCGGTGGTGATCAGAAGCCGCCGCGCCAGGCAAGGAGACGGCTCATGAAATGGATCACCCGCGCCCGCCCGGTCATCGACCGCGTCGCCTGCCCCTGGCTGATCGCGCGCTTCATCGACGCGGCGCCCGAATTCCTGTTCACGCCGCCTGAGGATGTGATCCGCCAGGCCGAGGAGACCGGCGCTACGCCGTTCGACGTGCCCGGCGTCGCGTTCGGCCATGCGGGCGACAAGTGCAGCTTCGACGCCTTCGTGACGCACTACGGCCTTCAGAGCGATCCGGCCATCGTCGCCCTCGCCGACATCGTGCGCGGCGCCGACACCAGCCGGCTGGACCTCACGCCCCAGTCGGCGGGCCTGCTCGCCATCTCCAAGGGGCTGCGTGAGGTGACGCCGGACGACCATGACCTCCTGAAGCGCGGCTTCGTCATTTACGACGCGCTCTACGCCTGGGCCGGCGGAAAGAGTGCAACGTATCCGGCTGCGGCCTGAAGAGGGAGCGGCTGCCGTGTCCCAAGTCCTGAACAGTCCGGCGGCAGAGGGCCGCGGCCTTTTCTCCCCCGTCTCCTCTCTCTATGCGGCGCGGGCCCTTCGGGATTTCGGCGACGGCTTCGTCGCCGTGCTGTTGCCGGTCTATCTCTCGGCCCTCGGGCTCGGCGCGTTCGAGATCGGCGTGGTGGCAACCACCGCGCTCCTCGGCTCGGCGCTGATGACCCTCGCCATCGGCTTCCTTGGCCATCGCATCGACCGGCGCACTCTGCTGATCGCCGCGTCGGGCCTCATGGTGGCGACGGGGCTCGTCTTCACCCAGTCGGCGAGCTACGGGGCCGTGCTGCTGGTGGCCTTCTGCGGCACCATCAACCCGTCGTCCGGCTCGGTCAGCATCTTCGTGCCCATCGAGCACGCGACGCTGTCCCATCTGGTGGCCGACAAGGCGCGGACCTCGGCCTTCGCGCACTACAGCCTCGTGGGGGCCCTCGCCGCCGCCGTGGGCGCACTGGCGGCCATGAGCCCGGACCTGATGGCCGAGTTCGGCATCTCACGCCTCGGCGCGCTGGAAGCCATGTTCACGCTCTATGCGCTGCTAGGCGTGGCCGGCGGTCTCTTCTATGCCCGCATCCCGCGTGCCTCCGCCACCGAAGATAAGCCTGCCGCGGCCCTCGGTCCGTCGCGCGGCATCGTCTACCGGCTTGCGGCGCTGTTCTCCATCGATGCGTTTGCCGGCGGGCTCGCGGTGCAGTCGCTTCTCGCGCTCTGGCTGTTCACGCGCTTCGGCCTGTCGCTCGCCGAAGCCGGCACGTTCTTCTTTATCTCCGGCGTGCTGTCCGCCTTCTCCTTCCCGGTCGCGGCGTGGCTCGCGCGACGCATCGGGCTCGTGAACACCATGGTGTTCACCCACATTCCCTCCAGCCTCTGCCTGATCGGCGCGGCGGTGGTGCCGAGCCTTGAGGTGGCCCTCGTCCTGCTGCTGGTGCGCTCCGCTCTGTCGCAGATGGATGTTCCGACCCGCTCCTCCTATGTGATGGCAGTGGTGACGCCGCCCGAGCGCGCGGCGGCGGCGAGCATCACCTCGGTGCCGCGCAGCCTTGCCGCGGCCTTGAGCCCGGCCATGGCCGGCGCCCTGTTCGCCGCCGGCCATGAGGCCTGGCCATTCATTCTCTGCGGGGTGCTGAAGATCCTCTATGATTTCGGTCTGCTCTGGGCCTTCCGGCACATCAGGCCGCCGGAAGAGCGGTGACCTCTTGGCCAACCCTTCGGCGCGGGTGTTGACCGCTCCGCCCGGATAATCGAATATCGATATCGAAATTCGATTTCGTATGAGATGGAAGGGTGGATGGAGCATCAGGAGCTTCTGTCCGGCCTCGTTCGCCTGCACATCCTCCATCATGCGGTGGAAGGCGAGGTCTATGGCCAGTGGATGATCGAGGAACTCGCCCGCCACGGCTACCGGCTGAGCCCGGGGACCCTTTACCCGATGCTCCATGCCATGGAGCGCAAAGGCTATCTCGCCGTGCGGGAAGAGCGCCACGGACGTGCCCTCCGCCGGCTCTATTGCGCGACGCCGCTCGGCCGCAAGGCCCTGGAGACGGCGCGGCAGAAGGTGAGCGAGCTCTTCAAAGAAATGCGGCCCAGCCCACCAGCGGGGACCACGAAGCCATGAGCCAGGAAACCTGGGCCGGGAAGCATGAGCGGGGAAACATGAGCCGGGACGACGTCGCCGATGCCGCCATTCCTGCAACTCCGACGCGGGGCACGCCGCTCGAGGTTCTCGTCGCCTTCCTGAAGCTTGGATTCACCTGCTTCGGGGGGCCGATCGCCCATCTCGGCTATTTCCGGGATGAGCTGGTGCTGCGCCGCCGCTGGCTCGATGACGAGGCCTATGCCGATCTCGTGGCCCTGTGCCAGTTCCTGCCTGGCCCCGCCTCCAGCCAGCTGGGCTTCGCGCTGGGACTGATCCGCGGCGGCGGGTTCCTTGGCGGCATCGCCGCATGGGCTGGCTTCACCCTTCCATCGGCCATCGCGCTCGTGGCGGTCGCGCTGGGCGCCGCCGTCCTCGCAGGGCCCGCGGCCGAAGGCATTCTGCACGGGTTGAAGCTCGTCGCCGTCGCCGTGGTGGCCCAGGCGGTCTGGGGCATGGTGCGCACGCTCACCCCCGATCGGCCACGGGCCGGCATCGCCCTCGCATCGGTCGCCCTGGTGGTGTTTGCCGGCGGCGCCTTCGGACAGATCGCGGCTATTGCCGCGGGGGCGCTGGCGGGCCTGGTGCTGTGCCGCGACCAGAGCGCAGGGGGACGTGGCGCGCAGATCCCGTTCCACGCCCCGCCGGTGCCCCTGTCCCGCCGGACGGGGGTGCTGCTACTCGCCGCCTTCGCGGCGCTGCTGGTGGTGCCGCCGATCCTGGCGCCGGCGACCGGATTCCAGGGGCTGGCCCTCTTCGACGCCTTCTACCGCTCGGGCGCCCTGGTGTTCGGCGGCGGCCACGTGGTTCTGCCGCTGCTGCAGGCCGAGGTGGTGGCGCCGGGCTGGGTCTCGCCCGACGACTTCCTCGCCGGCTACGGCCTCGTCCAGGCGGTGCCGGGTCCGCTCTTCACCTTCGCGGCATGGCTCGGCGCCGTGATGCGGCCGGAACCGAACGGCATCGCCGGCGCCGCCATCGCCCTCGTGGCGGTGTTCCTGCCGGGCACCCTGCTGGTGACGGGCATGCTGCCGTTCTGGGACACGCTGCGGCGCAAGACCCTGGCCCAGGCCGCCATGCGCGGCGCGAACGCGGCGGTCGTTGGCATCCTCGGGGCCGCGCTCTACAGCCCCGTCTTCACCGGCGCGGTGTTCGATGCCCCGGATTTCGTGGTGGCGCTGGCGGGCTTCCTGCTGCTCACCGTGTGGCGCGTCCCGCCGCTCGTCGTGGTGCTTCTGCTCGCCGCGGCCGGAGGCCTGCGGCATACCTTGACCTGACGCCGATCCGGGGGATGTCCATGTCACAGGATCCGGTCATCGCGCCTTCGGCCCTGGCGTTTCTCGGCGCCTTCCATCTCCTCGACGTCCGTTCCCCGGACGCGTTTGAAAAGGGCCATGCGCCGGGCGCCGTCCGCGTGCCCATCGCGGCGTGGGAGGCGGCGGCACGGGCCGCCGAGACCACCCTCGATACGTCCACCTATTGGGAAGGCGCCATCCGCGGGCTCGGTCTCGATCCGGCGGCTCCGGTGGTGGTGAGCGATGACGGCCGGATGACGGACGCGGCCCGTGTCTGGTTCATCCTGCAATATTTCGGGGTAAAGACCCTGGTCCTGAACGGTGGCTGGCCGACCCTGTCCGGGTTTCCGGATCGCGTCGCCGGCATTCGCCCGGCGGTCCCCACCGCGGCGTTCCGGGCCCATCCCGGCACCGGACCGGTCGGACTCGTCGACCGCACCGAATTGAGGGGCGGGCTGGGCAGGGCCCACATTCTCGATGCCCGGACCTCGGCGGAATTCATCGGCGAGGACCTGCGCCGCAACGCGCGGGGCGGACATCTGCCCGGTGCCCGGCTTCTGCCGCATGCCGACCTCGTCGGTTCGGGCGGTCTGAAGCCGGCCGGCGACCTGCACGCGCTGCTGTCCGCTGCCGGGTTCGGCCCCGGCGACCACATCGTCACCCATTGCGATGGCGGCGGGCGCGCGGCCCTTGCGGCTCTCGCCGCCTTGCGGGCGGGCTATGACGACGTCCAGGTCTACTATTTGAGCTTTGCCGACTGGGCGAAGGACGAGAGTTGCCCGATCGTGCGGGACGAACAAGGACCCGCCTGATAGTGGTTCAGGGAAAACCAATGCGCGCACAGGTGACCTCGTCGGCGCGCACATTGATCCTGCTCAAGGCGGTCCTTTCATGCGCACCTACGATGAGGCATAGTTCGCCGGTGAGGCGATGGGGCATATGATTAGGCTCAGATCCGCAGCGGGGTGGGTGAAAGTGCTGCCAGCGATCCTGGTGGCAATGGCCATGCTGTTCGGACCCATCGCCAGCGCCTATTCCGCGCCATGCCACGACGACGGGGACCCGGCATACGCCGCTGCGGCGGATCATCCGCATCAGGTCGCCTCGCCCGATCCCGCGGATCATCATCCGGACGAGCCGACCCAAACCGCTGACCACGGAAAATGCTGCAGCGTCTCCTGCAGCGTCTATGTGCCCGTGGCAAACGGCGTGGACCTCCACGTTCTGGATCTGGTCTTTGTGCGACAGCCCTTTGATCTCGCCAACCAGGCCGGGGACGGCCTGGCGGTCTTGCCCGGCCTCGATCCCCCTCGTTTCCAGAGCTGATAGCGGTCTCAACGCATTCCAGGCGTGAGGCGGACGCGCGAAGCGGCACCCGTTGAGGGTTCCGACGCGTCGACGCGCCGGAAGATGCCCCGACATCAGCGTCGGCCTTGTGCCGATGGGGAAACAAGGACCTTTCCATGCACGGTCGCGACACGCTTGCCGAGCCTATGGCCGGCACGGCTGCACCTGGGCAATCCGGACTGACTGGCACCGGAGCCCGGCAGCAAACCCGCGATGCCCAGGGGGGCGCCTTCTCCAGCGATCCCGGAACGTTCGCTCGCGATTTTCTGTCTTATGGCAGAGACGCGGCCGAGCGCTGGATCCTGTTCTGGGACACGCTGCGCCAGCGGGCTGACAACATGCTGGCGCACGAGCGCGCCGGAAAGCCGCCGCTGCTCGACTTCGACTACGAGGTCGTGCTCGATGCCCGCCGGTTCGAGCATCCGACAAACTATGCGCTCCTGCGCGTGACCCGCGTCGGGGACGAATGTTTGGAAGACTGCCTGGACGCGGCCAAGCCACCCGTGGTGATCCTCGACCCGCGCGCCGGCCACGGCCCCGGCATCGGCGGCTTCAAGCAGGAATCCGAGGTCGGCATCGCCCTGCACCAAGGTCACCCGGTCTATTTCGTCACCTTCTCTCCCGAGCCTGCCGCAGGGCAGACGCTCGCCGACGTGCTTCACGCGCTGCGGCGGTTCGTCGAGGAGGTGTCACGCCGGCATTCCGGCGCCGCGCCGGTGCTCTATGGAAACTGCCAGGCCGGCTGGGCAGTGACGCTGCTCGCCGCAGACTGCGCCGGGCTGACAGGTCCCGTCGTCCTCAACGGGACCCCTTTGTCCTACTGGGCCGGCGAGAGCGGCATCAACCCCATGCGCATCGCCGCCGGCTTCGAGGGCGGGGCCTGGCTGACGCACCTTGTCTCCGACCTCGGCGACGGCCGTTTCGACGGCGCCTTCCTGGTGCAGAACTTCGAGGGGCTGAAGCCCGAGGCCGTGTGGGAGAAGTACGCGAACCTCTATGCCCACATGGATACGGAGCGGGAGCGGTTCCTCGCCTTCGAGCGCTGGTGGGGCGGCTACTACTTCCTGAGCCGGGAGGAGATCCTCGCCATCGTGGAGAATTTCTTCGTCGGCAACCGGCTGGAGCAGGGCCGCGTCCAGATCTGCGAAGGGTGCCATGCGGACCTCAGGCGCATCCGAAATCCGCTCGTGATCTTCGCCTCCTACGGCGACAACATCACGCCGCCCCATCAGGCGCTCGGCTGGATACCGGCCGTGTACAAGGATACGGACGACCTGAAGGCGGCGGGCCAGCGCATCGTTTATCTCATCAACCGCCATGTGGGTCACCTCGGCATCTTCGTTTCCGCAAAGGTTGCGCGGCTGGAGCATCGGGCCATCCTCGAGAGCCTGCCGCGGATCGAGACGCTCCCGCCCGGCCTCTACGAGATGAAGATCGACAATCCGTCCGGCGATCCCGATTGCCGTGAGGGCGCCTATCAGGTCCTCTTCGAGGCGCGCGAGGTGTCAGACATCCGCTTCGCCCGGCAGGACCCTGCCTTCGAGCGCGTGCGCGACCTGTCGGAGCGCAACGAAGCCTTCTACCGCACGTTCGTCAGCCCCTGGGTACGGGCGCTGACGACGCCCTGGTCGGCGGCGATGCTTGAGACGCTGCACCCCATGCGCACCAGCCGCTACCTGTTGTCGGAAGGCTTTATGCCCTGGATGCGCGGTGTCCGATGGCTCGCGGAGCAGGTCGCCGCCGACCGGCATCTGGCCGCAGCGGACAACCCCTTCAAGGTCGAGGAGGAGCACGTCGTCTCGCGCGTCGCCAAGGGGATCGAGCAGGGGCGGCGCCTGCGGGACGCCCTGTGGGAGCGCCTCTTCGACAGCCTCTATGGCGGCGCAGGCAATGCCCGCCCCGTCGTGCCGGAACACCGGGGCGCGATCGATGAAGCACTGCCGCAAGACACACGGAGCGGTTTGGATTTCCAGGCGGCCGGCATCAGCCGGGCCGCACCGATAGGAGGGAACTGACCATGACGACGTTTCGCAATCTGATGCTCGCCGGCGCGCTGCTGCTCGCCACGCCAGGCTTCGCCGAGGACGCGCACCATCCGCCGGAGGCCCAGCCTGCTGCGCCCCAGGCTGCCGCGCCAGCTCCACAACCCTCTCAGGCTGCACCGATGCCCGGTGGTCCCCAAGGCATGATGGGGCCGGGCATGATGGGCCAGGGTGGCATGGGCATGATGGGCGGCGGAAACGCAGGGGCCGGCATGGGGATGAGCCAGATGATGGACCCCGGCCGCATCGCAGGGCGCATCGCCTTCCTGAAGGCCGAACTGAAGATCACTGACGCCCAGCAGCCCCTATGGAATGCGTTCGTCGAGGCGCTCAAGGCCAACCGCGCGATGATGGGCGACATGCAGGAGATGATGATGGCTGCGCAGGGGGGCGCCGCCCCGACCCTCATCCAGCGGATTGAGGGCCATGAGCGCATGCTCGCCACCCGTCTCGAAGCGGTGCGCCGCCTCAAGACTGCGCTCGGGCCGCTCTACGCGTCGTTCGACGAAGCGCAAAAGCGCACGGCGGACCAGCTCATGATGCCGGGTGGAATGGGCCCCATGTGAGCGTCGAACCTCGCTGGCAGGTCGGCGATCGCGGCCGGCCTGCTCGGATCAGGTGGAGGAGGACCAAATGTCCTGGCATGACGACACCGGCCATATGCCGCGGCCCGGCAACGACACCGGCACGCGCGCCCCGCACCGAAGCTTCTGGCGCTCACCCGGCGGCATCGTCGCCATCGGCTTTCTTCTCGCGGTGGCCTTTCTTTTGTTCTCGGAGCACCGCGCCCATGCGCTGGGGTATCTGCCCTTCCTCCTGCTGCTCGCCTGCCCGCTGATGCACATGTTCATGCATCACGGCCACGGCCATCATGCGGGACACCAACCAGGCGAACGGACGCCGGGCCCCGATGGGGGTAACCGATGACCGAGACTCCCGCTTATGGCCTGTGGGGCCTCGTGATCATCAACTCGTTGGTCTTCATCCTGTTTGCGGCAAGCTTCACCCGGCTGCAGACACCGCGGGACTGGCGCACGCTCGGGGCGTTCTCGGCTTTCATCCTCGCCCTGTTCACCGAGATGTACGGCTTTCCGCTGACCATCTATCTCGTGTCGGGATGGCTCGGCCGGCAGTTTCCCGGCGTCGATTTCTGGTCCCACGACGCCGGCCATCTGCTGGAGACCCTGTTCGGGTGGCGCGTGAACCCGCATTTCGGGCCGTTCCACATCCTCAGCAACATTCTGATCTTCGGCGGCTTCTGGCTGCTCGCGGTAAGCTGGAACGTGCTTTATGCGGCCCAGCGCGATCATCGCCTTGCGACCGAAGGCCCGTACGCCCGGGTCCGGCATCCCCAGTACGCCGCCTTCGTCGTCATCATGTTCGGCTTCCTGCTGCAGTGGCCGACGCTGGTCACGCTCGCCATGTTCCCGATCCTGGTCTGGGTCTATGTCCGGCTGGCGCGGCAGGAGGAAGCGGCTGCCCGCACCGAGTTCGGGCCCCTGTGGGACGACTACGCGCGTCGCGTTCCCGCCTTTCTCCCTCGTATCGCAATTTCATCCCCATACGCCCCTCGCCCCGGAGACGGTCCTCATGACTGAGCACGACGCGCACGCCGGCCATCATCATCACGACCATGCGGATCATCCGCACGCCGGGGCCGGACCCTCGCCCGCGCAGACGGTCAAGGACCCCGTCTGCGGCATGGAGGTGAACCCGGCCACCACCGGGTTCCGGTCGGAATACGGCGGCAGGACCTATTTCTTCTGCTCGGCGAAATGCCACGACGCGTTCGAGGTGGCACCCACCGCCTATGTGGCCACGGAAGCTCAGCCGCGCCCCGTCAAGGAGCAGCCGAAAGGCGTGATCTATACCTGCCCCATGCACCCCCAGATCCGGCAGGTCGGCCCAGGCAACTGCCCGATCTGCGGCATGACGCTCGAGCCGGAGGTGACGACGGGCGAGACCGGCCCCAGCGCCGAGCTTCTCGACATGACGCGGCGGTTCTGGGTCGGCCTCGTCCTCGCCGTGCCGGTGCTGGCCCTGGAGATGGGCGGGCACCTCACCAACCTCCACATGCTGCTCGGGGCACAGGCGTCCAACTGGATCCAGTTCCTGCTGGCAACACCGGTGGTGCTCTGGGCGGGATGGCCGTTCTTCACCCGGGCATGGCAGTCGCTGATCACCCGCCGCCTCAATATGTTCACCCTGATCGCCATGGGCACGGGCGTAGCGTGGGTCTACAGCGTGGTTGCGACCTTCGCGCCGCAGATCTTCCCCGCGACCTTCCGCGCCGCCGACGGATCGGTCGCCATTTATTTCGAGGCGGCCGCCGTCATCACCGTGCTGGTGCTGCTGGGACAGGTGCTGGAGCTGCGCGCCCGGGAGCAGACCGGCGGGGCCATCCGCG
Source organism: Dongiaceae bacterium (assembly GCA_044226685.1). Taxonomy (GTDB): domain Bacteria; phylum Pseudomonadota; class Alphaproteobacteria; order Dongiales; family Dongiaceae; genus Dongia_A. Next base: position 18,138 of record JBGAGP010000004.1, read on the forward strand.
CCCTGCTCGACCTCGCCCCCAAGACCGCGCGACGCATACGCGACGACGGCACGGACGAGGACGTGGCGCTAGAACAGGTCGTGGTGGGGGACCGCCTGAGGGTCCGCCCCGGCGAGAAGGTGCCGGTGGACGGCGAATTGGTCGAGGGGCGCTCCTCGATCGACGAGTCCATGATCACCGGCGAGTCCATGCCGGTCACCAAGGACGTCGGCGCGAGGGTCATCGGCGGCACGCTCAACCAGAGCGGCGGCTTCGTCATGCGCGCCGGCAAGGTGGGGCGGGACACCATGCTGGCGCAGATCGTCCACATGGTGGCGGAGGCGCAACGCTCGCGGGCGCCGATCCAGCGCCTCGCCGACGAGGTGTCCGGCTGGTTCGTGCCCGTGGTAATCGCCATCGCGCTCCTCGCCTTCGCGGCGTGGGGGATCGTCGGACCGGAGCCGCGCCTCGCGCACGGCCTCATTGCCGCGGTGGCGGTGCTCATCATCGCCTGCCCCTGCGCGCTCGGGCTGGCGACGCCCATGTCCATCATGGTGGGCGTCGGCCGGGGCGCCTCCATGGGCGTGCTCATCAAGAATGCCGAGGCGCTGGAGCGGTTCGAGAAGGTGGACACGCTGGTGGTCGACAAGACCGGCACCCTCACCGAAGGCAAGCCAAAGGTGGTCGCGCTGAAGACGGCCGGCGCCCTGGAGGAGGACACACTCCTGCGGCTCGCGGCGACGCTCGAGCGGGCGAGCGAGCACCCGCTCGCGGCGGCCATCGTGGCCGCGGCGGAGGAGCGCGGCCTGCCTCTCGGCGAGGCCCAGGATTTCGACAGTCCCGTGGGCAAGGGCGTGACCGGGAGCGTGGACGGCCGCAAACTCGTCATCGGCAGCCATCGCATCATGGGCGAGGCGGGCGTGGACCTTTCGGCGCTTTCAGCCGAGGCCGAGGCGCTGCGCGGGGAGGGCGCCACCGTCATCTTCGTCGCCGTCGACGGGCGCGTCGGCGGCCTCATCGCCATCGCCGACCCGGTCAAGGCGACGACGCCCGCCGCCCTGGCGGCGCTCAGGGCAGCGGGGGTCCGCGTTGTCATGCTCACCGGCGACAACAGGACGACCGCGCAGGCGGTGGCGCGCCGCCTCGGCATCGACGAGGTGGAGGCGGAGGTCCTTCCGGAAAATAAGGCGCAGGTGGTGGCCCGACTGCGCCAGGAAGGGCGGATCGTCGCCATGGCGGGCGACGGCGTGAACGATGCGCCCGCGCTCGCCGCGGCGGACGTGGGCGTCGCCATGGGGACGGGCACGGACGTCGCCATCGAGAGCGCCGGCGTGACGCTGCTGAAAGGCGATCTTCAGGGCATCGCCCGCGCCCGGCAGCTGAGCCACGCGACCATGAGCAACATCCGCCAGAACCTGTTCTTCGCCTTCATCTACAATGCGGCCGGCATACCGGTGGCGGCCGGCGTGCTCTATCCCCTGTTCGGGCTTCTGCTGTCGCCCATCATCGCCGCCGCGGCCATGGCGCTGTCATCGGTCAGCGTCATCGCCAATGCCCTGCGCTTGCGGCGCACGCCGCTTGGCTAAGGCGTCCTCGTTCGTGGACTGCAGAGACGGCTCCGGCTCCAGGGAGGGAACCATGATGAATCTCGACGGCATGATGGGCTCCGGCATGTGGGGGATGTGGCTGTTCGGCCTCCTGATCCTGGTACTGGTCGTCCTCGGGATCGCGGCGCTCATCAAGTATCTCGGTCGATGAGACCGCGTCCCTCCGGTCGGACGCCGTGGACATGCGTTTCGCGACGATGATCGGCGGGACCGCTTCAGGACTTCGGGCTGAGATCGAACGTGATCACGAGCGCGGATGCGAGGAGGGCGAAGACGGCTCCGGCGATGAACGTCGTCCGGGCGCCGCTGACGTCCCACAGGAGACCGGCGGCGAGGCTCGCTGCCAGCGTCGCGAGGCCGGTGGCGAGATTGAACAGGCCGAAGGCTGATCCGCGCAGCGTCGCCGGGGCGTTCTGGGCCACGAGCTTGGCGAGGAGGCCCTGGGTGAGCGCCATGTGCACGCCCCACAGGCCGATGCCGAGGAATGCTCCCCACAGGCCCGGGACGAAGGCGAGGGTGAGGTCGGCCGCCACCAGCACGGCAAGGCCGCTGAGCAAAAGCCGCTCCGGCGGAGCCTGATCCGACCAGGCGCCGGCGGGATAGGCGCCGAGGGAATAGACGACATTCATCGCGACGAGCACGAACGGAGCGAACGCCAGCGGCAGTCCCTCGTCGTGGGCCTTCAGGACGAGGAAGGCCTCGCTGAAGCGCGCGAGCGTGAAGACGACACCGATGGTCACAACGACAAGGAAGGGACGTTCGAGGCGCCTGAGATCCGCGATCCGCACCGGCGGAGGTCGGCCTGTTCCAACCGTGCCCACGGACCGATCCTCGACGCCGAGGACGACGCAGAGCACGGCAAGAGAGCCGGGAACGAGAGCGACCCAGAAGACCGCCCGCATGTCGTCGGCGAACAGCGCCATCAGCGCGACGGCAAGCAGCGGCCCGACGAAGGCGCCCACCGTGTCGAGGGCCTGGCGCAAGCCGTAGGCGCGTCCGCGGATCCCAGGCGGGGTGACGTCGGCCACGAGCGCATCGCGGGGCGCACCCCGGATGCCCTTGCCGATGCGGTCGGCGAAGCGCGCGGCGAACACCATCGCCGGAGCGCCGGCCAGGGCAAAGAACGGCTTGGATGCGGCGCCGAGCCCGTAACCGAGCAGGATCAGAGGCTTGCGCCGACCGAAGCGGTCCGACAAATAGCCCGAGAAGACCTTCGCGATCTGCGCCGTGGATTCCCCGACGCCCTCGATCAGGCCCACCATGGCGACGCTCGCACCGAGCGTGCCGGTGAGAAAGAGCGGCAGCAGCGCGTGAATCATCTCGGACGAGATGTCCATGAACATGCTGACCAAGCCGAGGGCCCAGACGGTCCTCGGGATGGGGGGGCGCGGACCTGCAGCCTCCGGGCGGCTTTCCGGCAGGGCCCCGTCCGCGTCGTGCATCACGCCACCTTCACCACGGCCATCATTCCCGCGGCCATATGATAGAGGTGGTGGCAGTGCAGGAACCAGTCCCCTTTCGGCCCGGCGTCGAACGCGATGGTCACCGGCGTGTGCGGCGGCACCATCACCGTGTCGCGCAACGCGCCGGAGAAGCGGCGTCCACCGAGGCCCACCACCTGGAAATGGTGGCCGTGCAGGTGCATGGGATGCCCCATGCTGGTGGGGTTCATGAAGGTCATCTCCACCCGCTCGCCTTGCGTCACGGTGAAGGGTTCGGCCTCGCCGGAGACGCGGCCGTTGATAGTCCAGCGATAGCCCGGCTCCTCGCCCAGCATGACCGGAAAGACCCTGTCGGCCTTACGCACAGCGAGCGGCTTCGTCGCCGCGAGGCGCCCCTCGAAGGTCAGGTCGAGGAGGCCCGCTGGCGCTTCCGCCGCCTCGGCGATGCGGACAACAGAGGCGCCAGGCGTCGCCAGCACGAGGCCGGTGCGGCGGGTCGAGGCCTCCACCTGCGCCAGCACCGGGAAGGCGCCCCCGCTCGCCGGAACCTCCACCAAAAGGTCGATGCGCTGGCCCTGGGCGAGGGGAAAGGCCTCCGCCTCCACCGGCGCGCAGGGCGTGCCGTCGACGGCGATGCAGCGGGGCTTCAGGCCGGGCACGGTGATGAAGAAGGCTGTGGCCGTGCCGCCATTGATGATGCGCAGCCGCACCCGGCCGCCTTTCTCCACCCGCACGACGTCCGGATCGGCGAGGGTGCGGCGGTTGGCGAGGAAGGCGTCGTAGGCGACGTCATTGGCGTGCGCCATGGGCATGCCGCCGCCCGGAGCGCCGGTTCCGGCCGTGCCCATGCTGTAGCCGGCGCTGCCCATCGCGCTGCCCGGCATGGCTCCGCCCACCGGAGCCATGCCGTTCATGGCGTGGCCCGCATGGTTCATGCCCGGCATCGCCATTCCCTGCATCGGCGCGCCCTGCGTTTCCATACCCTGCATCTGCTGGCCCATGGCGTGGCCACCTTGAGCACCCGCGCCGCCGAGCCCGGCCAGGATCTCCTCCGGGCTGCGGAAGGAGAAGTCGTGCAGCATCACCACCACGTCCTGGACATCGCCCGCGTCCGCCTCGCGGGTGACGAGGGGCGCGGCGAGCAATTGCTGCTCGCTCAAAGTGTGGGAGTGCATCCAGTGGGTGCCCGGGGTAAGGCGGAAATCCACCTGATCGATGCCCCCGGGGGCGAGTTCGCCACCATTGGGACGGGCGCGGTCCTGATCCGGCGGGGCAAAGATCTGGCCGTGCCAGTGCATCACCGCAGGGCTCTGCGAGGCGTTGAGCACAGCGCCGGTGAGCCGGTCTCCCTCCTTGGCGAAGAGGCCCTCCCCGGAAGGGCCCTTCACGGCGAACACCTTCGCCGCCTTGCCGTTCACGTCGAGGGTGAGGCTTTCCACCGTGAGAAGCGGAGCCGCAAGGGCGCGCTGCCAGCCGCCGGAGAGGGCGAGGGCCCCGAGTGCCGCGCCACCGGCCAGGACGGCGCGGCGGGAGGGAACAGACTGGAACATGGGTCGGGTCATGATCGGCCTCTTTGGCTCGTCGCCGGGCAGACGAGGCGAAGCGAAGGGGTTTCGGGCGGTCTTCAGTATTTGGCCTGGGCGGAGGTGCCGTCGGGCGCGGAGATCTGGACCACGCCCTTCACACCCTTTGGGACGGCAACCGCCGCCGTCCCGGCGAGCCGGTTGCCGCCGGCGGGCGAGAGGGGAAAGCGCTGGGCCTTGCCGTCCACCACGAGGATGGCATTGGCCTTGAAGCCGTCCGCTGGAACCGGCTTGTCGGCGCCATCGCTCAGATAGAGCGAGACGGCGGGGGTGCCGTCGGCCACCAGCTCCGCGTGGTAATGGCCGGCATCCACCCGCACCCCACCATTTGCGCCCACGCCGGGCTCGTGGGCAAGGGCGGGCAGCGCAACCAGCGAAATGGCGAGGGCGGCCGGCAGAAGGCGGCGAAACATCATGACAGGCTCCGGTCAGAAGGCGTCCGCGCGGGCGGCGGCGGTGGAGGGGGCGGTCTCCCGCGCGGCTGCCACCAGCCGCTCCAGCGGGCGTCGGCCATGGCGCAGGACGAGGACGGGGGTGAGAACGGCGTCGAGCAGCGTGGCACTGACCAGGCCGCCGAAAATGGTGATGGCGACGGGGTGGAGGATCTCCTTGCCCGGAACCTCGGCCCCGCTCATGAGCGGCAGCAAAGCGATGCCGGCGGACGCGGCTGTCATCAGCACCGGCGTCAGCCGCTCCAGGCTACCGCGCATCACCAGAGCGGGGCCGAACGCCATGCCCTCGGCGATGGCGAGATTGATGATGTGGCTGACCTTCAGGATGCCGTTGCGCGCGGCGATGCCGGTGAGCGTCACGAAACCGATCATGCTGGCCACCGACAGGGGCTGCCCGGCGATCCACAGCGCCACCACCGCGCCGATGAGCGCCAGCGGCACGCTCCCCATGATGATGGCGGCGAACAGCGCCGAGCGGTAGCGGCTGTAGAGGAGCGCGAAAACGAGCAGCGCCGACACTGCGGACAGGCCGCCGATGGTGCGCATGGATTGCTCCTGTGCGGCGAAGGTGCCCTCGAGGCTCGCGGAGATGCCGGCCGGCAGTACGATCGCCGCGATCACTTCACGCATGTCGGCCACCACCGCCGCCACGTCGCGCCCGCCGGCGGTGTTGGCCAGCACGACAATGCGCCGGCGCCCGCCCTCGCGCAGGATCTGGTTCGGCCCGTCGGTCTCCTTCACCTCCGCGACCTGCGAGAGCGGCACCCAGCCCGCAGGCGTCTCGATGAGAAGGCCGGAGAGGCCCTGCGTGGTGCGGGCCGCATCGGGCAGGCGGACCACCACGTCGAAGCGCCGCGCGCCGTCCACGAGGCGGGAGACCACGCGACCGTTGGACAGCCGCTCCAGCGCGTCCGTCACCTGCGCGGGCTGGAGGCCGTAGAGGGCGGCGCGGCCATAATCCACGCGCACCGTCACTTCCGGCACGCGCACCTGCCGCTCCACCTGGAGGTCGGCGAGGCCGGGAATGCCGGCGAGGCGCCCCCGCAGATCTTCCGCCGTGGTGCGCAGGGTATCGAGGTCGTCGCCGAACAGCTTCAGGGCGATCTCGGCCCGCACGCCGGAGAGCATGTGGTCCAGCCGATGGGAGATGGGCTGGCCCAGGTTGAAGGCGGCCGGCAGCACCGAGAGGCGGTCGCGGATGTCCGCGGTGATCTCGGCGCGGCTGCGGGCGGAGGGTCCGAGATCCACCTCGATCTCGGAGGCATGGACGCCCTCGGCGTGTTCGTCGAGCTCGGCCCGGCCGGTGCGACGGCCCACCGCCTTCACCTCCGGCACGTCCAGGATGAGCTTTTCGGCGACAAGGCCCATGCGATGGCTCTCGGCGAGGGAAAGGCCCGGCCGGAAGGACATGGAGATGGTGAGCGAGCCCTCGTTGAATGGCGGCAGGAAGGCGCGCGGCAGGCCCACGGCCGCCGCCACCGCCGCGACGAAGAGCAGCGCGGCGGCGCCCATCACGAGGCGCTGGTGGCGGAAGGCGGCGGCGAGCAGGCCGGCGTATCCGCGCTTCAGACCCCGCACCAGCAAGCTCTCGCGCTCCACATGGCGGCTGAGCGCGGGGAGCAGGTAAAAGGCGAGCACCGGCGTGAGCGTGACGGAGGTGGCAAGGCTCGCAAGGATCGAGACGATATAGGCCTGCCCGAGCGGCGCGAACAGCCGTCCCTCGATGCCCGGCAACGCGAACAAGGGCACGAACACCAGCACGATGATGAGCGTGGCGTAGACGATGCCCGAGCGCACCTCCCGGCTTGCCGCCACCACCACGTCGAATACCGGCCGCGGCGCCGCGGCGGCGGCGTTCTCGCGCAGGCGGCGGAAGATGTTCTCCACGTCTACCACAGCGTCATCCACCAGTTCGCCGATGGCGATGGCGAGGCCGCCCAGCGTCATGGTGTTGATGGAGAGGCCGAAGGCGTGGAACACGATGGCCGTGGCGAGGATCGACACCGGAATGGCGGTGAGCGAGATGAAGGTGGTGCGCCAGTTGACGAGGAACGCGAACAGCACCACGGCCACCACCGCCATGGCCTCCAGCAGCACCTTTTCCACGTTGCCGATGGAGGCGGCGATGAAGTCGGCCTGCCGGAACACCGGCGGCGAAATGCGGATGCCGTCGGGCAGCGTGCGGTTCAGGTCGTTGACCGCGTCCTCCACCTCGCGGGAGAGGGCGATCGTGTCCACCTCCGGCTGCTTCTCCACCGAGACGATCACCGCCGGCCGGCCCCTGTAGCCGGCATCGCCCCGCTTCATGCGGGCCGCGTAATCCACCTGCGCCACCTGGTGCAGGAAGACGGTGCCGCCGGCGGGGCGGGGCAGCACCAGCCCCTTCAGGTCGTCGAGGCTGAGGGTCCGGCCGATGTTGCGGATCAGAAACTCGCGCCCGCCATGGTCGGCGAAGCCGCCGCCGGAATTGGTGCCGAACTGCCCCACCGCCTTTTCCAGCGCATCGAGGGAGATGCCATGGGCGCGCATGGCCGCAGGGTCCGGCGAAACGCGGAACTGCCGCACTTCCCCGCCCATGGGGATGACCTGCGCGATGCCGGGAATGGCGAGCAGGCGCGGGCGGATGATGAAATCCGCCGCCTCGCGCACCGCCATGGGGGACGCAGTGTCGCTCGTCACCGCGAACATCAGGATCTGCCCCATGATGGAGCTGATGGGCCCCATCTGCGGGGCAACGTTCGCCGGTAGCCGGTCCCGCACCAGAGCGATGCGCTCGGCGATCTGCTGGCGGTCGCGGAAGATGTCGGTGCCGAAATCAAACTCCACATAGAGGACGGAGAGCCCCACCCCCGAGACCGAGCGCAGGCGGATGAGGCCCGGAAGGCCGTTCATGGCCGTCTCCAGCGGGAAGGTGACGAGCTGTTCCACCTCGGCCGGGGCAAGGCCCTCCGCCTCGGTCATGATGGTGACGGTGGGCCGGTTGAGGTCGGGCAGCACATCCACCGGCAGGCGGGTGACCGCAAAGGTGCCGGTGAGCACCAGCACGAGGGACAGCGCCAGCACCAGCAGGCGGTTTTTGAGGGACTGGGTGACGAGGAAGCTGAACATCGGCCGGCCTCAGCGGATCTGGTCGATGAGTTCGGCACCCTCGGTGACCACGCGGCGATCGGGCGGCAGGCCGGCCACCACCAGCACGCGGCCGGCATCGAGGGGTTCCGTCCTCACGTCGCGCGCAACGAAGCGCTCGGCGCTGACATGTTCGTAGACGATGGCCTGACCGTTCGCCCCGCGCACCACCGCCGTGCGGGGGATGGCGATGCCCGTGCGCGGGGCGCCGGCCTCCGCGAGGACCGTGAGAAACTGACCGGGGCGTAGCCCCTCAACACCCCCGGTGACGGAAAACTGCAGCGGAAGGGTCTGGCTGCGGTCGGACATCCCGGCGCCAAGGAAGGCGAGCGTGACGGAACGGCCATCGGGCAGCCGGCCTGAAGCGCCTGACCTGCCGACATCCGGCGAGAAACCCAGCGCTTCCACCCACAGCCGATCCGGGTCGATGATGCGAAACACCACCGTGTTCGGGTCCGCCATCTGCCCGGCCACCGCGTCCGAGGTGGCGATGACGCCGGCAACGGGCGCGCGCAGCGCCTCCGGCTCGCGCTGCACCCGCTCCAGCGTGGCGCGGCGGGTCTGGAGGCCCTTCAGTTCAATCTCCGTCTCCTCCACCTCGCGGCGGGTGACGGCATTCTGGATGGCGGACAGGCGCTCATAGCGGCGCTTCACGATGGCGATCTGCTGGTCCAGCTCAAAGCCCTGCTGCTCCAGGTCCTTGAGGTCCGAGGCGCCGATGGGCGGGTGGACGTAGGCGAGGATGTCGCCCGCCGCGACCCTCGCGCCGAGCGGCCAGAAGCCGCCCAGCGGCGGCGCGATGCGCCCGCCCACCGCCGTCTGTACGAGGCCGCTGGCATTGGCATCCGGCACCACGCGTCCGGGCAATTCCACGACACCGACGTGGCTGGCTGACGCGGTGACGATGGTGCGCACGCCGAGGATGCGCTGGCTCGGCTTCGGCAGGATTACCGAGCCGTCGGGCAGGCGCTGGGCGGCATCGCGGACGGGAGGCTTCGGCGTGTCCGCGGCTCGTGCGCCCTGCGGTGCTCCGGCGAGCGTGACGCCGAGTGTTCCGAGGACGAGGAGGGCGCCCGCCCGCCGCCGGGACATGACGAGCGCCCCCGCTAGAAAGCCGATGAGAAGACCCGCCAGAGCGCCCACCGGCAGGCCGCCGAACTGCGCCAGCGCCGCAGGCGCTGGCGTCTGCGTGTCGGATGATGCTGCCGCGGCGGGAACGGTCAAAGTACCGGCGAGCACGTCTACCGTATCGCCTGCCGTGACGGTGAAGGCGAGGTCGTGCGCGCCCGGCCTCGCGGCGAACGGCGCCGGCACCACATAGGTGCCGGGCGCCACGGGTTTCGCGGCCTGCGAGCCTTCGGGCGTGTCCATTTCGATGGTCGCGCCGTCCACCGGCGCATTGTCTGCGAAGCGGTCGAGGTGGAGGGTGAGCGTGCCGTCGCGCAGCACCGCCACCAGCTCGAAATTGGCGGAAACCGCCTCGGCGCGGGGGGCGAGGGTCGTTACCTGGGGCGTGGCGGGCGCACCGTGGTCATGGCCCTCGTGCGCCCTCGCGCCCGTCGCCAGCACGAGGCCGGCGAGCCCGAGGCCGACGAGAAGGCCGCACGGACCAAGGCTCTCCCTCCGCACCAAATGGCATGCCATGCTTCAACCCGTCCGTTGGTAAATCCGGTACGGGAGCCAGATAGCGCACGGGGTGTCACGCCGCGTATCGCTTCTGTATCAGTTTGTTTCAGCAAGGCCCCGGGGCAGGCGCACAGTCGCGACCAGCTCGCCGCCTTCGCCATTGGCGAGGGTCAGCGTGCCGCCATGGACGGCTGCCACCGCGCGGGCAATGGAGAGGCCGAGTCCCACCCCGCCGGTGGAGCGGCTGCGGGAGGATTCGAGCCGGACGAAGGGTTCGAGCACGGCGGTCAGCTGCGCCTCCGGAATGCCGGGGCCCTCGTCCCGCACCGTCAGCACGGCCTCGCCCCCCTCCTCCGCGAGCACGACATGCGCGGCGCCGCCATAGAGAATGGCATTCTCCAGCAGGTTCGACACCATCCGCTTCAGGCTGACGAGGCGGCCCGCCACCACCAAGTGCGGCGGGGCGGCAAGATCGGCGGCGCGGCCCCGGTCACGGGCGTCGTCCACCAGCGTCTCCACCAGCGCCACCAGGTCGAGCGGGCGCACCGGCTCCTCGCTGGCCTCGCCACGCAGGTAGGAGAGGGTAGCGTCCACCATCTGCTCCATCTCCGCCACGTCCGCCGCCATGGCCGCGCGCAGGACGGGATCGGCCACATCCTCCATGCGGAAACGCAGGCGCGTCATGGGCGTGCGCAGGTCGTGGGAGACTGCGGCGAGGGCCTGGGTGCGCCGCTCCATCAGCTCGGCGATGCGGGCCTGCATGCCGTTGAAGGCGTGGGCCAGCTCCCGCACCTCCTTGGGGCCTGTCTCCGGGAGCCGCGCGAGAGGGGCGGCCGGAGGCAAGGTCGCGACGGTCCGCGCCATGGCCCTGAGCGGCCGCGTCAGCCAGGCGGCGATGGCCAGCGACAGCAGCAGCACGCCCGTCGCCATGAGCGTGGTGGACAGAAACGACCCGTGCGTGCCGGTCGCCGGCGGGACGGAGGCGAACAGGCGGGCATTCAGCCAGCTGCCGTCCGGAAGGCGCACGGCGACGAGGCTGAGGTGCGGGTCGGTGCCCGCGCCCACCAGCACATCCTGCGGCCCGAGGTCGGGCGCCAGCGTGCGCACGTCGTCGGCGAGGCGCTGCCATCCCTCCACGGCATGGGAGCCGGGCGCAGCCATGGCCTCCCGGCTCCAGTGCGCGTCGATGGCGCCGCCGGACAGCTCATGGGCCACATCCTCCCGCTTTTCCGGCGCCGCCGCCGCGAGCGACCGGCGGAACGCGACGATCTGGTCGGCGAGGCGGATGGCATGGGCCGCATGGCGCTCGCGCTCCATGGCGTGCTCGTAGGTCCACAAGCTCAGCACATGCACGACGACGATGCCCAGCACCGCCACCACGGCGGTGCGCACGGCGAGGCTGTCCATGGCGCGGATCACGAGCGCTCCACCTCCGGAGCGAAGAAATAGCCGGCGCCGCGCACGGTCTTCACCATCTCGGGTCCGCCATGGGACTCGAGCTTCTTGCGCAGCCGGCTGACCTGGATGTCGATGGCGCGGTCGAAGCCTGTGGCGGTGCGGTTCTTGGCGGCGTCCATCAGCTGGTCGCGGGTCAGCACCCTTTGGGGGTGTTCGAGAAAGGTCAGGAGCAGGTCGTATTCGCCAGTGGAGAGATCCACCACGACCCCTTCAGGATTGGTCAGCTCCCGCCGGCGGGTGTCGAGCGTCCAGCCGGAAAAGGCGAGCAGCGTGCCCGCGGCGGCCGTCGCACCGCCTGAAGGCCGCATCCGCCGCAGCACCGCATGGATGCGCGCGAGCAGCTCCCGCGGATTGAACGGCTTCGCCAGATAGTCGTCCGCGCCGAGCTCCAGCCCGACGATCCGGTCCACGTCGCTGCCGCGCGCGGTGAGCATGATGATGGGCACGTTTGAGGTGCGGCGGATGTCCCGGCACAAATCGAGCCCGCTCACGCCGGGCAGCATGACGTCGAGGATGACGAGGTCCACGGGGCCTGTCGCCATGATCTCCCGCATCTCGCGGGCATCCTGCGCCGCAGTGACCTTGTGCCCGTGCTCGCGCAGGAACTTGCCGGCGAGGCGTCGGATCTCGGCATCGTCGTCGACAATCAGGATATGGCCTTCGGGGGACACGGGGTGACGGACTCCTGAAAGGCAGTCCTGCGCGCGCGACTGCTGCTCCACGGACAAGCCCTTTTATCCCAGCCTGCGTGCTTCGCGATACGCCGACGGCGCAGGCAACAGATCGCCCCGCCCCGGCGCTTGCTGCGCTCTCAGGCCCGGCCGCGCCGCGCCCGCGCTGATGCCCGCCGATGGGGCGTGCTCCCGTGAAAGACCATGCCAGCCAAGCCAGCCGGTATAAAGGCCGACCATCAGGATCAGCGCAGCGGAGGCATAGGGCGCACGCCGGGCGAAGGCGCTGAAGCCCGACCAGCGTTGCGAGACATGCCGGACGCTGAGCGCGGCGAGCACGCCGGCCGACACCAGCGTGAGCGCCAGGCCGATGCTGAAGCACAGGACCAGCACGAAGCCGAGGCTGAACGCCTTCAGCTGCATGCAGATCAGCAGCACGGTGATCGCCGCCGGGCACGGGATCAGCCCGCCCGTCAGTCCGAAGATGATGATCTGCCAGGTCGTCACCGGGCGGCCGGCAAAGCGATTGCGGATATCGGCGGCGTGGGCGCGTGCATGGGCGTCGTCCTCGTCGCCGAGATTCATGTGAGCATGGTCATGCTCCTCGAACGCGAGGGCATGGACCTCCTCCCCTCCATCGGCGCGGCGCAGTCGCAGCTCCACTGAAAAGGCATGGGGCTCGGGAATGTCATGCGCGCTCTCGATGAACTCGTCCCGGTTCACGAACGGGAAGACCTGACGGCCGCCGCCGGGCCTCAGGATTTCGAGAAAGACGCGGTCGGCGTCGGGAAGCGCGCATCCGGCGGGGCTGGAGATGCGCCAGCGCGGCGGCACGCCGTCCTCGAAGATGTTGAGCGCCAGCTCCCCCTCCGAGGTCGGGACGAGACGCGTCTCCTCCTCATGGTGGTGGTGATGCTCGTCGCTCTGCTCGCGCCACGTCCGCCAGGCCATCCAGGCGGCGATGGCGATGATCGCCACGGCCGAAGCCAGCTGAAAATAGGGTTCGCTGGCCTCTCCACCCCATTGCTGTCCGAAATACAGCCCTCCGATGGCAATGAGCCAGACCACCGCCGTGTGCGAGGTCGTTGCGGCGAGGCCCAGCAGGACGGCCTGGGTGAGCGTGCCGCGGATGGCGATGATGAAGGCCGCCATCATCGTCTTGGAATGGCCCGGCTCGAGCCCGTGCAGGGCGCCCAGCAGGATTGCCGAGGGGATGAACAGCCAGGCGTGCGCGGCCCCCTGCTGGAGCAGGTCTGTAAACGCAGTCATCTTGCTCTCAGATCACTTGAGGTAGGTCCGGACGACCTCGATCAGGTCGGCGGCGCCTTTGGCACGCTCGGGATCGGGCTCGGCGTCCGGGTTCACGACGTGATGCCGGATGTGGTCTTCCATGAGCTCCGCCGTCAGTCCGGTGATGGCGCCGCGCATGGAGGCGACCAGCATCAGCACGTCGGTGCAGCCGAGCTCGGCTTCCAGCGCGCGCTCCACGGCTTCGGCCTGCCCCTTGATCCGGCGAATGCGGGCGAGAAGCTTGGCCTTGTGCTTGATCGTGTGTGCCATTACGGATTTATAATATAGGGGGGTACCCTATGTAAACCACTCCCCTTCGTCTGCCGGACCATTCTGGGCCTATGTCGAGGCCGGGAGCCCGGTGACCCTCGATCGATGTGGGGACTTGAACGGGGCTAACAGCTTGGCGCCGTGGGCCCGACCTGTCATCCGCTGACGCAACATCGGATGACGATGCCGGTCCCTCGGACGGTGTCGTCAAGTGTTTCTGCCAAGGGAATGTCCCGTTTCCCGAGTTTTCGACCCGAGAGCGGGCCTAACATTCCAGACATTGCCCACATTTGGCCACAGCCGAGAATGTTCATTCGACCAAGATCGAGAGATTCTTGAGCGTAGATTGCAACCCGGCGTCGTGGTCTTCCTGCCGTATCCCTTCCGGAACATTTTCGCAGGTGATAGTCACCCTGGCTCCTCCGGGAACGGGCGAAAGGCTCCACTTCATCTTCATCTCGCCCGCGAAGGCCGGATCGTTTGATTCGAACCTAACAAGATGGACGATCTGCTCGTCCGGAGCCAACTCCAGGAAACACCCTTCGACGCCATCGGTGTCTTCCGAGGTCTTACCGCGGGTAGATCGATCCCCTTTGGCATAGGTCAGCGCCATCCCGTAGGCTCCGCCCTGGCGCGGTTCGAATTTGTAGATGTGTCCCGTCATTCCCTCGGGCGGGAGCCACTTCACCCATGCCTCCGAGTCAGTCCTTCGTCCTCCCGATACGCCTTTCATGAATCGGAATCCTTCGGCACCCCGTCCCCCACCGTGGACGGCTACAGCGATTTGGCCTGAATTCAAGTGCGCTGCCGACGTCGGCTCACACCCATACCAGAAATCAAAACGCGACATTCGAAAGGCGCGTCTTTTCAGAGCGCGGTGGCAACCATGGGCATGACGAAGCCCCACTCGGGAGCGGGGGACCTCGTGAAGTGTCCGGCCCAGACCCAATCCATTCGAGGACGCAGGTGGGTGGCCAGCACGGAAATCGACAGGCGAGACCCAGCTCCGAGTTGACAAGCGCGGCGCGTTTTCCCGCCAACATTTCTTCCCTATCAGCCGAGAAGATGCGCCAGCCAATAGGCAGCACCTGCCGCGAGACCGCCAACCAACAAAGTCTGCACGGCGGACCTGAAGGGGTTTACCCCCGTGAAGCGGCCTTTGATTGCACCGAAAATCGCCAGCGCGATCCCCGTAGTGAGCACGGACATCTTCAAGGCATCAGGGATGTTCGATACGGCGATATAAGGCGCAAGCGGGATGGACCCGCCAACGAGATAAGCGATCGCGATGGTCGCAGCGCTCAGCGGAGCGCGTTTCGGATCCGGCTGTTCAAGGCCGAGCTCGAAGCGCATCATGAAATCCGTCCAGCGCCGGGGATTGGCGCTGATCGCGTCAACCACGTTCGTCAGAGCGGCGCCCTCAAGGCCGTAGGTTTCAAATATCTGCCTCACCTCGTTTACCTCGAAATCGCGCTTATGCTCGATTTCCCAAGTTTCACGCGCTTCCTCCGACTTGAAATGCTCAATGTCCGTATGCGCGGCGAGATAACCGCCAAGCCCCATCGCGATGGCGCCGGCGGCGATCTCGGCAAGACCCGCAGTCACGATCACTCCGGTGTCACTGACGGCGGCAGACAAACCAGCGGCCAGGGCAAAAGGAACCGTCAGGCCGTCCGACATGCCGATGACGACGTCGCGGACGATCTCCGAGCCGCTAAAATGTTTTTCGATATGCGGAGTGGTCGGCATCGATAAGGGTCCTTTTTGAGGGCTATCGAGAAAGCCCATCCGGTGGATGTGGCTTGACGTATTGGAACCTTCGACGGAGGTCGTGCCACTCGGCCAATCGCGGCTGCAATCTGGCAAACGAAGCTGACGGAAGACTGACGCAGCCCGTTTAGAATCGGCCATCAAGCGGCTTTTCGGCGATGAGGTATCGCAGGATTGTGCGCACAGTCCGTCGGCCCCGCCGGCGCACTGCATCTTCAAGCATGCGGAGGCTTGGAACGGCGGCTCAAGGCTGTTCGGAAGAAACTGACGGCGACGGCCTGGTCTCGCGTTCTTGGCGCAGCCGGTACGAGACGGCGCCGTAGGTGGCGACGCAATAGGGGACCAGGAACGTCAAGCCTATCTTGGTCCAGTTGACCGAGCCGCCGCCCACGGCGGCATCGCCCTGGTTGATGAGATTGAGGATGGTGCCGACGACCACTGCCACCAGGAAGGAGCGGCACGGAATGCCGGACTGCGTTGCATAGGAAAGGAAACGCCGGATCATGCTGGTGCCGGATTTCTCGCCGCGCGAGCTGATGGGACACGTCACCCCGATAGCATTTGCATCAGGATTGCCGGCGCAATCCGGACCCTCGCACATCGTCGCCGTCGCATCAGTCGTCGTCTTCATCGCCGTGCTTCCGCCGGATCTGTTCCAGGCTGGCGGGGTCGTACTTCGCCTTCAGGCTGTCGCCGCGCGCGTTGGTCGCCCTGACCTTGTAGCAGCCGTCGTCGGAGCGGATCGAGAGCACGGTCCACCCCTCGCCCTCCAGCTTCTTCTGGAGCGCGTCGCGTGGCTGCCAGTCGGCCAGCGGCACGGTGCAGGCCCGATCGGCCGCCGCCGGTTCCGCGCCGAGGCACGCGGCGAAGACCACAATCGCGGCAACCCACGTGCGTCTCACCAAAGATCCTCCGAGGTGCGCAGCCCGCGAAATAGAAAGCACGCCCAACTGACGCCCACCTGAACGCTCATGCAAATTATCGGACCCCATCGGCTCGTCTCGCGCGCTAAATTGGCATGGAACACGCCGAGGCGACACATGCGGATCCTTCTCGTCGAAGATGACCCTGTCCTTGGGATGGCCGTGCGCGATCAGATCATCGCCGACGGGCATACGCCCGACTGGGTGACGCGTCTCGACGACGCCTCCGAGGCGATCCATGCCGCCGCCTTCGAGCTGGTCCTGCTCGACCTGATGCTGCCGGACGGACGCGGACTCGATTTCCTGAAGCGCCTGAGGGTGGCGGGCGACGTCACGCCCATCATCGTGCTGACGGCGCGGGACCAGATCTCGGACCGCATCGCGGCGCTCGATGCCGGCGCCGACGATTACCTGGTCAAGCCGTTCGACCTGTTCGAGCTCAGCGCGCGGATCCGGGCGGTGGGGCGGCGCTATGCCGGCAATCCCAACCCGCTCGTCACCCTCGGCGACATTGAGGTGGATCTTGCGGCCCGCTTGGTGCGGCGAGCGGGACGGCCTGTGGCGCTGACCGGCCGCGAATGGTCGCTGTTCGAGGCGTTCGTGCAACGGCCCCACCAGCTCATGTCGAAGCCGCAGCTCGAGGAGCGGCTCTATTCCTTCGACGCCGAGGTGGAGAGCAACACCATCGAGGTCTACATCGCCCGCCTGCGCAAGAAGCTCGGGGCGGAGGTGATCGAGACGGTGCGCGGCATGGGCTATCGCCTCGGCCCGCCTGAGGCGGGCGCATGAACGAGGCGGTGGGCGACGGCCGCCGCGGTAGCGGGTGGAGCCTGCGCCTGCGCTTGGGATTGTGGCTGGCGCTGGCGGTCACCGCCCTGTGGCTCGCCGCCGCCACCGTGGCCGGGCTGGTGCTGCGCCGCGAGATCGGCGAGGTGTTCGACAGTGCCCTGCAGGAGGTGGCGCAGCGGGTGCTGCCGCTGGCCTATGCCGAACTGCTCTCGCGGGACGGAGGCAGCGCGACCCAGCACATGGCACCTATCGGCCCCCACCGGGAATACATCACCTACGTGGTCCGCGACGCGGACGGCCGCGAGCTGCTCCAGTCGAGCGACGCCGACCTGATGCAGATCCCCCGCAGCCTCCCGCCGGGCTTCCACAGCACGGAGCGGCTGCGCACCTACACCGAGGCGGCCGTCAGGGGCACAATCCTGGTGACCACCGCCGAGGACCTCGGCCATCGCCGCGCGGCGGTCCGACGCGCGGTGGTCGCCCTGATCTGGCCCCTTGTCGCCCTGGTGCCCATCGCGCTCGTCGGGGTGTGGCTTTCCGTCCGCCTGTCCTTGAGGCCCGTCATCACCTTTCGCTCGGCGATCGAGGAACGGGGCCGCGGCAATCTCGCGCCGGTCGCAGCGGTGGGGCTGCCGGAGGAGATCGCACCCGTCGCGACATCGGTCAACGCCCTGCTGGAACGCCTGCGCGGTGCGCTCGAAGCCGAGCGCGGCTTCACCGCCAACAGCGCCCATGAGCTCCGGACGCCCATCGCCGCCGCACTGGCGCAGACCCAGCGCCTCGTCGCTGAACTGCCGGGCGGCGCGCCCCGGGAACGGGCCCGTTCAGTGGCGGTCGCCCTGAAGCGTCTCTCGCGCTTGTCCGAGAAGCTGCTGCAGCTGGCCAAGGCCGAGGGCGGCGGCCTCCTCGCCGAAACCCCGACGCCCCTCGCGCCGGTGCTGCGCCACGTGATCGCGGACATCGACCGGCTGACTGACCGGGGCGAGGACCTGATGGTCGAAATCCCGCCGGACAGCGGCCTTGTCTGCGACCTCGATCCGGACGCCTTCGCCATCCTCGCCCGCAATCTCATCGAGAATGCGTTGAAGCACGGCACGCCCGGCACGCCCGTGCGGGTGCGGCTGGCCGACGGCCTGTTCGAGGTCTCCAATGGCGGCCCCGTGGTGCCGGCCGACCGGCTGGCGCGCCTGATCCGCCCGTTCGAGCGCGGCCCGACGGGGGCGGAGGGCTCCGGCCTCGGCCTTGCCATCGTCGCCGCCATCTGCCGCGGCGCTGGCCTGACCCTCGACCTCGCCTCGCCGATCCCGGGCGAAGCCGACGGCTTCCGTGCCAGGGTGCGCTTCGCGGCCGTGCCTCAAGCCTGACGGGAAGCTGAACGCAGATCTGCATCGGCTTCAGGTGGCCGTCAGGTGCGAACGCGAGGGTGCTTCCGGTCAACACCAACCGGGAGATGGTCAATGAAGACGCGCACCCTGATCGGAGCGGCGCTCCTGCTTTCCACCACGGGTATCGGCGTCGCACTGGCGGCGGCGGAGGCTGATCACCTGACCTCAAGCCATCACGAACGGCATGATGGCGCGACGTCATCCGCCATCGAGGGGCGCCCGATCCGCTTCGCCGAAGAGTCCCATGAGCGGCGTCGTGACGGCGAGCATCGCGGACGCCGCCACCACGATGACGATGAGGATGATGGCGAAGACGACGAGGGTGGCCGCCGCGGCGCAATCCCGCAGGCCGGCCCGGCTGATCCCAATGCGCCGGTGCCCGACAACGGCTTCTTCAACGGCAAGGCCCGTCCCAAGGTCGAGGTGCAATGAGCACCTCGCCGCGCCCGACCTTCTCTCCCTTGAGGAACAGACCGATGAAATTCGTCCTCTCCGCTGTGGCCGCCACCACCGCCTTGATCGCCCCGGTGGTCGCCGAGGCCCGCCAAGTCACCTTCGAGACCACCCTCAAGGCCTATGGCGGCAACGGCGCCTATGTGGTGCTCTACGTCACCGATGCCGCCGGCGTCTACAAGGGCACCTTGTGGATGGCCGGCGGCAAGGCGAAGTACTATCGCCACCTCAGCGACTGGCAGCGCGTCTCCGGCGGGCGACCGACCGAGATCGACGGCATCACCGGCGCCAGCATCGGCTCAGGCAGGACGCTGAAGATCAGCCTCGACCTCGCCGATGCCATGATCGACGCCGGATACAAGGTCCATGTCGACACCGCCGTGGAGGACGGCATGGACAATCCCTCCGAGGTGATCGTACCCCTCGATACCGCAGCCTCCGGCAAGCTGGCGCCGGGCAAGGGCTACGTCAAGTCCTTCACGGTCACCTTCTGAAGCGATCGGACCTGATCCATGCTTCGCCGCATTCATGCGCTGCCGGGCGTCGTGCTCGCGCTCGGCCTTACCGTCATGGCCCTCACCGGCGTGGCGCTTTCCGTGCAGCCGGCGCTCGACCGTCTCGCATCACCGGCGATTCCGGTCGGCACCAGCGTCGCCGCCCTCGCCGAGGCGGTGGCGGCGCGTCACCAGGGCATCGATTCGATCCGCGTGCGGCCGGACGGCGCCGTCACGGTCGCCTTCACCGACGGCGAAACGCGCGGCGTGGAGCGGGTCGATCCGGCGACCGGGGCCGGGCTTGGTCCCTACCATGTCTCAGAAACGACACGCGTCATCACGAATCTGCATCGCGCGTTTCTGACCGGAGATGCGGGGCGGGCCGCCACCGGCGCCGGCGCGCTCGCCATGCTCGTGCTCACCGTCTCCGGCACCCTCCTCCTCGCCCGCCGCCTCGGCGGAGCGGGCGCGCTGCTGCAGTCCATCCGAGGCACACCGGCCCAGCGCTGGCACGGCGAGCTCGGCCGTTTCGCTGCCGCTGGCCTCGTCCTCTCATCCCTCACGGGCGCGTGGATGTCGGCGAGCAGCTTCGGCCTCATCCCCGAACACGAAGCCGCCGCGCCCATGGTGTCGGCGAACGGCGGCGCGCCTGCTCCGGCCGGCACGCTGGCGGCGCTCAGGGCGACCGATGTGGCGAGCCTGCTCGAGCTGACCTTCCCGGCACCCGACGATCCGACCGACACCTACGGCCTGCGGACAAGCCGGGGCGAGGCGCAGATCGATGCGGCGACGGGCGCGGAGCTGTCCTTCACCCCGGCGACGACGCTCGACCGCCTGAACGGCATGATCCGTACCCTCCACACCGGCCAGGGCGCCTGGGTGCTCGGGCTCGTGCTCGGCCTTTCGGCGGCGGCGGTTCCGGTGCTCGGCGCGACCGGCATCGCAATGTGGTGGCGCCGCCGCGCCGCCCGGCCGCGCATCGCGATGAACGCGCCCGCCCGTGCTGCCGACACCGTCCTCCTGGTGGGCAGCGAAGGCAATTCCACCTGGGGCTTCGCCGCGACGCTGCACGACGCGCTGACTCGCGCCGGCCACCATGTCCACACCGCGGCCATGAACGATCTTCAGCCGTTTTCCGCCGTCACCGAACGCCTGCTGCTCCTGGCCGCGACCCATGGCGACGGAGCGGCGCCCGCCTCGGCGACGGTGTTCCTGTCCCGGCTCGCGCGGCAGGAACGCCGCGTGCCGGTGGCGGTGCTCGGCTTCGGCGACCGCTGCTTTCCGCATTTCTGCGGCTACGCCGAGGAGGTGTCGGCTGCGCTCACGGCAAACGGCTGGCCGCAGCTCCTGCCGATGAAGCGCATCGATCGGCGTTCGGCGCAGGAGTTCGCCCAATGGGGCCGCGACCTCGGTACCGTGCTCGGTCACGACCTCAAGCTCGAGCACGTCGCCGAGCCGCCGAAGACGGTCGCGCTCGAACTCGTCGAACGCGAGGACTATGGCGTGGCCGTCGGCGCGCCGGTGGCGATCCTGCGCTTCCGGAGGCCAGGAACGGACGGCAAGGCCGGACGCCTGCCGTCGTTCGAGCCCGGCGACCTCGTCGGTATCCTGCCGCCGGGCCATCCGATGCCGCGCTTCTATTCGCTGGCGTCGTCGTCGTGCTACGGGATGCTGGAGATCTGCGTCCGCCTGCGCGCAGGCGGGCTCTGCTCGACCTTCCTGCACGCTCTCGCTCCCGGCGATCGCGTGGAGGCTTTCATCCGCGCCAACCCGACCTTCCGGCCGGCCGCGGGACGGGCGCCGCTCATCCTGATCGGCGCCGGCGCCGGCATCGGTCCGCTCGCCGGCCTGGTGCGCGCCAATGCGGCCGGTCGCCCGGTCCACCTCTACTGGGGCGGCCGCAGCCCGTCGTCGGATTTTCTCTACGAGCACGAACTGGCCCAGCATCTCGCCGAGAAACGCCTGACCTCGCTCCAGACCGCCTTCTCACGCGGTCCGGATGGCGGCGCCTATGTGCAGGATCGCATCGCCGCCGACGCGCCTCGCCTGCGCGAGCTGATCCGGCAGGGCGCGCAAATCCTGGTGTGCGGCGGCCGTGACATGGCCCAGGCCGTGACCTGGGCACTCGATCCGATCGTGCGGCCACTCGGCCTCGACCTTCCCACCCTCAAGTCGTCTGGACGCTATGTCGAAGATGTCTACTGATTCAGCTCAAGGCGCGCTGGAGCCCCGCCGCCACGCCCTCAGCGGCCCCGCCATGGGCGCGCGCTGGTCGGCGGTGTTTTTCGCCGTAGGCGGCGTGGACGAGGGGGCGCTCACCCGCCGCCTTCAGGGCACCCTCGACCGTGTCGAGCGCCAGATGTCCACCTGGCGGCCGGATTCCGACCTGGAGCAGCTCAACGCCGCCCCCCTCGGCACCTGGGTGGCCATTCCCCGCGAGCTGATGGGCGTGCTCGCCGCGGCCCTTGAGATCGGCCGCCTGTCGGGGGGCGCGTTCGACATCGGCGTGGGCGATCTGGTCCAGGCCTGGGGCTTCGGGTGCGGCACGCGCGTGCCCGACGGCGGACGCATCGCCGCGCTTGCGGGGCGTCCCTCCTTCGAGCCGCCGAAGACCCTGCAGCTCGACCCGGCGGGCTACCGCGCGCGCCGGCTGGCGCCGCTGCGGCTCGATCTGTCCGGCATCGCCAAGGGCTTCGGCGTGGACGAGCTGGCGCGGGAGATGACGGAGGCGGGCCTGTCCTCTTGGCTCGTGGGCATCGACGGGGAGATGCGCGCGGCGGGCACGAAGCCGGATGGCCGACCCTGGGCGGTCGCCCACGAGACGCCAGTCCCCGGCGTGCGGGACGTCCTCGGGGTGCTGGAGCTGTCCGGTGCCGCCGTCGCAACCTCGGGCAGCTATCGCCATCAGGTGGAGGTGGCGGGCAGGAGGCTCTCCCACACCATGGACCCCTCGCGCGGCGCGCCATTGGAGAACGACCTCGCCGCCGTCACCGTGCTCAGCGACACCTGCATGGCCGCCGATGCCTGGGCGACGGCGCTGATGGTGCGCGGCGCGCAGGACGGCCCGGCCCTCGCCCGCCGGCTCGGCCTCGCCGCGCTGTTCGTCGGGAGCGAGGGAGAGGTGGTGGCGACGTGGCCGTGACCAGCCATGCCTCATGGACTGGCGGCGCAATCCTGCCTCGGGTCCATTCCCTTGCGTCCTCTCAATGCGGCCGCAGCCGTTTCCGGGTGTTCTTCCCGGTGGAGGTGCCCGCTCAGGATCAATGGCGAACCGTCGGGGTGTGAAAGGAAACCGGAGACATGAGACACATCAAGCAGGTCCTTGTTGGCCTCCTCGCCCTCGTATCGCTGCTGTGGGTCGCGGCCGAGCCCGGGGTGTTCCAGTCAGCCGGGTTCTTCGCGATTCGGGCGGTCGCCGTGCAGTACACGGGCGTGCTCGCCATCGCGCTCATGAGCGTGGCGATGATGCTGGCGCTGCGTCCGCGTTGGCCCGAGCGCTGGATGGGCGGCCTCGACAAGATGTACCGGCTCCACAAATGGCTCGGCATCACCGCGCTCATCGTTGCCATCATCCACTGGCTGTGGACGCAGGGGCCGAAGTGGGCCGTGGGCTGGGGTCTTCTGGAGCGGCCCGCCCGTGGGGACCGCCCGCCCATCGAAAACCAGGTGGAGGCCGCTTTCTCAAGCCTGCGCGGCACCGCCGAGGGAGTGGGCGAATGGGCTTTCTATGCAGTTGTGGCGCTGATCGCGCTGGCGCTGGTCCGGGCCTTTCCCTACCGCTTGTTCTATAAGACCCATCGCCTGCTGGCGCTCGCTTATCTGGTGCTGATGTTCCACTCGGTGGTGCTCCTGACCCTCGCCGACTGGATGACGCCGCTCGGCGCCGCGATGGCGGTGCTGCTGGCCGGCGGCACCTTCTCGGCCGGGGTGGTGGTGGTGCGCCGCGTCGGCGCAGCGCGGCAGGTGAAGGGACGCATCGCCGAACTCACCTATTATCCGGGCGTGAAGGCGCTCGAGACCGTCATCGACGTGCCCGCCGGCTGGCCGGGCCACCGTCCCGGACAATTCGCCTTCGCCATGTCGGATGCCTCCGAAGGCGCGCATCCCTACACCATCGCCTCGGGCTGGCACCCGGACCATCCGCGGATCACCTTCGTGACCAAGGAACTGGGCGACCACACCAGGGGGCTGAAGGAGCGGCTCAAGGTGGGCCAGGAGGTGCGGGTGGAGGGGCCATATGGCTGCTTCACCTTCGACGACGATTGCCGCAGCCAGATCTGGATCGGTGGCGGCATCGGTATCACGCCGTTCATCGCCCGCATGAAGCACATGGCCTTGCGCGGCGAGGCGCCCGACTGGCCGCAGGGCCAGGTCGCCGATCTGTTCCACACCACCAGCGATGTGGACGAGGTGGCGCTTGCAAAGCTCGCCGAGGATGCCAGAGCTGCCCAGGTACAATTGCATCTGCTGATCGACGCGCGCGATGGCCGGCTGACCGGCGCCCGCATCCGCGATGCCGTGCCGGACTGGCGTGACGCCAGCATCTGGTTCTGCGGCCCGGCCGGCTTCGGGGCGGCGCTGCGGGCCGATTTCGCCACCGAGGGCTTCCCGGTGGATAAGCGCTTCCACCAGGAACTCTTCGACATGCGGTGAGGGGCCTCGGCACACTCGCAATGGATGCGTTCAGGCTCGTGTCACCGATCCGTCTTCGGAAAAACGAGGCGGATGCGCACACCGCGGCCGGGGGCGTCCTCGACGCGCACGGCTCCGCCGTGCAGCGTCATGATGGTGGAAACGATGGCGAGCCTCGGCCCGGCACCGTCGGGCCGGCTTCGGTCCAGGCGGTGGAAGCGATTGAGAAGACCGGCTCCGCGATCTTCCGGTGTCCGATCCGCGAGCGCCCTGCGGCAACGACATCGAGTCGCAGGGCGCCGCGATCGGCTGCACGAATTTCGCGGCTGCGCTCGATTAAGCGACTCCGCAATCTCTCAAGTCTTTCGGCAGACAGTGCCGGTACGCCAAATTCGGGCGGCAGGCTGATATCGGGAAAGGTCGTATGAGACCGTCC
The DNA here is from genome assembly GCA_044226685.1 of Dongiaceae bacterium. GTDB lineage: Bacteria > Pseudomonadota > Alphaproteobacteria > Dongiales > Dongiaceae > Dongia_A. Next base: position 42,524 of record JBGAGP010000004.1, read on the forward strand.
GTCTCTTACTCTTTGACCCGCGTGAGCGTGCTGATATCGGTATGGGTGAATGGCTTACCATACACATGCAGGATCGTTTCCTGCGTGTATTGCATGGTATTTCCAGACAACTCATAAGTGACAGTGAATTTTTCCGTCTTGTCGTTTGCTGCCATATAGTCCGATTGGCCGATGCCCACGTTCTGGGCCGTCAGGGTAAGCGTGGTATCCGGTTTTCCCGTTGCCACAACGCACACAGCCCTGGGGATGCAAAACGAGTTATATATTGTCTGATTTGCCTTGTCGTAAATGAGATATCCGACTTGGTCGTGAAACTGTTTCTTGTCGCTCTTGCGGAAAACCATCTGGTGATAAAAAATTGCCGTCAGATGCTGGCTGCTCGCGTTTGTGGCATCGCCGGCTGGCGTGAATCTTATGGTCTCGTAATAAGGCGAAGCAGCACCGCCTCCTTTACCCACTTCGGAACCTTCCCGGCCGGGAGCCACGTCCAATCCTTCGTCGTCCTGAGTCTTCCAGGTCCCGACGAACTTGGCGAGTGGGCCGTAATCCAGCCCGTTGATAACAGTTTCTGTCTCAGATGTAGCGGCAACGGCGTATAGTGCGGGGAGCATGAGGCCAGCAATCGCGCTGGCAACGAGGAGGCTTCGGGAGAATTTCACGATCAATCTCCTGACTGGATATCAGCTTTCATCAGAACAACGGCTCATCGACAGCTCGATAGCATGAGCGCTCTGACAAAAGCCTGACGATGGGCCGAACTCGGGGAGCTCTTCGCCAATGCGTTGAGGCTCACCCGCACGGGAAGATGAGACGCATGAGCGCCCCGCCGCCGGGTGCGTCCTCAATCCGGACATCGCCGTTGTGCAGCTCCATGGTGGTGGAGACGATCGCGAGGCCCAGCCCCGCCCCGTCCGAAGCACTTTTGTCCAGGCGCCGAAAGCGTTCCAGCACGTCGCCGCGCCGCTCCGGGGGGATGCCGGGGCCATGGTCGCGCACCGCGCACTGGCCCCCAGGGCCCGTAGTCACCTCGACGGCGGTGCCCGCCGGCGTGTGGGCCAAAGCATTTTCCACGAGGTTCCGCAACGCCCGGCCGATGGCGTCGCCGTGGCCGTGCACGCGCGCCGCTCCCGCGTCCCGAAAGGCGATGGTTCGACCGCGCATGACCGCGAGCGGCGTCAGCTCAGCCACCACCTCGCGGGCGATGGCGCCCAGATCGGCCTGGGCATCCGGCGCGAGTTCCAATGCGGTCGCGTGCGACATGTCGAGCATCTGGTCTACAAGGCGTTTCATGCGCTGCGCGTCGGCCACGAGCTTTGCCTTCTCGACGCTGTCCGGCAGCTTGCCGATGCTCAGCATCATGATGGCGAGCGGAGTGCGCAGCTCATGGGCCGCATCCCCCGCGAAGTCCCTCAGGGCGCGCACGGAGCGCTCGATGCGCGCCAGCATGGCGTTGACCGCCGTCACCAGCGCCTGCACCTCCCGCAGCGAGGGCTCCGCCCTGATCCGCGTGGACACCTGGGCCGGATCAATCCGGTCGATGGCGGCGATGGTGCTCTCGAGCGGCTTCAGCGTGGTGCGCACCACGCTGAAATTGAACAGGAGGAACATGAGCGAGAGCAGGATGAGCGGCAAGATCACGTGGAAGCGGATCTCGTTGAAGATGACCGGCACGAACGGCCGGAAGCCCTCGCCGGCGATGGCCACCGTGATCCAGTAGGGATGCCGTCCGACCTCGACGCGGCGGGTGCCGGTAAGCAGGAAGCGGCTGTCCCAGCTCTCGCGCTGGGTCCGGATGACCAGGAACGACAGGGGCGGCTCGTCGGCGATCTTCAGGCTGGCGTCGTCGAACCGCGCCACCACCGCGCCGCCGCGCTCGTGGATCAGGAAGGCCCGCCGTGTGCCGGAGGCGAGCGGATATTGCAGGTCTTCCGAAACCGGGTTGCCGGCGGCCCCCCTCATCTGCGGGATCTCCCGGGCGATCCGGTCCGCCTCCGCGGTCACGAGCAGGTGGTCGAGCTCGTTGGGATTGTTGACATACATCCGCACGACGACGAGCAGCTCGACCACCAGGAAGACGAGCCCCACCAGAGCGAGGCGCACTGAGAGGCGAAAGAAGAGGCTGCGCGGCACGACGGGCAGGCGGCTCGCGGTCATGGGGTTTCCCGTTCCGCGCCGGCATCGGCGGGATGCGGTACCGGCACCAGCATGTAGCCGACGCCGTGGGCGGTGTGCAGGATCACGTCCGCTCCGGCGGCGCCAAGGCGTCGGCGCAGGCGCGAGGCCGCCGCCTCCAGAGCGTTGGGCGTAACCTCGGACGAAAGGGCGTACATGGCCTCTTCGAGGCTGGTCTTGCTCACCACATGCCCGGCCCGCCGCATCAGGCGTTCCAACAGGTCCAGCTCCCGCGGTGGCACGTGGATCACGCGGCCGCCGACGCGCACCTCGCGGGCGACGGTGTCGAAATCGAGGTTCCCCAGGCTCAGGGTGATGCCGAGGCAGCCGCCGGGACGGCGCAGCAAAGCGCGGCAGCGCGCCGCCAGCTCCGCCATGTCGAACGGCTTCACCAGATAGTCGTCGGCTCCCGAATCGAGGCCGCCCACCCGGTCGCCGAGACCGTTGCGGGCGGTGATCACCAGGATGGGAGCGCCGCTCCCCGTCCGCCGGACGGCGCGGATGAAATCCACACCGTCGCCGTCCGGCATGCCGAGGTCGATGAGCAGGAGGTCATAAGGCGTCACGGCCATGCTTTCCCACGCGACGCTCAAGGAGGCGAAGCGGTCGAGCACGAAGCCCTCGGCCTCCAGGCCCTCTGCGATCAGGATCGCGAGCCGGGGGTTATCCTCCGCGAGCAGAACCCGCATGGTCGACATCCGTTCCGCGGGCGCGGCGCTTGCGCCCCGTGATCATGGCGAGCACCAGATTTTCCCGGTGTGCCAAGCTTTCTGCAATGGCGGCGAGCACGTGCACCGCCGCCATGGCGAGAATGAGGTTGGCGGCGATCTCATGGGCTTCCTCCACCCACTCCTTGCCCCAGAAAGCATCGATGGTCTGCATCCAGCCGGTGAGGCAGGTGGCGGCGAGCAGACCCATGAGGAGGAGCATCATCACCGCCCCGGCGGGATTGTGGCCGACATAGCGTCGGTCACGCCGGTCGAGCACCGCGCGCATATGGTCAGCGAAGGTCCGCGGGGACGGAACGAAATCGCGGAACCGTGCGTGAACGGTGCCGACGAAGCCCCACACCACGCGAACGGCGAGCAGGGCGGCGACGGTGTAGCCTACGTAGCGGTGGAGCGCTTTGCCGTCCTCCAGCACGAAGCTGTTGAGCACGACGCCGAGCACCACCGTCCAGTGGAAGATCCGCACCAGCGGATCCCACACCGGAACGGTATAGCGGACGTGCGCGGCGGCGCGCGCTGATGCCTCGGATCGAGGGGGCAGCATGGCCATGGTTCAGTCCACGTTGTTCTCGACGATCTCGGCGGTCACAGGATTGAAGTAGACTTCTGCCTTGCGTCCATCGGCATTGTATCCATAGATTTCGTAGCATCCCGAGATGGTCTTCTTGAACACCTTGATGTTCTTGAAGCCCATCTGGCCGATCTTCTGCTTCATGACCTCTTCGCTGAGCCACTTTTCCTGCGGCTCCTTGGTGCAGGTCGGGCTGGCAAGAGCCATGGAGGAGGCAAGGCTCAGGGCGACGGCAGCGACGAAAAGTCTGCGGATCATCAGGTTTTCCTCATGCTGCGGGAAGCGATGGACCAAGGCCATCCCGCCGGCACGTCTCTTAACGATCCCGGCTGACCAAAGCCTGACGGGCAAAGATGCGCGCGCATGCCGAAAAGGGGGCGCCCCCGATGCGCGCGAAGGATAGACCACGTCAGGACGTCGTCAGCCCGTCCGCGTATCGAAGGGCCGTCGCTCCTTAGGGCGACTGCATCCTTTCGAGAGACCGATCCATGATCATCGTTCGCAGCCTTCTTGTCGCTGGCGTTCTCGCTTGCGCCTCGCTCGCCGCCCCGGGCTTTGCCGCCGACGCCCTCAATCCGCAGACGAAGAAGAACCTGGAAGCGGCCATGCACGGCGAAGCCTTCGCCAACCTGAAATATCAGGCCTATGCCGAGCATGCCCGCAAGAGCGGCCACCCCGCGATAGCCAAGCTGTTCGACGAAAACGCGAATGTCGAGGCCAACGAGCATTTCGCCCGCGAGGCAGACGCTCTTGCCCTCGTGAGCAGCGACGAGGCCAACCTGCTCGACGGCATGGCCGGCGAACACTACGAAAACACCAAGATGTACGTCGAGTTCGCCAACCAGGCCGATGCGGTCGGTGACAAGAAGGTGGCTGATCTTTTCCGTCAGATCGCCGCCGATGAAGGCGATCACTACGCCGCCTACAAGGCGGCCGTTGAGAAGCTGCGCGCCGGAAAATGAGGTTTCTGAGTGGCGCGAAACTCCTTCTTCGCGCCGCTCGTAACGCGCTTCGATGTATCAGAATGTGTTGCAGGCAGTTTTATCGAAAATTCAGAGCATGATGAGATAATATTCGATGGTTTAGCTTAGTGATGCCAGGTAAATACTTGCCACGTCTCAGTATTTAAGCTTTCGATTGCTGCGAATACGCCGAACATATATCAGTCCAGAGGGGGCATTCCTAACTCTTTTGATATCAACGGGAGCGGGAATGGAGCTTCGTCATCTTCGGCATTTCGTGGCGGTTGCAGAAGAGCTCCATTTTACACGTGGCGCGCAACGCGCCGGCATCGAACAATCGCCATTGTCTCGATCGATCAGGACTCTCGAACGGCGCCTTGGCGTAGTATTATTCGAGCGCACACGGCGATCCACGAAGCTAACGCCGGCCGGTGAACGCCTTCTCGTCCATGCGCGTGCGCTCCTCGCATCCGCCGACGAAGCACGCATAGACGTTCGCACTGCAGCAGCGACAGGAGACACTATCAGCCATTTGCACATCGGCATTTGCGACGGCGTACCATTTGCGCGTCTCGCGCGACTGATTTCAGAAGTAAAGCGGGATAGTCCGCAAGTTGTCATTCATGTCCATGAAGCGTCAATGGCGCAGAACGTAGAGGGCTTGCGAAGCGGCTTTCTTGATGCGGCGCTCACGCCGGAGAGCGGATACGGCAAGGGGATTTTGTCCGAGGCAGTTTGGCGAGATCCGCCGATCGCCGTGATGCCGAGTGGTCATCCCCTGGCCGGAAAGAAGCGGATCAAACTATCTGAGATTATTAAAGAGCCTCTCATTCTAAGTCGACCCGATACGGGTCTTAGCCAGCAATCCCAGATCGAACAGCTTGTTCGAACCGCAAGTTCGACCCCCAATATTGTTAGTCGCACCACGACGCTTCCGGTGTTGGTTACGCTGGTTCTTGCGGGCTATGGCATCGGAATAGCGACCGCCGCTCAACTCGAGGCGGTCGAGGTGAATGGCATTGCCCTCCGGCCCCTGAGCGATGCGCCCACTGATCTGAAAACTTGGCTGATGGTGCGTGAGGGGACACTCAGCGAGCCACTATCTCGTTTCGTCGAGCGAGCTCGGACGATTATTTGAAGAGCCTCTACGGCCAAGCCGCGCGGCACGGAATCCCTTGTCACGAGCAATAAAGGTTTCGAGCATGAGCGGGGCCAACGTCAAAGCATCGACAACCGTGCCATGAAGCTCGGAATGAAGAGCGGCATATCGATCGAGGTCGGCTCGAAGTTGCACCGATATGGTAATGGTGAGTTTGACGGTTTCGGCCTTTGGCACTGGTCCGAGGCAAAGTTTTCTGGTCAATCATCCCTCCTGATGTCAGCCGTCATCGGTGTGGCGCGATAGGGTCGCAAGACGAGATCCTTATTGACGATGACGCGGACCGGAAAGCCCGGTCGCACCTTCAAGGTCGGCTGGATATTGAGATTTCGCCGCGTGATTTGCTGGCCGACATCGTTGATGGTGTCCTGGGCGCCGTCGCGCGTCGCGATGATGATCTGATCGCCGTTCGTCCCCTGATTTTGAGGCGCTGCCAACTCGGCGCCGATGCCGAGCAGCGAGGAGAGGACCGCGCCTCCGATCAGGCGGAACCAGTGATTGTCCACCTCATCTTCGAGGCCCGAATAGCCGGCGGTATCGACGCCGGAGAGACGATCCAGCACGATGGAGGAGCCGTCCGGCATGACAAGGCGATTCCAGACCAGGAGCACACGGCTCTGGCCAAAGGCGACGCCGGAATCGTACTGGCCCATCAGGCGGGTGCCCTGGGGGATAAGGAGATGCCTACCCGTCGCCGTGTCGTAGACATTCTCGGTGACGGTACCGATGATCTGGCCCGGAAGATCGGAATTGATCCCCGTCACCAAGGCGGCCGGAATGATGGTGCCGGCCATCACCTGATAGGGCGAGCGCGGCGTCTGGAGAGTTCCAGATCCGTAGATTTTCTGGTCGGTTTCTCGGCTCGCGAACGCCTGCTTGCGGTCCTGCATGTTTTGCGTGGTCATTTCATCGACAGGCGGAGCAACGGTCGTTTCCGCACCGGTAGCGCGTATGGCGGTAAGATCGAGCCGGTTTGGCTCCGGTGAGGCGGCCGCGGTTGCCGATACCTCCTGTTTCGGGCGCGTCGTCTGAAAGAACACGGCTGCCTTCGCTGCAGCTTCCGCTTCCTGCTGGGCACGAAGGCGCGCCGCGCGTTTGGCATCCTCTTCCGGATCGGCTCTGAAACTCGGTCGCTCGGGCATGGGCGGAATGCCCGCCTCCCGTTCGGTGCGCACGACTGGCCCGCCGAGCTCGCCGGGCAAGGGGGCACCGAGCTTCGGTGGTTGAACCTGCGTATAGTCGCGCGGCAACATTTGCAGCCCCTCCGCCGGGTTGACGCGATCGGTGTTGTAGAGCTCCTCACCGGTCCGAGCTGATCTGTCCCGGCCTTGCAATGCCCAAATCATCGCGCCGAGCACTGCGGCCGAGACGGCGCCGGCGAGCGCCATCAAGGTCCAGCGATTGAGACGGGTCACGGGACGCGGCTTGGCGCGAATGGCGAGATCGGGCGGTGGGGATTTGGGTGGCACGGTCATAGCCCGAAAATCCCCCGCCGGTTGCCGTCGGTGCGCGAGATACGCACGATCTGCTGCTTCTCGCCTCCGAGACGAAGCTCGGCCGCACCGAACAAGCGATCGACGATGTAATAAGGCGGTTTTGCGCGGTAGTTGACGAGCTGGTTCTCCCCGGTGGGGCCGACAACGAACAGCGGCGGCAACTCGCCCTGGGCGATACCAGCGGGAAACTGGATATAGACCTTCTCACCGTCGTCGAAGACGCGGGTCGGCCGCCATGATGGATTGTCGCCCGTGATCTCATAGCGGAACTGGACTCGCTCGAGCGCGACGGCATTTGCGACCGGCGTGACAGTCCCCGCACGATCGTTCTGACGTTGCAGCGCGAGGAGGCGGTCGTGTGGATAGTCCCAGGAGACCGACGCCATCCAGGTCTGGGGCGTCGATGTGAGTTCGAGAAGGTAGGTCCGGCGGTTGGTGTTGACCACCAGATTGGTCTTCAGATCCGGCCGCGTCGGTTTCACCAGGATGTGGGTCTGCTGGCTTCCGCCCCCACCGCTGGTCGTGTCACCGATCACCCATCGCACGGTGTCGCCGGCCGAGACGGAAATCAGCTCTTCGCCGCTCTGCAGGGCGATGTCCGTTACTTTTTCAGGCGCCGCATAAACCTGATAGAGCGCGCCGGCCATGTAGGGCCAGACCTGCGTGGCGTTGACATAACCGGTGCGGGTCGGCTGCACGCGGGCGGCATCATTGGCCGTCGTGACGCGCAGCTTCGGATCGGCAGGTTCAACTGTTCCGCCCTTGACCGGCATCGGCTTCAACTGGCCGGGCAGCGGCAACGGCTTCGGCAGCTCGACTATTTCGACGGGACCAGCCGCTTCGACGATCCGGCTCGCCTCGTAGGGGTCATCCAGGGAGATTTCCGGCGGCGGTGTTTTCCCGGCGCAACCCGCCAGCAACGTGACGGACGAGAGGAGGAGAATGCGGAATGGCAGCATGCGGGTCATGATCCTTTTCTCCTTCACGACCCGCCGGCGCCGAGTTCACGGCTCCAGTTGATGCCGTTGACGAAAATGCCGAGAGGATTCTTACGCAGCCGATCCTCGGTGCGCGGTGGTTGCATGATGATGGTGAGGATGCCGGTCCAGCGATCCGTGCCGGCAAGCTGATTGTTCTCATAGCGCCGCTCGATCCAGCGGATCTGGAAGGAACTGTCCGATGCGCGCACGACGCTGGTGACCTCGACGGCGACCGACATTTTGCCGACCTTGCCGAACGGATCGTTGGCACGCGCATAGTCATTCAACCCGGCGCTGCCGCGATCGGTGGTGAAGTCGTAAGCCTCCAGCCAGTTCTGCCGCACCACGATGGGATCGGTGGGCAGTGCGCGCACATTCTGTATGAAGCGCGCGAGCGCGTAGGCAATCTGGGCGTCGGTCGGCCGATAGGCTTCCACGGCCGGGCCAATGGTCTTGACTTGACCGAGCTGATCGACCTCGACCACATAGGGCGTGACGGCGGAGCGGCCAGCCTGCCACAACAGACCGCCAGCCATGCCCACGGCAAGTGTCAGGCAGCCGAAGGACATGAGCCGCCAATTGCGTGCTTGAACGCGGGCAGAGCCTAGGCGTTCATCCCACAACTGGCCGGCGGCCTGATAGGGCGTGGCGGGTTCCGACGTCTGCGAATAGCGCACGCCAGCGCGTTTGAAGCGCATTGTTCAATCCTCCTGTCGCAGGGATGGGTTGGCTCCCGAGCCGCCATGATCTCCCGAGCGAAGGGCGTGAGCCGCAGTGGTTGCTCCGTGGGAGACGTGCGAGTTGCGCGGTCCATGTCTCACGCGGCTGGCCCATGCGGGAGCACCGCCGGCACCGGCGAACGACGCATCGTTCCCAGCCTCACCCATCGCCCCCATGGGCTTGCCGCCGGTAGCCGTCCAGGCGCCACGGGCGCCAGCGGAAGCACGTGAGCCGACCGTGCCCGCGACGCGTGACACGACACTGCGACCCGCCTGCATGACGGCGCCACCACCCGCTTGCGCCACGCCAGCAAGACCAGCTCCAACGGCTCCCATGCCCGATGCACCGGACGTCGCTGCACCAAGTTCGAAGGCGGCGCGCGCGCCGCCCGACATGGTGGATGCCGCCTTGACGCCGGAACCGATAGCGGCCCCACCAAGCCGTGCCGCGCCGATAGCTCCTGCGCCTGCCGCGACCGCCATGCCGCCGGCGGCGAGCGCGGTGCCGGCGACTGCACCCGCCCCGAGCTGCGGGGCTCCGGAGACGAGCCCCGTCGCGATCGACGGGCCGAAGATGCCCAACCCAAGCATGGCGAGCGACGCCAGCATGATCGCCAGCGCATGATCGATGGACGGCTCTGTTCCCGCCGAGGCGCGAAATTCCGCGAAGAGGCCGTTGCCGATGCCAACGATAACGGCAAGGACCAGGATCTTGATCCCGGACGACACGACATTGCCGAGCACGCGTTCGGCCAGGAAGGCGGTCTTGTTCCAAAATGCGAAGGGCACCAGCACGAAGCCGGCCAACGTGGTCAACTTGAACTCCAGCAACGTCACAAAGAGCTGCACCGCGAGCACGAAGAAACTGACGATGACCACGAGCCAGGCGAGGAACAGGACGGCGATGGTGTCGATGTTGGAGAAGACGGAGGTGAAGCCGGACAAGTCGCCTATCTGCGCGAGGATCGGCCGGCCGGCGTCCATGCCGACGGAGGCGAGCTTACCGGGACGCAGGAAATCGTCCTGAGACAGGCCGGAGCCAGAGGCGGTCAGGCCGAGCCCGGCGAAGGATCTGAAGATGATGCCGGCCAGCGAATTGAAGTTTGTAATGATGTAGGCGAAGGCCCCGACATAGAGGACCTTCTTGATGAGCTTCGCCAGAATCTCATCATTGCCGGCTCCGAAGGCCCAGAACAGGCCGGCGAGCGTTATATCGATGGCGATGAGCGTCGCCGAAAGGTAAGCGATCTCACCGTGAAGCAGGCCAAACCCGCTGTCGATATATTGCGAGAAGGTGTCGGTGAAACGGTCGATGACGGAGAGATCGTCCATGGACAATCACTCCGCGTCCGGCGCGATGGGGTCGGTCTTCTTCAGCGACGGGAACAGATCGACCGGATGTGGCGTGTACGGTGTTCTGCCTGAACCCATGAAGCGGCGCCGCTGCGCCTTGCTGGCCATGGTGCACAGCTCGTCGCCTGTCCCAACCCAGTCGTCCTTGCACAGCTTTTGCACCTCACGGAGCCGTTGCGGATCGGCGGCGAGGCTGTCCACCGTGTCGGCCGCCCGCGCGGATTGGGCGAGAAGTCCGGCGCCGATGGCAATCGCGGCCACGACAGAGAGACGGATAATTTGTCTGAGCATGGCGGGCCCCTCAATCGCGGAACAACCGGACGGGTGCCGGCGCATAGCTGTTGCCATCGCCCATGAATCGGCGGCGAACCTCACGCGCCCGCTCTTCCTCAGCGACGGCACGGGCCTGTTCCGCGGCGACGGCGCGGTCCTGAGAGAGCTTGAGCCGGGACGCATCGATCGCCTGCTTAGCCTGAAGGGCAAGGAGCTGGTTGGTCGCCTGCGTCGCGTCGAGATTCCCCGTTGCTGACTGACTGCGAGTGACGAGATCGCTGAGAGTAGCCTCATCGGAAGCGAGGTTTTCGGAGACCTGCGCCTGCATCTTCATGGCCGTTTCCAGAGCGGCCCGAGACTGCTCCCAGCGCTTTCGCACATCGGCGAGGATCTGGTCGCCCGATGCGGATGCCGCGTATTCCTTCGGGTAGAGCTGCTGGAATTGCTGTTCCATCGCCGATATGTCGAAGCTCAAGCCCTCGGCCTCTTTGATAAGGCGCTCCGTCTTGGCGACGGACTGCTTCATCTCGTTTAGTGCGGAGAAGTCGAGGCTCGTCAGGTTCTTTGTTTGATTGAGGAGCGACTGAGCTTCGTTTTGCAGGCTCTTGATCTGGTTGTTGACCTGGTCCAAGGCTCGGACCGCCGACAGCACATTCTGGCTGTAGTTGTTTGGATCGAAGACGATCTGCGCCGCGACCGGCGGCGCGAGAGCGATGCCAAGCGCGCAGGCGCCGGCAAGGCAAAGTCGTGTCCTCATGATGCGGTCTCCTGATTTTGCGGAAGCGGGAATTGGCGGATGAGGTCGGCTGCCCAATCGAGCCCGCGCACGTCGAGCCATGCTGCGGCAAAGGCATCGCGCCCATAGGACAGGAGGACATCGTCCATCTGGCGATGATCCTCGGGGCGGCTGGCACCGGCGAAGGCGAGCGCCACAGGCCCGAGATCGAGATCGAACAGCCGATTACCGAGACGGGATTGGTAGTAATAATCCCGCTTCGGCTGAGCCCGCGTGATGATATCGATCTGGCGGCTGTTGAGGCCAAATCCTTCATAGATCGTGCGGAGCTGCGGTTCGCTCGCCTGCGGCGACGGCAGGAAGATCCGGCTCGGGCAGCTCTCGACGATGGCCGGCGCGATGGCAGAACGCTGGATGTCGGCAAGCGACTGGGTGGCGAAGACGACGGCGACGTTCTTCTTGCGCAGCACCTTCAACCATTCACGGATGCGTGCAGCGAAGATGGGATCGTCGAGAAATACCCAGGCCTCATCGAGTACCAGCAGCGTGGGCGATCCGTCGAAACGCTCATCGAGACGATGGAAAAGATAGGTGAGTACCGGCGTCACGGCGCTCGCCGTGTGCATCAGCTCCTCCATTTCGAAGCCCTGCACGTCGCCGAAGCCAAGCCGATCGGAATCAGCGTCCAGCAACCGGCCATGCGGCCCCGACAGTGTGTAGGGTTGCAACGCTTGGCGTAGCCGGTTCGATTGCAACAGCGTGGAAAAGCCGGTGAGCGTTCGCTCCTCGCGCGGGGCGGACGCAAGGCTGGTCAGCGCCGACCAGACGGCGTCCTTCACATCGGGCGTGATCTCGACATGTTCGTGCCCGAGCAGGCCGGCGATCCAGTCGGCCGCCCACGAGCGGCTGTCGTCATCCTCAATGCGGGCGAGTGGCTGAAAGGCAATGGCGTCGGAGGATCCGAGATCGTAATACTCGCCGCCGAGGCCCAAGATGGTAGCACGGGCCGAGCCACCCTTGTCGAAGATGAAGATGCGAGAGCCGGCGTAGCGGCGGAATTGGAGCGCCAGCATTGCCAGCAGCACGGATTTGCCGGCACCGGTGGGGCCGACGATCAGGGTGTGACCGACATCGTCGACATGAGTGACGAGTCGGAACGGCGTGCCGCCGGCCGTGCGGGTGACGATCAGCGGCGGAGCATCGAGATGGCCGTTCTTCTCGGGGCCTGCCCAAACCGCCGAGACCGGCATCATGTGTGAGAGGTTCAGAGTCGAGATCAGCGGCTGGCGAACATTGGCGTAGGCATGTCCAGGGATCGAGGATAGCCATGCCTCCGTCGCGTTCAGCGTCTCCGGAATGGTGACGAAGCCACGCCCCTGGATGATCCGTTCGACGGCCTTCAGCTTCTCGTCGGCGAGGTCCGGACTTTTGTCCATGACCGTAACGGTGGCCGTGACATAGCCATAGGCCACGGCATCTGAGCCCAGCTCCTGCAATGCTTCGTCCGCATCGGCGGATTTGTTGGCGGCGTCTGAATCGACCAGCGAAACTTCCTGCTGGAAGATCGTTTCGCGCAGCAGCGTGACGATACCCTTGCGCTTCGCGAACCATTGCCGCCGCACCTTGGTCAGCTCGCGTTCGGCTTCCGCCTTGTCGAGCGACAGGAAACGGGTGGACCAACGATAGGCGAAGCCGAGACGGTTGAGATCGTCAAGGACGCCGGGCCAGGTCGAGGGCGGAAAGCCGCGAATGGTCAGCACACGCACATGCTGGTCGCCCAGCATCGGCGCTAGTCCACCGGTGAAATCGCAATCGGGCAACAGCGCGTCGAGATGGAACGGCACCTGGGGAACGGCGACAGGGTGCCGCTGCGTGGAGATGCAGGCGTGAAGGTAAGTCAGCGTCTCCTCATCGGAGAGCCAGCGGATCTCCGGCATGACGCCGTCGAGCAAGGAGAGAAAGCGGTCGGTCTCGGAAATGAAGGCTGCGAGATAGTCGCGCCAATTCACGGTGCGCCGCTCGGTGCTCTCGTAGAGGAGCTGGCCGGCGCGGGCCTTGCTTTCGGACGGCGGCAGGAAGGCGAGCGTGATGTAGTAGGCACTCTCGAAATGCGTGCCCGCTTCCTCGAACGCCGCGCGCCGCTCTTCCTCCACGAGCCACGACACCGCGTCGGGAAATTCCGAGATGGGATATCCGGCGGCGATGCGCCGTTCTGCGTCGACGAACAGCGCCCAGCCGGAGCCGAGGCGCTTCAGCGCATTGTTGAGGCGGGCGGTGGTCGCGACCAGCTCGCTTTCCGTTGCACTGTCGAGGTCCGGGCCACGAAACTGCGCGGTGCGTTGGAACGCACCGTCCTTGTTGAGCACGACGCCCGATGCGACCGGCCCGGCCCAAGGGAGATAATCCGCGAGGCTCGCGGGGCGCTTGCGATATTCGGCAAGGTTCATCATGGCCTCACGCCTCCAGAAACGCGCGGTGCTTCAGGTGACGGGCGAAGACCTCCATGAACTGGGGATCGGCCTTCGCCCCCCAGACGGCGAGCGCATGGCCAGCCATCCAGAGCACGATGCCGCCAATCCACAGATGCAGGCCGATGCCGATGGCGGCGGCGAGTGTCCCGTTGAGGATCGCCACCGATCGTGGGGCGCCGCCCAGCAGGACGGGCTCCGTCAGTGAGCGGTGCAGCGGCACTTCGAAGCCGTCGGCATGGACCGCCATTAGACCAGCGCTCCGCCGCCAAAGCTGAAGAAGCTGAGGAAGAAGGAACTGGCGGCGAAGGCGATGGAGAGGCCGAAGACGATCTGGACCAGCTTGCGGAAGCCACCGCCGGCATCGCCGAACGCCAAAGTGAGCCCGGTCACGATGATGATGATCACGGCGATGATCTTGGCAACCGGCCCCTCGATCGATTCAAGGATGGATTGCAGAGGCGCTTCCCATGGCATGGACGAACCAGCGGCGTAAGCTGGGGAAACCAGAAAGGCGGACATCAGCAAAGCCGCCGTTCCGGAGATCCGGTTTCGAAACTTTCCTGCAATGCTCGAAAGCGGATTTGCTGAAATGCGTGTCTCCGGATTTACGGAAACGCACGAATCCGCACTTGCGGATTTACGTTTCTGGTTTGTTCCGGCATTCAGGAAAAGCGTGAATACGGACGTGATGGGCGGCATCCCTAATCTCCTGTGAAGTGCTCTATTGCGTAGGCATCGCCGTCGAGGCCCGTGACGCGGATGATGTCCTCGACGCGGCGTTTGCTGCCGCGCCCGGCGATGAAGACGATGATGTCTACGGCCTCCGCGATCAGCGCGCGCGGCACGGTGACGACGACTTCTTGTATGAGCTGCTCCAGCCGGGTGAGTGCTCCCCGCGCCGAGCCTGCATGCAATGTCGCGATGCCGCCGGGGTGCCCGGTTCCCCACGCCTTCAGGAGATCCAGAGCTTCGGCGCCGCGCACCTCGCCAACAACGATGCGATCCGGGCGAAGCCGCAAGGTGGAACGCACCAGATCGGCGGTGGAGACGGTATTGGCCTTTGTCCGGAGAGCCACATGATCGTCGGCTACACATTGCAGCTCGATCGTGTCTTCCAGCACCAGGACGCGATCGCCAGTGGCCGCGATCTCTTGGAGCAGGGCGTTAGCGAGGGTGGTCTTTCCCGTTGACGTTCCACCGGCAATGATGATGTTCCGTCGGTCGAGGACAGAGCTCCTCAGAAACTCTGCCTGCACCTCGGTCAAGATGCCGTTGGCGACATATCGGGCCAGCGGTATGACGCCGGCGGCGCGCTTGCGGATGGCGAAGATCGGTGCGACGGCGATGGGCGGCAAGACGCCTTCGAACCTTTCGCCCGTTTCCGGCAACTCGGCGGAGAGAATCGGATGCTCGCGGTTGACCTCGAGGCCGACATGGTTCGCCACGACCTTGATGATGCGGGCGGCATCCTCCGGGGAGAGGATGGCGCCCGTGGGCTCGCGGCCCGAGCCGAGCCTGTCGATCCAAAGCTTTCCATCGGGATTGAGCATGACTTCCACGACGTCCGGATCGTCGAGCGCGGCGATGATCGCCGGCCCCATGGCGCTGCGCAGCATGCGGACCTGGCGATCGCTGACGATCCGGGACGGGGAGCGCGGCCTGTCCATCATGGCGGCGCCGCCTCTGCATCGTGGTCTTCCGATCCAGCGGACCCCTGATCCTCGTTGTCATCGGCTAGGCCGAAGAAGCGACCTTCATCAGGGAAGATTTCTTCATGGACCTGCCGAACGAGGCTGCCGCCACGCTGCAGGTGGCGGCCGAGTTGGTCGACGAATTGGTTGAAGCGTAGGCGCCCCTGCGCGCGAGCCGCCTTCTGATGCGCCTCCGGAAGCGGAGCTGAAACCGACAACGTGTAGCGGATGAATAGCGCCAGGGTCTCGATCAGGATGGTCTGGTCACGTTCCAGCCGGCCGAACTGGTTCGACAGTCGGTCGAGGCGTGAGGCAAGCGCCGCCTCTCGCCGGTCGGCACCATCGGGAGAAAGATAGGAAGAGAGCGCGGCCGCGACGATCGCTGATTTCGTTTCACCTTTGAGGGCTGCAAGCTGACGCAGTCGCTTGGCATGGTCGGGCTCGATAAAGATGTTGAGACGGGTTTTGCTCATAGCGCGATCCCGTCATCGGGATCGAGCGAGGCCAGACGCGCCACGCGCCGGAACTGCCGGTCCGGTTTGGGGAGCTTACCGTCGCGTGTGACGGGGTTATCTGTCTCATCGTCGAGGACGGACAGATCGTCATCGCGGCCATCATGCAGACGTATGACTTCGGCTTTGTCGAGCTCCGGTAGGAGTTGATGTCCGCCTTCTACGGGCACGGCCGATGCCTGTGCGCCCGTAGAAGCGGGGATAGAAAATTTCAACCGCGGAAGGCCGGTCCAATCGTCCGTTCGCGCTGCCGGCCGATCAGCATATCCATCGTCTGAGAGAACCGGCGCCGGCAGCACGCGCGAAGTGAAATTGCTGTCGGTGAAGTATCGGATCTTGGTGGCCTTGGCCGGTGGATGGCCGGAGACCATGATGACTTCTTGAGTGTCGGGAAGCTGCATGACCTCGCCGGGCGTCAGGAGCGGGCGGGCTGTCTCTTGCCGAGATACCATGAGGTGTCCCAGCCAGGGTGACAGGCGATGGCCGGCATAGTTGCGCTGGGCGCGAAGTTCCGTCGCCGTGCCGAGCGCGTCCGAAATGCGTTTGGCTGTGCGTTCGTCATTGGTCGCGAAGGCGATTCGAACGTGGCAGTTGTCGAGGATGCTGTTGTTCGGCCCGTAAGCCTTTTCGATTTGATTGAGGCTCTGCGCGATGAGGAAGGAGCGCAGGCCATAGCCGGCCATGAAGGCCAAGGCGCTCTCGAAGAAGTCCAGCCGGCCGAGCGCCGGAAACTCGTCGAGCATGAGAAGCAGCTTGTGCTTGCGGGCGATGCCGTCCGAGCCGTCGAGGCTTTCTGTCAGCCGGCGGCCGATCTGATTGAGGATCAAGCGAATGAGCGGTTTGGTGCGCGAAATGTCCGAAGGCGGCACGACCAGATAAAGCGAGACCGGATGATCAGCGGCGATCAAGTCGGCGATGCGCCAATCGCAGCACGATGTAACGGTCGCGACCGTCGGATCGCGATAGAGGCCGAGGAACGACATCGCGGTCGAAAGCACACCGGAGCGCTCGTTCTCGCTCTTGTTCAACACCTCGCGCGCGGCGCTGGCAACGACGGGATGCGGGCCAGGCTCCCCGAGATGCGCCGTGGTCATCATAGACCACAAGGCCCTCTCGAACGGGTGAGCCGGATCGGAGAGAAAGTTGGCCACACCGCGGAGCGTTTTGTCCTCTTCAGCGTAGAGGACATGCAAGATGGCGCCGACTAGAAGCGAATGGCTGGTTTTTTCCCAGTGATTGCGCCGCTCCAACGCACCTTCGGGATCCACCAATATGTCCGCAATGTTCTGGACGTCGCGGACCTCATGGACGCCTCTGCGGACTTCCAAGAGGGGATTATAGGCGGCGCTCTTCGGGTCGGTCGGGTTGAACAGGAGGCAATGGGAGAACTGCGCGCGCCAGCCGGCGGTCAGCGTCCAATTTTCCCCCTTGATGTCATGGATGACGGCAGAATGCGGCCATGACAGCAGCGTCGGCACAACGAGCCCGACGCCCTTGCCGCTTCTCGTCGGCGCAAACGCCATGATGTGTTCGGGGCCGGCATGGCGCAGATAGGTGCTGGCCATGAGCCCGAGAAAGACGCCGGCTGGCTTCGTCAGGCCCGCCGCCGCGATGTCCGTCTTATCGGCCCAGCGGGCGGAGCCATAGGTGGTGACGAGCTTCGACTGCCGGGCTCGCCAGACGGAACCGATGATGGCGGACAGAGCGGCAATGACGCCGCTGCCGCCAGCGATCGTACCCCCCGTTTGGAAAATGTCTGGAGCATAGGCATCGTAAACATACCACCACTCGAACAACCGCCAAGGGTAGTAGACGGGTAGGCCGTTGATCAAGAACCAGGGCTCTCCAAGGCGTGGCTGGAAGCCGAGCTCGAAGGCGACCCATTGCGTGGCGGCCCAGGTGCCGGCAAGCGCGATGCCGAACACCACCAGCATCTGACCGATCAACACCTTCGTCGGTGTCATTCCCGCTCCTGCAACAGCCGCCGTTTCCGGCCGTGCGAACGGCCGACAAGGCATAAGGCTTGTTGCTTGAAGGGGTTAAGTCAAAGACCATTCTTGCGCACGACGGCAGCAACTATGATCTAAGTACGACCCGGCACTACTCCTTACCATTTCTTACTACTAATGGCAATTTAGTATTGCGGCAATGAGCCACGTAAACTATTGGAAATATCTTGAGCACCGAGACGCGTCAGAGACAAATCGCATACAGCGGCGCAATACAGTACCTGCACTCTACTTTTAGTAAGCCCGGAAGGCGCCTACTCTGATAGCGATTGCTGCGGTGCACCAAAATGGGGTGACGCAAGCGGGTATATACGCCACGTAGCTTAGAGGCCATGTCGACATTCCCGACTTCGCATCGGTTTATGCAATCGATCACGGTCTCGCGCTTCAGATCGATGTCATTGGCACTTACGGTAAGAATTGAAAGCGCCAATGACGATAAAGTTGAGATGTTCTCGATCTCGCGCTCGGTTAGGCAGCTAACGCCAGTTTTACCCCGTCGTTCGTCATCTTGGAGCTGATGTTGAACCACGCATTTGGAGAATCGGGATCGATCTGCTGGACCTTGAAGCCAAGGGCCAACGCGGCTGCGATCAGCATTCCATTCGCGACATAACCACGCGAATGCCGTGAATCCCCGAAGCGCTCAGCCTGATGTTTCAGACCATAGCTAGAAGATTTGCGGTTGATCGTCTTACGTTTGCTGAATTGCGATAGAAAACGGCATGCTTGGATGAACTCATCGGCGGCGTGATCGCCCAGCATTGACGCTCGGTCTGCCATGAACTCGGCCCGGCGCTCCTCAGGGGTCTTTGAACGGCCGCGATAGACGTTATAGCCGAATTGAGTGAGGAACGGTTCCAGCGCCATCGCACGTCGAATGCCGACCTTGGCCAAAGTGCGTGCGATCCGTCCAGGTTCGGAATCGAAACCGTGTTCCTGCAGATAGCCCAGGAAGGCTCCTTCGTCGGTGGAAACCTCGGCTGAGCCATTCGCGAGTCTCGCCCTCATGGCGGCATTGGTGTTCCACCCGAGGCCCCGAGCAAGGGCTTCGATCCTGTGCGACGATTTCACCTCCGGCAGAGTTGCACGCAGCTCTGCCTTCATGTCCTCGACGTCGTTTGCGGTGATTTCCAATCTCATCATCAAGTCCTCGGTTGCGGGCTCGAGCAGTTCGCCGATTACGCAGCCAGCCCAATCCGCAAGGATCGATGAGAGGTGGCATGAGGATCAATATTTAGGCCGTTTGACCCGGCGAAAGGTCGAAGGTGGCGAGCCCACATCGAAGATGGTCGTCGCGTGGCTCGGCGTCAAGGTTGGCGTCAGATTCCCAGACCCTTGTGCCGCCCGAATTCCCACGAGACGCTATTGCCACGAACAACCCCAGCGACCGTCTGGCCAAGGCGCTTTTCCAGCACCGGACGCCACGGCACGAGGCTGAATCCCACGCCGTCGTCCAGCGTGGCAAAGCGACCACTGGCGAGCATGATGGAGCGGCGATAGATGCCACTTACGTGTTCTCCGTCGCGCACGGCACGATGATGCAGGCCGGTCTCCTCTACGATCTTTCTGGCAGCGGTTTCGACTTCCCGATCGCGCAGCGTGGCGAGCAGATTCCGGACGAGCAACACACGCTGCCCACGCCGCTCGGCCAGGCCCTGATCGACGAGGAAGTTCTCCCGCTCTCGCATGGCCTCTCGAACGCTGGCGCCGAATCCGGTCTGCGCGAGTGCGGAGGTGTCGCCAAAGCGCTGCCGGTCGAGCCAAGTCGCACCAATCGCACGCGTCTGGCGATCAAGCGGCAGATGCGACCGAAGCTCGACGTCGACACCACCAAGGCCACGGGCATCATGAGCTTTACCGCGCTCGGCGAGGTCGACTGGCACACGCCAGACGCCATCTTCCATACGGTCGACAATCCCGACCCGGCGAAGGGCTTCGAGTCGACGGACGTGTGCGGCGACGAAGCTCTCCGGATCGTATCCTGGCTTGGCTTCGGCGCGCTCCACCGCAAGATGGTGTTTGGCGCGGTAGACGCCGTCAACAGCGAGGCTGGCGATGGTCCTGTCCGCCCCGCGTTCCACTACCGCGCGCGTCTCAACGATGCCGCCGATCGGAAGGGCCTCCAGATCGGCGCTCACCGAAAGCGGAACATAGTGTGCCCGGCCATCGATCCCGTCGACAACGAGATAGGCGCGATCATAGAGTTCATCAGCCAGTCCCTTGTCGACGATGCGACCGATGACGGGCGTTTGTGATGACATCGCATCGAGCACGATCAGCTCACGCTTCTCGCCGGACATGACGCGCTGCATGGTACGGATGATGTCGCCGCGCTCGCCCATGCCACGCAACGCGGTTTCGGCGTCGTCGTGCAGCGCCCAGACGTAACCGCCAGTGCGGTCGGCAAGGCCCATCTCGACAAGCCGCTGCAGCCGACCGATCATCATCGTGCGTCGGAAGCGAGCCTGGGCGTCGGCGGGTTCGCTAAGCAGGTCGATGACACCCGCCTCCGCCTCATGCTGGATCATCCGGTCGATGCCGGTCCAGCGCTCCTGCTCGACCTCGCGCGACATGGAGTTGCGGATTTCCATCTCAGTGCGGGGACCGAGCCATTCGGTTGCCAGTTCGCGGGCACGGTTGCGCATGCCGTCGGCGATGTAATCGCGGGCGATGACCAGATCCGATCCGTCGTCTTGGCGACCGCGCAGCACGATATGAGTGTGAGGATTGTCGGTGTTCCAGTGATCGACCGCCACCCAGTCGAGCTTGGTTCCTAGATCGGCTTCCATGCGGCCCATGAGATCGCGAGTGAAGGCTTTCAGATCGCCAAGATCGACCGCATCTTCCGGCGAGACAATGAAGCGAAACTGATGTCGGTCCTCGCGGCCGCGCTGTTCGAAGGCGGTAGTATCGGCCTTGTCCGTGCCGGGACCATAGGCGTGGGCATTGCTGCCATCCTTGGTCACGTCGTCGCGCTCGATATAGCGCAGATGGGTGATGGTCGAGCGCGCGCCGGCCTTCTCCAACTTGACCAAGCGGGTCTTGATGACCACGCGGCGAGAACTGCCGCGCAGGGACTGACCAGCGAACTTCGCGGCGACGTGGCCGCGGCCGAGACGGGCGCCGGAACGCACCTGCCAGGAACTGAACGACCGGCCGCTTGTCGATCCGGAATGGGAAACGGCCTTAAGAACGCGCGCGGTGAACTTCGGTGTCCTTGCTCGACCACGCGATTTTGGTGGCGAGACCCTTGGCCGGAAGCGGTTGTCGTCACGATCTGGCATGATGGCGGTCCCGCCAATCCTGTACAAGCCCATGCGATGAAGCACGCGAAAGCTCACGCATAAACAATGGCTTGATGATTCTATAGGCACGCGGGCTCATCCGCCGCGTGCCGCCCCAACCGACGTGCAGACAAGAACTTCGGGACAGGCGCGTGCCGTCCCCTTTTATCTTGCCCTGCGTCTTCAGCGCTCCGAATCCGTGCTTCATCGTGGCTATGGGATCACTTCTGCTGCACGTCGGAGCTGTCGCTGTCGTTCGGCTCGACGTATTCGACGCGTGGCTTGACGGTCACAAAGAGCGCGTCAGCAGATGGTCGAGAGGGGAGTGAACCGACGGTGGATTTCTTCCGCGCATCGACCGCGAACAGTGGTGCTTCCGGACCACGGTTTGTGTGCGTCTCCGAACCCGCGAAGAGGCTCGGAGCCGGGCTGCCGATGATCGATGCGAGCTTGTCGAGATAAGCACGCGTCTCATCAGGAAGCGGCACACCGAGGAGTTTGTGTTCCTCATAGCGCGCCGGCCCCGCATTGTAAGCGGCGAGGAACCCCGGCGCCCCGTAGCGATCGTACATCTCGCGCAGATAGGCAGCACCAGCAGTGATATTGTCATACGGATCGAAGGGGTCGTCGCCGAGCCCGTATCGGCTGCGCATCGTCTCCCAGGTGGCGGGCATGATCTGCATCAGGCCGATCGCACCTTTCGCCGACACCACGCGCGTTTCGCCGTCACTTTCGACACCCATGACGGAGCGTATCCACTGCTCCGGAATGTCGAAACGCTGTGCCACTTCGGTGATCTGCGCAGCCCACGGATCGGCCGATAGTTGATGGTTCGCGGGCGGTTTCTTAGGCGGCGGTGAGGACGCAGGTTCTGCTCGGGCCACCACGCCGGAAATCATCATCAGCGTACAGGTGACGATCGCTTGCATGACGCGCCGTAGAGGCGAGCGCGACGACGTTTTGCACCATGCTCCCTGTCCGAGCGCCGACAGCCTGCCACCGTCCTCGCTTCGGTCAAGGGCGAGGCGTTGCCGGCCGCAAAGCGACCGCCCCTGACCTTCACTGCGCGCGGTGGCTGTCTGGCCAGCGATCGGGTCGGAGGGATGACCCCGTTTCCCATCGATCAGAGGGATAAGGGTCAATCCCAGTTCGCGCGACCCACACATGACATCAGGTCCGCTCATCACGCTTCGATGGGCGTGTCCAGAGCAGGTTCCAAATCGCGTTGTCGATTTCCGACTGAAACAGGTGAGCGCGGATCGGCTGGGTGAAGGACGGATCGTCTATGGCGAGCGACAGGTAATCACCGGCTTTCTCGCCGGTGCGCTTCCAACCAGCACCGGTTTCGATATCGTCGGTGGTGAAGATGCGATAGTGCGGCGCATTCTCGGCGTCCGCATTTTCAGCCGGCCTGATGACCAACTCGGTGTCGAGCGTCAGCGTCCGGATACGGCCGGTGAAGCCGTCCTTCGTCTTCTCGAAAGTCCCAATCTGCGGCATGGCACACTCCTTCTGGGGTCGGACACGAGCCGCCTATGGCTCGTCGGGAACCGGCTCTGAAGCCGGATCAATGTCGCCGTCGTTGGTCCAGATCGGAACCGCGCGACCGACGATGGAAGAGAGGGGAAGCGGGCCAAAATACCGACTGTCAAATGAGTCCGGCACGTCCCAGTTCATGAGGAAAACGGCGTCGCTCGCGACGACGCGGCAGCCCTGCCAGACAGGCAGTGGTCGGCCACGATTGTCACGCTCACGAGCCGCCCCGTAGCGCCAGCCGTAAGCGATAATGTCTAAGCCCTCGCGGCATACGGTCTGGCCCGCGAGCGCGAGCACGCGCTTCAAGAGCGGCACGCCGCGCGGAAGATAGCCGCGGGCGTCGAGAAAGCCGGCCAGCGGTTCCGGCGGCCTGACAATGGCGAGGTCCGTGACCGCGATCCGGTCTGCCGGCTCGATGCGATAGAGGCCGACCGGCACACTTGCCGACGCGTTCCAGATGAAGCGCGGCGTATGCCCAGACCAGACGGGTGCTGCGATCAGCAGCACACCGCCGGCCGTCATCATCAAGAAGAGGCCGCGTGCCGTCATGACAATAGCTCCCGGCGACGGAGCCAGGCGTCATGCTGTTCTTGCGAATAGGTGCGCGGTGTCTCATGCACCCACAGCCTGTTGTGGACCTGCTGCCAATATTCCGGCGCGGCGTCAGTGGGAGCAACGCCGAGGGCTTCGACGGTGTCGACCGCCTTCAAGGCACGCTCGACCTGACTCCATCCGGCAACGAAGAGCAGTATTTTCGCGCCGGGACGCACATAGGGCCACATGCAGCACGTTTCACCCGGCGCAACCGCGCGCATGATGGCGAGATGCGAGAGGGTCGTGCCATAAGCGTTCGCCTCCCAGCGCAATAGCGCGAATGTGCTGCCCGGAGTGAACATCGCGAGGCGTCTGCGACGATCGATCTGACGCTCGCACACCGGCTTGCCGAAGCGCAGCCGGACATTGAGGCGGTCGCGCTCGAAGACGGCCAGGACGCTCGTATAGCGGCGCGTGGTCATGCGTCTGCTCCGCCTTCGGGAAAGCGCGTTTCGAGCAGCGCGCGGATCATCTCGGCGACGGTGACACCTTGCCTGAAGGCGGCGACCTTGACGCGACCGCGCAGTTCCGGCGTCACGTCGATGGTAAGGCGCGCGGTGTAGATCTCGGCCTTCGCTGCCAAAGCCGGCGGCGTTGCCTGAACGGCCACCTCGACGCCGTTGCCCTGCTGCACCCAGGCATCGGCCGTGGGTGCGGCGGGTTTCGCGCCGAAGGTGACGCGCTTGCCGCTCATGAGCTGCCTCCCATGATCTCGGCAGCGAGCGCGGTGATCTCCTGCGCGGCCGCGCCGCCGGGTTCCAACTCGCGGGCCAGGCGGCCAGTGGCGACGCTCTCGGCGAAAACCACGCGCTGGCCGATGTCAGCGTCGAGCGCAGGCAAGCCCTCCGGCAAGGCCGCGCGCACGTCGCGGCCGATGATGGTGCGAACGACGCGGCGGTTGACGACGAAGGCGGCGCGGAGCTGCGGCTTGAACAGCCGCGCCTCGCCGACAAGCGCTACGATCTCGGCACTTGCCCAGACGTCATAGGGCGACGGCTGGACCGGGATCAGCACCAGGTCGGCGGCGAGGATTGAGGAACGCGCCAGCGCGGTCACGCGTGGCGGGCCGTCGATGACGACGTGATCAGCGCCGCGGGCGATGTCGGGAACTTCCGCATGCAGCGTCTCGCGGGGCAGCCCGAGAACGCCGAACAGGCGCGGTAGGCCGCTCTCCGCGCGCCGCTGCGACCAGTCAAGCACCGAGCCTTGCGGATCGGCGTCGACGACGACGACACGCGCGCCAGCGACCGCCAGCTCACCAGCGAGATGGGTGGCCAGCGTGGTCTTGCCGACGCCGCCCTTCTGGTTGAGGAGCGCCACGATCACGACGCGCCCTCCAGGCGGGCACGGGCGTCATGTCCGGGTATCAGTCGCCCTTGGGGGCATGCTGGTGCGATAGGCTGCGCGACGACCGTATGGGATTGCCCATAGGTGTACTTATTCGTATAACTTAAGTCATAATTGTCTTTTGTCTGTTTATATTGATCGTATTTATCAACAACGTCGCCAGATAAATAAAGAAAGTTAGATTTCATATTAGAGAAGTTAGGGGAACGAATTTGCAAAGCGCTACAATTGCTTAACGCATATTCGTGCCTTTGATAGCACGAGTGTCGTGCCCCCGATAGCACGAGTCCGAATGCCTTCGATAGCACGAGACTATTCACAGCCTTTCCACAGCCTCCCTTGAAAAAGCGGACAGAAGCGGCGTGGCCGGCGCGAAGACGAGCAGTTCGCGGCCGTCGTCGAGCCGGTCGATGCGCAGCCGATAGCCCGGCAAGGGCTGGCGGCGCACGATGTCGCGCAAATCGCAGGCGAAGTTCGAGAAGCGCGAGAGGCTGCCGGACTTGGCGTGGAGATGATGAAAATCGAAGCGCCAGCCGCCGGGCTGGCGACCTCCATGCTTGCGCACCAGCCGGTAAAGCCAGCGTTCGATGCCACCGAGCAGATCGAAATAGTTCCGGTCGATCGTCAGGATCAGGGCGTTGTCGAGAACGCCTTCGTAGAACCAGTCCGGCACGATCAGCTCGATGCCGAGCGGCCGGCCTTTGGCATCGAGCCTTTCCTTCCATTCGTTGATCCAGGAAAAGCGATGTCGGCGCCTCTCGGAGGGCTGGCGGATCGACGTGGCGACGGTGGTGGCTTGCAGGCGATCGAGCGCGGCCTTGAGGCGCTGATAGTCGCGGACGGAGGTGCCGCGGCCGATAAAGGTCAGGATTTCATAGGGGGTTGTTGCCATCAGCCGCGAGGTGCGCAGGCCGAGGTCACGGGCGTCGACAATCTGCGAAGCGGCCCAGATCAGGATGTCGGCGTCCCATATGGTGGCCAGGCCGAACTCGGCCGGGGCCTCGACATGGATGCGGACGTCGCCGGCCTCGAATTTAATCGGCTGGACGCGCTTCGACTTGGCGAGGGAGAAGAAGGGATAGGCCATGAGATCCTGCGAGTCGCGGGTCGCCATCTCGCCGGGGCGCGATCGGAACAGTTCGAGCTGGTCGCGCTCGGATATGTATCTGCGCGCCGCCATGCGTTGCCGTCAGCGGGCTTGGGCGTAGCGGGGATCGGAGGTGGTGTTGCAGGCGCGCGCCTCGATCCAGGTTTCGAGGTCGTCGATCGCATAGACGACGCGGGAGCCGAGCTTGCGGAACTTCGGTCCGCCGCCGATGACGCGCTTCTTGTTCAGCGTGTGCGGCGAGAGCTTGAGATAGGCGGCCGCTTCCTCATTGGTGAGGTAGCGGCTGGCCGGTTTGGATTCGGGACGATCCATGAAGCTGCCTCCGTCTCAGGCTGGCCGAGCGAAGCCCGGTCCAGCGGTTGGGAGGCAGCTTGGGGAAAGCCTATCCTGCTGCGTATGGAGAATCCTGGCCGGCCGGCTTTCTCCCTCACGGGGCGGCGGCGGGCATGGAATACTCGCCGGCCCGACGCGCGGTCGCGCCCCAGAGCAAACGGCGATAACCACCGTTCATGAGAGCGCGGCCACGGTGGACGAGATAGCGGACCCTGGCGCGCAGTTCGCTGTCGCCGTGCCATTTCTCCTTCACGACGCGTGCGCCGAAAATCGCGATGGCGATCTCGCGCTCGCTGGCTCCGGCGAGGTGGCCGTCGAGCGCCTGCAGGGACTGCATGGTGATGATCGGCTCGGGCGAGCCGCGCCGACCGGCAAGTCCGGCTGGGCGGGTGGCGATCACGGCCAGTAGCTCCTTGGCCTCGCGCAAGCGGGCATCGGCCCGGTCGTCCGGTGCGATCGCGAAGGTGAAGGGCATGGTGGCGTCAAGCGCGCCGGCGATATGGACATGCCAGGAGCGGCCGCGCCGGGTGAGCTTCAGCGCGAGTCGGCCGCCGTCATGGCCGATCGCCTTGCGGCCGGGAAAGGTCCAGAGGTCGAAGACCGGTGCGACGGTCTCCGGATCTTCGTCCGGCACGATCGGCAGCGCGATGTCCGGATCAGGCCGCCAGAACGGCAGCGCGTCGCGCGCGTCGTGTTTGGGGTTCTCGAAGAAATCGTAACCCCCAATTCTGCGCATGTGCGCTCAATGAGGGACGCCGCTTCGTGCCAAAGCGGCGCCAGTCGTTCCGATAGCCGGGATTGCGCCGCAGGTGCTCCCAGGCGACGGCCGGACGGTCGAGAAAGAGGATGTAGAGATAGGCGGCGTTAGCCATCCAGTCTTGCGTGTGGGGCATGTTTCCTCCGTGTGTTTCGGAAATCTTCTGTTTTCAAGAGCACGCGCGTGTTCCCCAAAATGAGGCGGCTAAAGTTAAGGTGTCGTGCATCGTCGGGAGAGATCGATTGCAGATGGCATTTGTTCGGATAGTTGAGGCCGTTCCAGCTATGACTTTGCGAGCCGGGTGGAGCCCGGCGAGCCGCGGCGGTGCTGTCGAGGCGCGGCCGCGCCGCCGACCCGGATTTACGGATCGGCGGAAAATTCCGGATACGGAAAGCCGCGCGGTCGACGGACCGCCGCGCGGCATCTGCGGCTATGCGGCCTTCTCCAGGAGGGTCTTTGCTTTCGCTTCCAGTTCAAGGCGGCTATCCTGATGCGCCTTCGCGCGGGCATGCGCCGTCATGCCCTGCACGAAATCGAAGATACTTTCGGGTGGCCTGCCTTCTTCCTGCAACACCGTCTCGATGATCTTGCCGGTCTCGGCCTTGCTGAAACCACGCTTGCGCAGGAAGCTCTCGCGATCTTCATCGGTGCGGGCGACGATACGCTCGCGCGCCGCCCGGATGCCGGCGACGAAAGGCGCGGGCGAGGAATTGGCGAAGCTCGTCAGCGCGGGCGCCGCCTCATGGGCGAAGCGCTGCGCCGCGAACTTGCTGTGCCGGATGCTGATTTCCTCGAAGCCTTCCACGCCCCAAAGGTTTCGGTTCATGCAAACCGCCCGGAGATAGAAAGAGGCGATGCCGAGTGTTTTCGATCCGACTTCGCTGTTCCAGCAATAGAAGCCCCGGAAATACAGGTCCGGCTCGCCGTTCGGCAGGCGCCCCGCCTCGATGGGATGCGTATCGTCTACCAAAAACAAGAACACGTCGCGGTCGCTGGCATAAAGCGTGGTGGTGTCCTTCGTCACGTCCACGAAGGGGTTGTGCGTCATGGTCGCCCAATCCAGCACGCCCGGCACCTTCCACATGGTGTCGCCGACGCCGTTGCCGGCGATCTTCATGACAGCGGCGACAAGCTCGTGGTCCCAGATACGGCCATAGTCCGGGCCGGTCACGGCGCGAAGCTCAACCCGTCCGTCTTCGGTTTCCAGCGTCTTCACAAGCTCGGCGCGGTGCGACAGCAGACCATGCTGCAGGTTGATGCCGGCGAGCGGCGCGGGAAGCTGGCGCATATACGTGGCGGGCGCGCCGACAAGGCTGCACAACTGCCCGAAGCTCCAATGCGTCGGGGCAATGGGCGCATCCTGTCCGGGCACGATGAGGGAAAGCCGCTCGGTATCCTCCCGGCTCGCCTCCACGCGCACGGCGCTGCTTTCCACGGTGCGGGCCTTCGCCCGATCCGCGCGGGCCTTCACGGCGTCGTAAAGCTCGGTAAGCGACAGGAAGCGCTCGTCGTCGGGGCGCGAGAACCACTCCGACGACACGCGGCCGATCCGCTCGCCGCGTGAGATGTCCACGCGGAAGCCGCTTTCAACGGTCTGGCCATTCTGGCTGGTGCTGATGATGTTCACGGTCGTTGCTCCTTTTCCCGTAAATGCCGAAGGCATGTCCCCCGACATGCCTTCCGGGGGCGCGTGAGCGCGCGGGGATGGAGGGGGCAAATGCTGGCGCGCGGAGCCGGGCTGTCCGGCCGAGCGAGGTGGGTGCCGATGATGGGAAGGATGACCGTCATGACCACCTTGCGAGGCGGCGGCCCTGCTCTGCAACAGGCGGCATTTGCGGGGAGCAAGGGGAAAGTCCCCCTTGGCTCCCCCGAGAATCGGCAAGGCTCCGGCCGCGGCCGATCAGGACAAAGGGAGCGCAGCTCGCCATATTCGATGCTGGCTGTGGGAACCTTCATCAGCCCGGCCGATGGCCGTCCGCTCTCGCAATCGTCGCGGAGGCGGACTATATAGATTGAAATTCAATATCGAAATCGGACCTGATTTCGATGCCGTTATTCGAGGACGAGGCCATGCAGCGCGTGGAAGCCGAAATCGCCGTCAGCGTCTCCGACCTGAAGAAGAACCCAACCGCCATCGTCGACGGCGCGCGGGGCAGCGCGGTCGCGATCCTGAACCACAACCGGGTCATGGCCTATATGGTGCCGGCCGATACCTATGAGGCGATGATGGACGCGCTCGACGATCAGGCGCTGGTCGAAATCGCCAAGGCGCGCGCGAACGAGAAGGGCGTGCCGGTCAGCCTCGATGACCTATAGGCTGGAATTCCTGCCCTCCGCGCGCAAGGAATGGGACAAGCTCGGCGCGACGCTGCGCGAGCAGTTCAAGAAGAAGCTGACGGAGCGCGTGAGCCAACCGCATGTGCAGGCCGACGCGCTGCGCGGCATGCCGGATCACTACAAGATCAAGCTGCGCTCGGCCGGTTATCGGCTGGTCTATCGCGTCGAGGATGAAAGGGTCACGGTGGTCGTTGTCGCCGTGGGGAAGCGCGAGCGTTCCGAGGTCTATGAGGCGGCGAAGAAGCGCCGTTAGGACGCTTCACAGCCGATCAGGGCAAAGGGAGCACGGCTCGCCGCATCTCCTTCGGGCGGCGGACATGAACATGGGAAGCCCCGCTTTCGCGGGGCTTCCCTGTGGCAGCCGGCGTCATTCGGCGGCGCGGCGGGACCAGATGAGTGCGAACTCACCCTCAGTCTCCGCCTCGACCAGGCTCGCATAGATCGGAGCCGGGAATGACGGGTCGTCCAGCTTGACGGAGTGGTAGTCGCGGCCCTCGCGCGAGGTCTTCTTCCACGCCGCTCCGAACTCGGTGGCACCGGAGAAGATGCGGAAGTCCGGCCCCTTCTCGTTGTCGCCTTCGGCGGGGACGAATTCGACCGCCTTGACGTTGAGGCTCAAGGTCTTGACCGCGCCCTTGAAGCCCTTGGCGGTGGCGGTGAAAGTGCCGATGGTGGCCATTGCGGTGGTTCCTTCTGCTGACCGGGCCGCGCCTATCGCGGCCTCGATGGGGGTCGGCAGACCGGGGACGATCGGCCCGCAACATCCGGCGAGGACTTTTTCGCTTCGCGGTGCAAAGCCGGCCCTGGCCGGTGGCGGGAAAAAGCCGCAGGCGGCGTGTTGCGGGTTCAAGATCGAGGTGACGCCTGCGTCGCCGGTCTTCGGTCAGACCCCTGCCTATCGAGGACGAGATGGACGTGGCTTGAGACAGGCGGACAGGAGGAACCGCCCGATAGCCGCAATCGGAACGACGCTTTCACCGCCACCGCCAAGGGCTTCTCCGAGAGGGCCGGACAGGCCCTCAGCCTCACCGGCGACGCGAAGTGATCGGTTCTCCCTGATGATCGGCCGGCGACAATGAGAACAGGCTGACCCCTCTCCGCTCCCTGCCTGCCACCGAGTTCGGGGCGGCGTTGCCAAGAAACGACATTGCTCCCGCGTGGGGCCGTGGCTGCCTCGCCTCCACAAGTGCCCGGACGATGCGGGCTTTCCCGATCCGTTCGATGCAACGCGGGCATGGTCGAGACCGGCATCGGGGGCAGGATCTCCCTCATCCCGTCCCGTCGTCACGATTTGCCGAGTGACACCGGCTGCCACAGGGAAGCCCGCTCGAAAGCGGAGGGCTTTATCGTGGGAATGCCCGCCGCCGCTGTCCCTCGCGTCAGGGATCGTTACCGGAGGCGAAGACCCGCAAGGGGCTTCGGAAGCCGCCGCAGGAGGCGCGTAGAGCCCGGCCCGAAGGGCGACGCCTAGCCCCTCAGAAATATAGGGGGTGAGAATCTGTCAGCGTTGGGATAATTGCACTGATGTTCGATCATAACGTCTTCCGCTTCGCTTTGTGCTTCGACGCAATTGCAGATACTTCGCGGATGACTTCATGAGGATCGAAGCCGATCGTTTCGGCAAGCTCAAGGAACTCGACGACATCGATGCGACGGCCGCCGGATTCGATGGCGGCAACGACGGACTGGTATCGGCCGAGCGCTTCGGCCAGATCGGACTGGCTCATGCCGGCTTCCCGGCGCTTGTCGACGATGAGCTGAACCAGACGCATATGCCTTGGCGAGCGAAGCGTTTTTTGCATATGCCCTGCCGGTCATTGACGAAACCGGCAGATCAATTAAACCGAAATACAGATAACCAGAAAATCTGGTCGACTTTGGCACGGCGGATTCCAGCATGGATTCTCGATTGTTGGCGGACCGACATCCAGCGCTAGGCCGGCTTTATCGCGTCTGGCTTGCGCGCGGTGAAGGCGCGGCCATGCCGCTGGCCGGGAGCTTCACCGAGCGTCTGGCCGATCTGGATGACGTGATCGTGGTGATCCGACGCCCGGCCGAATTGGATGAGACGCTGAGGATCGAGCGCAGCGGCAAGGATGTCGACCGGCTCTATGGAGTTGCTTTGGCCGGTGAGCCGGTTGGCCGGCTTACGCCGTCGAGTGCGGATGCGGACAATGAAGCAGCCATCGTTCTCGCATCTGGGCGCACGCTGATGATGGAAGACCAGGCGCAGCTTCCGGGTGGGTCTGCGCGCATCGTCCGGCTCTATTTGCCGTTTGCCGACGAGGCCGGTGCTGTAGCGGGCGTTGTGGTCGGCATCGTCAAGGCCGTCTGAAATCCGGTAGTGTCTCAGTTTGAATATTCGCTCTCGACCCTTGTCTGAAATTCGCGAGGTCCGCTTGTCGGCACTTTGATGCAGGACCATGATCGGATTTGTGTCACGCTGCTCGGCAGGCATACCGCATCCTTTGGGGAGGACGAATGAAGCTACTGGATCTTGGTGCTGACTATCAGGAAGCGACCGGATACGCGGGCCGGGCCTATTACCGCATCGCAACGATCACTTGGTCGAAACCGGTCGTTTGGGATCCGAATGAGCGAT
>JBGAGP010000177.1:0-8065 GCA_044226685.1 Dongiaceae bacterium
TGGAGACCCAGGCCGATCGCCTGGGCGATGCCATCGACCAGAGCATCGACAAGTTCCAGGCGCGCCTCGACGCGCTGACCGGCCGCATCGACGACGCGACCGAATCCAGCCGCCGCCAGAGCGAGAGCATGATGCAGGCCGCCTCGGCACAGACCGCGGCGCTGGAATCCGGCCTGCAGGCGGCGATCGACCATCTGAAGGGCCATGTCGGCGACCTGCAGGATTCGGTGCGTGCCGCGCTCAACGCCAGCGCCGCCGATCTCGCCAAGTCGCTCGCCGACACCCGCGACCGCAACGCCGAGCTGACCCAGCAGGTCCAGCAGGACCTCAAGCGCGGGGCGCAGAACCTGGAAGCGGCCGCTGCCTCCGCCGCGGCCACCCACACGCAGATGACCGGCAAGCTGAACGAGCAGGTGGCGCATCTGCAATCCGCCGCCCATGCGACGACGGAGAGCGTGCGCGCCGCCACCCAGGCCGAGATCGCCGGGCTGGAGCAGGCGCAGCGCACCGCCCATGAGCGCTTCAAGGAGCTGGAGCGCACAGTGGCCGCGGTCTCGTCGCAGCTCGGCCTCACCATCGCCGGGCACTCCAAGGCGCTCGAGGACAAGTCGACGACCGAGCATGAGCGCCTGGGCGAGGCGATGGGCCAGATCGACCGCCGCTACGAGAAGCTGGTCGAAGGCATCGACAAGCACCGCAGCGACCTGCTGCTGGCCGCCGACGAGGGCGCCCAGCGCCTGGCCAACGCGCTGAAACGGCACCAGGACACGCTGGGCGGCATGGCCGCCTCGACCATGGCCGACCTGGTGCGCAAGACCAGCGAGGCGCAGCGCCAGTTCACCGATCACAGCAACGGCCTTGCCGCCACCATCCGCGCGGCGGCGGAACAGATGGGTTCGCAGCTGACCCGCCTCGCCGACCAGGCTGCCGCGGCGGCGGAACGCTGCTCAGCCGACAACGCGGTGCTGGAACAGGCGAGCCGCGCCCAGGTCGAGCGCCTGTCGGGTGCCGCCTCCATGGCGGCCGAGCAGTTCCGCCAGGCCTTCGATCGCCTGGCCGAGGATGTCTCGGCGATGGCGCAATCGGCCTCCGACCGCCTGGGCGAGAAGCAGCAGCAGATGCGCGCCGCCCTCGACGACCACAGCAAGAAGCTGGGCGAGGCGGCGATCGATTCCGCCCGCGCGCTGGCCGACAAGATCGGCGAGTTCAAGGGCATCCTGGCCACCGCGGCCGATGCTGCGGCGAAGCAGACGACCGAGCTGCAGCAGCTGGTCGACCAGCAGGGCGGCCGCATGACGCTCGCCGCCGATTCCGCCTCGCAGCGTTTCCGCGCCCATATCGACAACCACGAGGTGAAACTGGGCGAGCTCGCCGAGCTGGCGCAGAAGAAGGGCGAGGAGCTGGCGCGGCTGATCGAAGGCCACGGCACCATCCTGGAGGCCGCCGCCAATCGCGGCGCCGGCCTGTTCGCCGATCTGCTGCGCAAGGAAGCGGCCAAGATCGACCAGCATTTGCAGGAGGCCGACGAGCGCAATGTCCGGCTGACCGCCTCGGTCGAGAAGCAGTCGGACCGCATGAGCGCGCTGATCGACGCCGCCGGCCAGCGCCTCGCCGCCCAGGTCACCGGCCAGGAATCGCGCCTCGGCGACCTCGACAAGGCGCTGGATGCGCGCATGGAGAAGCTCGGCACGCGCATCGCCGAGCAGAGGGGCGAGCTCATCACCGCCGCCGAGCAGGCCGGCGACGCTTTGCGCCAGCGCATGTCGCTGCACACCATGGCGCTCAGCGAGACCTGGCGCGAGCAGCATGCCAAGCTCTCCGAGCTGGTGCAGACGCTGGAGACGCGCACGCGCAACCTGGGCGACGAGCTCGAAAGCCACGCCAAGCGGGCCAACGAGGTCGCGGCGGAAAGCGCCGGCCGCTTCGGCGCGCATCTCGACGAGCACACCGAGCGCATGAAGGGCCTGGAGCAGCAATCGGCCGAGCATTGGCGCGCGGCGGTCAGCTCCTATGGCGATGCCATCTCCGCCGCGTTGCAGGAGATCGACCGCCGCGCCGCGACCCTGACCGATGCCGCGGCCGGGCAGAGCCGCGTGCTGTCGGAAGCGGCCGACCGCGCGGCACAGAGCCTCGGCCACCAGCTCGACGGCCATTCCCAGGCCTTGAGCGCGGTGGTGGATTCGCTGGTGCGGCGCACCGGCGACCTGTCCAGCCTGGCGCTGGCCCAGGGTGACAAGCTGAACGAGGTCACCGACCAGACCGGCGCCAAGATCAAGGAGCAGCTGGATCGCCACCTGGCCCAGGTGCGCGACGCGGCCGGCGAGCTGGAGACGCGCTCCGCCACCCTCGAGCAGTCGATGAGTGCCGCCAGCGCCCGCCTGCACGACATGGCGCGCCAGGCGACCGGGGAATTGCAGACGATCCTGCGCGGCCAGTCTGACGACTTCCTCAGCGCCGCCGAGAAGATCGGCATCAAGGTCAAGGAATTCCAGGTCATGACCGTGGCGCAGCGCGACGACCTGATCGCCGCCGCCAAGCAGGCGACCGGCTATCTGGAATCGGCGCTCAAGCTGCAGGTGCAGGAGATCGCCGCCACCGCCGCCGGCCTGGTGCAGCAGACCCAGGGTTTGAGCGCTTCGGCCAAGGTGCAGGCCGAGCTGACCGGCCAGGGTCTGGCCGACATCGTCGCCAGCTTCGAAGACGCGGCCCAGCGGCAGGCCGCGCATCTGAAGGATGTTGCCGCCCAGGCCGCCGCCGAGGCGACCAAGAACCTGAGCGCCGAATCCGAAAGCGTGCGTGGCCTGTTCCAGGACCTGGTCGAGCGCGGCAGGCAATTGTCGGAGGCCGCCAACTCGCAATCGGTGACCTTGGGCAAGGCGGCCGCCCAGGCCGCCGACGTCGCCATCGCCATGCGCGACGCGCTGTCGAAGCAGGCGACGGAGGCGAGCCGCGCCGGCATGCAGCTGACCGAGCGCGCGGCGGAGGCCGGCCGCGGCCTGCAGCGCCAGATCGAGGACATCGCCGGCGCCATCGAAAGCCTGCTGAACCGCCACGCCTCGGGGCTGAAGGCGGCCGGCATCTCGGCCGCCGAGCGCGCCATGGAACTGGGCCAGACGCTGAAGAAGCAGAACGACGATCTCTCCGCCGCGCTGACCAAGACCAATGCCGCGACGCTCGAGATCCGCCAGGGCTTGAAGGCCCAGCTCGACGACGTGGCCAAGGTGGCCGAGCGCGTCGCGGTCGAGGCGCAATCCATCTCCAGCTCGTTCCGCAACGACGCGGCGGCGCTGATCGACGCGGCCAAGCGTGCCGGCGACGGCGCCGGCGGCCTCAACCAGTCGCTGAAGCGCAGCCTCGAGGGGCTCGACGCCGCGATGGCCAACGCCACCACGAAGACCGTCGTGCTGCGCCAGGAGGTGGAGCAGCAATGCAACACCCTGCGCCAGGCGGCCGCCGAGGGCGCCAAGCAATCCGACCAGCTGGCGCAACTGCATCTGGGCCAGGCGGCCCAGCTGGCGGGCGCCGCCGACGTGGCGCGCCGCCGATTGGAAGAGGTCGGCCAGGCCCTGCTGCAGCAGACCGAGGGGCTCACCAACGTCATCGACCGCTCGATCCTGCGCCAGCACGACCTCAATGAATCGCTGACCCGGCGCCTCGGCCTGGTCAGCCAGGCCGGCAAGGAGGGCGAGGCGCAGCTGGAGACCCTGAATGCCCAGGTCGAGAGCCTGGCCAACACGCTGAAGAACGCGACCTTGGAAGGCGCCCGCCAGGCGCGCGACGTGGTGCAGAGCTTCCGCGACGGCGGCGAGGCGCTGAACCAGCTGGCCAAGCGCGCCACCGCCCAGCTCGACGAGATCAAGGGCTCGGTCGCCGTGCAGCTGCAGGAACTGGCGCAGCTCTCGCAGCAGGTGGCGGGCGTCGGCCAGACCATCCGCGGCCAGCTGCAGGGCCAGACGGCGGAATTCAGCGCCGCCGCGGCGGCGGCCAAGGCCAGCGCCGAGGCGGCGCGCGCCGAATCGAGTGCGGCCGGCGAACTGGCCGGCAAGCAGAGCAACGTGCTGGTCGAGGCGGCGCAGCGCCTGAACCAGGAGTTCCAGGCCGCCTCCAACACGCTGGAGGAGCGCATCACCCTGATGACCCGCGCCGCCGAGCATGCGGTGCAGCGCGCCACCAGCGTCGCCCAGGGCTTCGAGCGGCAGACCGCGACCCTGCGCCAGGCGCTCGACGCGGCGACGCAGCAGACCGGCGAACTGGGCACCCGCTTCCAGCTGCAGACCCAGGAGATCGCCAAGTCGACCCAGGCGGCGATGGACCGCCTGGACAAGCTGCGCCAGACCACCGCGCAATCGACCCGCGAGGGCTTCCTGCGCGTGGCGGCGGTGATGATCGAGGAGCTGAACGGCCTGGCGCTCGACATCCACACGCTGCTGGATTCCGAGGTGCCGGAGGACGTGTGGAAGCGCTACCGCGACGGCGACCGCTCGGTCTTCGCCCGCCGGCTGTTCAAGATGAAGGATTCCTACGTCATCCCGGCGATCCAGCAGCGCTACCAGCGCGACGACAAGTTCCAGGACATGGTCGACCGCTACATTCGCAAGTTCGAGGAATTGCTGACCAACTCGGCCAGCGCCGACCCGGAATCGGTGCTGAACGCGACCTTCATCACCGCGGATGTGGGGAAGCTCTATCTGGTCATGTCCCGCAGCCTCGGCCGCGCGACGGAGCATTGAGGTCGGCTCTTCCCAGGTAAGTCACCCCTTCCCCCGCAAGGGGGGAAGGCGCCCATCGAGTCTGTGGCGGCGCCATTCGTCATCTCCGCCCCCTCCCGGGGAGGGGGAGACCCTGCGCTCTTAGCAATTGCCCCGGCCCCGCCCTGGACCTACATAAAGGGGCAAGAGTTGGGTTTTTCAGGGCATTTCATGACAATCGAAGCGAACGCCGGGGGCGGCGGCCAGATGCGGGCGGTGCGGGAATTGCTGCCGCATCTGTGGACGCGGATCGGCTGGGATTTGCGCGCCCGGGTGGGCGCCGCGGTGGTCTGCCTGGTGGTGGCGAAGCTCACCAACGTCTATGTGCCGATCCTGTTCAAGAGCATGATCGACGCCCTGACGCCGAAGATCGGCGCCGGTGCCGCGGTGGCGGCCGGCGGGACCGCGGCGGCGGTTGCCGTGCCGGTCGGCCTGCTGCTGGCCTATGGCGTGGCGCGGATCACCACCCAGCTGTTCTCCGAACTGCGCGACGGCATCTTCGCCCGGGTGGCCCAGCGCGCCATCCGCAACGTGGCGCTGCAGACCTTCCGGCATTTGCACGCACTGTCGCTCAAGTTTCACCTCGACCGGCAGACCGGTGGCCTCACCCGCGCCATTGAGCGTGGCGCCAAGGGCATCGAGTTCCTGCTGTTCTTCGTGCTGTTCAACGTGCTGCCGACGCTGCTCGAGATCGCCATGGTCTGCGGCATCCTGTGGGCGCTCTACGACTGGCGCTACGCGCTGGCGACGGCGGTCACCATCGGCGGCTATATCTGGTACACCTTCGGCGTCACCGAATGGCGCATCAAGTATCGCCGGCAGATGAACGAGAGCGACCAGAGCGCCAACACCAAGGCGGTCGATTCACTGCTGAATTTCGAGACCGTCAAATACTTCAACAACGAGGAGCACGAGGCGCGGCGCTACGACATCGCGCTCAAGGCCTATGAGCATGCGGCGGTGAAGTCGCGCACCACGCTGGCGACGCTGAACATCGGCCAGGCCGCGATCATCGCCATCGGCGCCACGGTGATGATGACCATGGCGGCCTTCGAGGTCGCCGCCGGCGGCATGAAGGTCGGCGATTTCGTCCTGGTCAACGCGTATCTCATCCAGCTCTATCTGCCGCTCAACTTCCTCGGCACCGTCTATCGCGAGATCCGCCAGTCCTTGATCGACATGGAGGCGATGTTCGCCCTGCTGCGCGTCGACGTCGACGTGCGTGACAAGGCGAACGCCCAGCCCTTGCAGGTCAAGGCAGGCGAGATCGTCTTCGACGACGTGGTGTTCGGCTATGACGAAAGACGGCCGATCCTCAAGGGCGTCAGCTTCCGGGTGCCCGCCGGAAAGACGCTCGCCATCGTCGGGCCGTCCGGCGCCGGCAAGTCCACCGTCTCGCGCCTGCTGTTCCGCTTCTACGACGTGACCTCGGGACGCATCCTGATCGACGGGCAGGATTTGCGCGACGTGAAGCAGCAGAGCCTGCGCGGCGCCATCGGCATCGTTCCGCAGGATACCGTGCTGTTCAACGACACCGTCGAATACAACATCGCCTATGGCCGGCCGGACGCGACCCATGACGAGATCGAGCAGGCGGCGTTCCTGGCGCAGATCGCCGGTTTCATCGAGAAGCTGCCCGACGGCTACCAGACGCGGGTGGGCGAGCGCGGCCTGAAGCTCTCCGGCGGCGAGAAGCAGCGCGTCGCCATCGCCCGCACCATTTTGAAGACGCCGCCGATCCTGCTGTTCGACGAGGCGACATCGGCGCTCGACACCCAGACCGAGCGCGAGATCCAGACCAATCTGCGCGAGCTGTCGAAAAGCCGCACCACCCTGGTGATCGCCCATCGCCTGTCGACGGTGGTCGATGCCGATGAGATCATCGTGCTGGCCGACGGCCGCATCGCCGAGCGCGGCCGCCATGGCGACCTGCTGGCGCAGGACGGCATGTATGCCGCCATGTGGTGGCGCCAGCAGGAAGCGGCGGAGCGCAAGCTGGCCTCGCCCTCGCCGGATCAGCCGGTGGCGATCGAGGCGGCGAAATGACGTTGGTGGAAACATGACTGGGGCGGGCGCCGATCTGGCCGAGCGCATCAAGGCCGGCGACCGCCGCGCTTTGGCGCGCGCCATCACCCTCGTCGAATCGCGCCGCGCCGACCACCGGCGCGAGGCGGAAGCGCTGCTCGACGCGGTGCTGCCGAAGACGGGGAAGTCGGTGCGCCTCGGCATCTCCGGCCCGCCCGGAGTCGGCAAGTCGACCTTCATCGAATCCTTCGGCCAGCACCTGATCGAGGCGGGCCACAAGGTCGCGGTGCTCGCCATCGACCCCTCCTCGAAGATCTCCGGCGGCTCGATCCTCGGCGACAAGACGCGGATGACCGAATTGTCGCGGCGCAAGGAGGCCTTCATCCGCCCGAGCCCGGCCGGCGAGACGCTCGGCGGCGTCGCCCGCCGCACGCGCGAGGCGATGCTGCTCTGCGAAGCCGCCGGCTTCGACGTGGTGATCGTCGAGACGGTC
This sequence comes from Dongiaceae bacterium, assembly GCA_044226685.1. Lineage (GTDB taxonomy): Bacteria > Pseudomonadota > Alphaproteobacteria > Dongiales > Dongiaceae > Dongia_A. The sequence continues at coordinate 7,267 of JBGAGP010000177.1, forward strand.
GGCGTCGGCCAGTCGGAAACCGCGGTGGCCGAGATGACCGACATGTTCCTGCTGCTGTTGGCGCCAGGTGGAGGTGACGACCTGCAAGGCGTCAAGCGCGGGGTGATGGAACTGGCCGACCTGCTGATCGTCAACAAGGCCGATGGCGACCTCGCCCCCGCCGCGGAACGCACCGCCGCGGACTACGCCCACGCCCTGCGCCTGATGCAGCCGATCCATGCGGACTGGCAGCCGGGTGTCGTCAAATGTTCGGCGCTGAAGGGCGAGGGGATGGCAGCGGTCTGGGCCAAGGTGCAGGAATTCCGCAAGGCGACGGGCAAGAGCGGCGAATTCGACTCCCGCCGCCGCAACCAGGCCAAGGCCTGGCTGGCCCAGGAAGTGACCGATGGCTTGCTGGAAAAGCTGCGCGCCGACCCGGATCTGGCCGCCCTGCTGGCCAAGCTGGAGGCCAGAGTGGCGGCCCGGAAGCTGTCGCCTGCCGCCGCCGCCCGGCAGGTGCTTTCCAGCTTTTTCAAGGGCTTGCAGGAATAGCCGGGCGGCCCGGCCGGCGGAATCACCTTGACGGCCCGGCCGGCCTTCTCTAAAACCCGCGCGACCCGGCCGGCAGGCTTGACCCGCCGGCCTCTAAGTATTTGATCGAGAAGGATTCTGTCATGGCGCGGCGTTGCGATATCACTGGCAAGGGTGTCCTGGTTGGCAACCATGTCAGCCATGCCAACAACAAGACCAAGCGGCGCTTCCTGCCGAACCTGCAGGTGACCAGCCTGCTCAGCGACGCGCTGAACCAGATGGTGAAGCT
>JBGAGP010000178.1:0-8024 GCA_044226685.1 Dongiaceae bacterium
ATCGGCGTGCTGTTGCCCTTGGCCGCTTTCGACCACGCGATCGGCGGCTGGGCGAAGCAACATCTGGGGATCAGCGTCGGCCTCATCTTCACCGGATCGCTGGCCGCCGTCGCCTATGCCTATCTGACGCGCTTCCTCACCATCAGCTTCAACGCGGTCGAGGCGAGCCTGGGCAAGATCACCTACAGCATGGATTTCGCCGCGCGATCGCTCGGCCGCACACCGGGTGCGACCTTGCTGCAGGTGCATCTGCCGATCATGCGCGGTACGCTCCTGACCGCCGCGATCCTGGTCTTCGTGGATGTGCTGAAGGAGCTTCCCGCCACCTTGGTGCTGCGTCCGTTCAACTTCGACACCCTGGCGACCAAGACCTATGACCTCGCCTCCGACGAGCGGCTGGCCGAGGCGGCGGGCCCGGCGCTCGCCATCGGCCTGGTCGGCATCCTCCCGGTCTATCTGCTGTCGCGCGCCATCCGCGGCGCCCGACCGGGCGTGGGTCAGGCGGGAACCGCCAAACCGGCCGGAGAGCAGGCTTGACCATGCAGCCGCAAGACGCCCTGGTCCTGCAGGATCTGCAGCATGACTACGACACGCTGCGCGCGGTCGACGGCGTCTCGCTTTCGGTGAAAGCGGGCGAGGTGGTCTGCCTGGTCGGGCCGTCGGGCTGCGGCAAGTCGACGGTGCTGCGCCTGGCCGCAGGGCTGGAGCCGCTGCAGAAGGGCCGCGTCGCCATGCGCGGCGAGACCGTGGGCGACCCGGAGCGCCGGGTGCGGGTACCGCCGGAGCGCCGCCATATCGGGCTGGTGTTCCAGGACTTCGCCCTGTTCCCGCATTTGACCGTCGGCGCCAATGTCGCCTTCGGCATCAGCCATCTGCCGTCCGCAGCGCGCATGACGCGGGTGCGCGAGACGCTGCGCCAGGTCAATCTCGAGCACTATGTCGACGCCTATCCGCATGCGCTGTCCGGCGGCCAGCAGCAGCGCGTGGCGCTGGCCCGTGCGCTGGCGCCCGAACCCTCGGTGTTGCTGCTGGACGAGCCGTTCTCCGGCCTCGACGAACGGCTGCGCGAACAGGTACGCGACGACACCCTCGGCCTGCTGCGGCGCAACGGCACCGCCGCGCTGCTGGTGACGCACGACCCCGAGGAGGCGCTGTTCATGGCCGACCGCCTCTACCTGATGCGAGCCGGCAAGGTGGTGCAAAGCGGCCCGCCGCAGGAGCTCTATTTCCATCCCGTCGATCGCTTCGTGGCGGAGTTCTTCTCCCGCATCAACGAACTCCGGGGGACGGTGCGCGACGGCTGGGTCGAGAGCCCGCTCGGCAAGCTCCCGGCGGGTGGGCGGGGCGAGGGGACGAACCTCACCATCGCCTTCCGGCCCGAGGCCGCGCGCCTGGGCCCGGCGGATGGCATGATTGGCGAGGGGCCGGCCTTGACAGCGGTCGTGCAGGATACCCACTTCCTGGGAACGGGATGGGTGGTCCATGTTCTGGCCCGCGATCTCGACGGCGCTGAAGTGGAGCTTGCGGTGCGCCTCGCCGGCCGGCCGCCCCAGGCGGGCCAGACGGTGCGTGTCCAGGTGCCGGCAGAGGCAATATTCCTGTTCGCGGAAACCTGAGTTTCCAGCGACTTGCGCCGGATTGATGCAGCGCCGTGACAGCGCAGGGGCTTGTTGCAGGGCCGGGGTCATTCTGCGATAGTCCGCCCGCAAAACAACACCCCGGTAAGGCAAGGAGAGGCCCGGATGGGTAGCTTCAGTATTTGGCATTGGCTGATCGTCTTGGCCGTTGTCCTGGTCCTGTTCGGCGGCGGAACCGCCGCAGGCCGACAACAGCACCGACAAGCCGGGCGCCATCGACCGTTCCTGATTGCGGCTGCGTGAGGCTGGAAGGCGTTCCCGATGTTCGATCTCGGCTGGGGCGAGCTGCTCGTCGTAGGCGTCGTTGCCCTGGTCGTGCTGGGGCCGAAGGAACTGCCCAACGCGCTCCGCACCATCAGCAACCTGACCAAGACCGCGCGCAAGCTGGCCAATGAGTTCCAGAGCGGCGTCAACGAGATCGTCCGCGAAGCCGACCTCGAGGATGCCCGCAAGGCGGCGCAGTCGATCTCCAAGGGCTCGATCTCGAAGGCGATCGAGAAGGCCGTCGACCCGACGGGCGAGATGAAGTCGACGATCACCGGCATCGAGAAGGAAGCCAAGGCGGAGCCGTCCAAGCTGGCGCAGTTCCAGTTCCCGCCGACGCCCGCTGCGACCACGCCGAAATCGCCGGAACCGGCAATCGCCGCCCAGACTATCGCCGCCCCGACCGTCGAGCGCACCACGCCTGTTTCGGCCGGCCCGACGGTCGAGCGGTTGTCCGGGCCCGCGGAATCCGAGGCGGCGCCAGAGGCCATCCCCGCCACCGAAGCAGAGGCGAAGTCGTAACCATCATGGCGGGCGCGGAAGACGATAAGAAGATGCCGCTGCTCGAGCATTTGGTCGAGCTCAGGCGGCGGCTGCTCTATTCGTCGGTGGCGTTCATCCTCGCCTTCCTGGTGTGTTTCTACTTCGCCCAGCACATGTTCAATTTCCTGGCGGCGCCGCTGGCGGAGTATTTCCATGACGCCGTGGGGCGCCGCTTCATCTACACCGATCTGACCGAGCCGTTCTTCACCAACGTCAAGCTGGCGGCGTTCGGCGCCCTGTGCATATCGTTCCCCATCGTGGCAGGGCAGATCTATGCCTTTGTTGCGCCAGGCCTCTACAAGAACGAGCGCCAGGCCTTCCTGCCGTTCCTGGTGGCGACGCCGTTCATGTTCGTGGTGGGCTCGGCGTTTTTCTATTACGTGCTGCTGCCTTTCGCGATCAAGTTCTTCGCCGGCTTCGAGCAACCGGCCGGTCCGGACGTGCTGCCGGTACAGATGGAAAACAAGGTCGGCGAGTATATCGGCTTCGTCATGACGCTGATCTTCGCTTTCGGCCTGTGCTTCGAATTGCCGGTGCTGCTGACCTTGTTGGCGCGCGTGGGCCTGGTGACCTCGGCCGGTTTGAAGGCCAAGCGCCGCTACGCGGTCGTCCTCGTCGTGCTGGTCGCCGCGGTGGTGACGCCGCCTGACGTGTTCAGCCAGATCAGCCTGGCTGTGCCGCTGATCGCGCTCTACGAGATCTCGATCGTCATGGCGCGCATCGTGGAAAAGAAGCGCGCCCAGCAGGAAGCCGAGCTCGAGGCGGATATCGCCGAGGGCGCCGAAGCCGACAATCCGGTCGCGCGCACCTAAGACACGCTCAACTCCGGGGAAGAGCCATGCCCGCCTATCGCTCCCGCACCACCACCCACGGCCGCAACATGGCCGGCGCCCGCGGCCTGTGGCGCGCCACCGGCATGAAGGACAGCGATTTCGGCAAGCCGATCATCGCCGTGGTCAACTCCTTCACCCAGTTCGTGCCGGGCCACGTGCACCTGAAGGACCTGGGCCAGTTGGTCGCGCGCGAGATCGAGGCGGCGGGTGGTGTGGCCAAGGAGTTCAACACCATCGCGGTCGATGACGGCATCGCCATGGGCCATGACGGCATGCTCTATTCGCTGCCGTCGCGCGAATTGATCGCCGACAGCGTCGAATACATGGTCAACGCCCATTGCGCCGACGCCATGGTCTGCATCTCGAATTGTGACAAGATCACGCCCGGCATGCTGATGGCGTCGCTGCGGCTCAACATCCCCAGCGTCTTCGTCTCCGGCGGCCCGATGGAAGCCGGCAAGGTGGTGCTGGCCGGCAAGACCCAGGCGCTGGACCTGGTCGACGCCATGGTCGCCGCCGCCGACGACCGCATCAGCGAAGAAGACGTGAAGGTCATCGAGCGCTCGGCCTGCCCGACCTGCGGCTCGTGCTCCGGCATGTTCACCGCCAATTCGATGAACTGCCTGACCGAGGCCTTGGGCCTGTCGCTGCCCGGCAACGGCTCGACCCTGGCGACCCACGCCTATCGCAAGGGGCTGTTCGTCGAGGCCGGCCATCTGGTCGTCGACCTGGCGCGGCGCTACTACGAGCAGAACGACGACAGCGTGCTGCCGCGCAAGATCGCCGGCAAGGGCGCCTTCGAGAACGCCATGGCCCTCGACATCGCCATGGGCGGGTCGACCAACACGGTGCTGCACATCCTCGCCGCCGCGCACGAGGCGGAACTCGATTTCACCTTGGCGGACATCGACCGCCTGTCGCGCAAGGTGCCGGTGCTGTGCAAGGTGGCGCCGGCCAAGTCCGACGTGCACATGGAAGACGTGCATCGCGCGGGTGGCATCATGGCCATCCTGGGCGAGCTCGACCGCGCCGGGTTGATCAACCGCAACTTGCCCACGGTCCATTCCGTCACCCTTGGCGAAGCCATCGAGCAATGGGACGTGGTGTCGACCAAGAGCCAGAAGGTGCGTGACTTCTTCATGGCGGCGCCGGGCGGCGTGCCGACCCAGGTCGCCTTCAGCCAGGACCGGCGCTGGGACAATCTTGACCTCGACCGCGAGGCCGGCGTGATCCGCAGCGCCCGGCATCCGTTCTCCAAGGATGGCGGGCTGGCGGTGCTGAAGGGGAATCTCGCGCTCGACGGCTGCATCGTGAAGACCGCCGGCGTCGACGAGAGCATCCTGAAATTCTCCGGCCCGGCGCGCGTCTTCGAAAGCCAGGACGCGGCGGTGCAGGGCATCCTGTTGAACGAGGTCAAGGCCGGCGACGTGGTGGTCATCCGCTATGAGGGCCCGCGCGGCGGACCGGGCATGCAGGAGATGCTCTATCCGACCAGCTACCTGAAATCGAAAGGGCTCGGCAAAGCCTGCGCCCTCATCACCGACGGGCGCTTCTCCGGCGGCACCTCGGGGCTTTCCATCGGTCACGTCTCGCCGGAAGCGGCCGAGGGCGGGCTGATCGGCCTGGTGCGCGAGGGCGACACGATCGAAATCGACATCCCGAACCGCAGCGTGCGCCTCGCCGTGGACGACGCGGAACTGGCGAAGCGCCGGGCGGCGCAGGACAAGCTGGGTTGGAAGCCGGCGGAGCCGCGCAAGCGCCGCGTCACCACCGCGCTCCGCGCCTATGCCGCCTTCGCCACCAGCGCCGACAAGGGCGCGGTCCGCAAGGTGCCGGGATGAAGAACCTCCCTCCCCCAAGTTGGGGGAGGGGATGCAAGCGCCGCACTAACCCCGCGCGAAATCGAAGCCCTTCTTTTCCGCCTGCATCCAGGCGGGCTTCAGCTTGGCGATCTTCTTGTAGACCGGGCAATCGGTGGCATGCGCGCCGGGCAGGTAGCCGGTGCTCATCAGGAATTCGCCGACGATCTCGCCTCCGGTGAAGACGAAGGTCTTCTTGAACAGCTTGACCCAGTCCGGCTTGGTCAGCGGATGATGCGCCGCGATCCAGCTGGCGAAGGACTCCTGCTGCTTCTGGATGGCGCGGATGCGCCTGGCGTTCTCGATGGCGGCCTCGATCTTCATACGGTTGCGGATGATCGAGGCGTCCTGCATCAACCGTTCCACGTCGCGCGCGCTCATGCGCGCGACACGATCAATCTCGAAGCCGCGGAATGCCTTCCGGAACGCGTCCTGGCGCTTGAGGATGGTGAGCCAGCTGAGGCCCGCCTGGTTGATCTCCAGGATCAGGCGCTCGAACAGTTGATCATCGTCGGAGATCGGAAATCCATAGTGATGCTCGTGATAGGGGCCGTGCCATTCATGGCCGGGGGCGATCTGGCAATAGGTGCTCATGCGGGTCCGGTGATGTGGGTGAGGTCCCGGATCGAGAATCCGAGGACGTTGGTCGCGTAGTAGTAGACACCCCAGATCAGCAGGGAAATGACAGTAGTGGCCAGTGCCTTGCGCCACAGGTTCGGATTGGCCGGCGCTCCGGGATCGTGGCCCGGCTTCGGCTCCGCGTTGTGCTTCACGCCGAAGGGCAGCACCGCGAAGAGGACGACGAACCAGATCAGCAGATAGACGGCGATTTGGGAAAACATGGATCAGGCCTGTTCCAATTCGATGAGGGTGCCGTGGAAGTCCTTCGGATGCAGGAACAGCACGGGCTTGTCGTGGGCGCCGGTCTTCGGCTGGCCGTCGCCCAGCACGCGGGCGCCTGCCGCCTTCAGCTTGTCGCGCGCCGCCAGGATGTCATCGACCTCGTAGCAGACATGATGGATGCCGCCGCTGGGGTTGCGCTCGAGGAAGCTCTTGATGGGCGAGGCATCGCCGAGCGGGTGGAGCAGCTCGATCTTGGTATTCGGCAGCTCGACGAAAACCACGGTGACGCCGTGCGCCGGCTGCGGCACCGGGGCGGAGACTTTGGCGCCCAGGGTCTGGCCATAGGTCGCGGTGGCCGCCGCCAAATCGGGCACCGCGATGGCCACATGGTTGAGCCGGCCGATCATGAAACCTCCATTCTGTGTCGCGGTGAATGTTGCAGCGCCAAAGACGAGGCGCAAGGGTCCGCGGCGGCCAGGCGGTCACGGCAGGCTTGTGACTGCGGTCACTTGGGAGCGCCGCCGCGCCACGGTAACCTTGGCCGGATTGCCGCAGGATCGGCATCGCGCCGCGAGCCCCTAGGCAACACTCCCGGATAAGCCTATCATTTAGTTGGCTTTTCGGATGGAGTCGGGGCGGCAGACCGCCGTTGGAGCGGGCCGCCGTTGGAATCGAGTGGAGAGCGGATCATGAAGGTGCGTTGGACACGGCAATCGCGGCTCGCCGCGGCGGCGCTGGGTGCTCTGCTGGCGGCGAGCCAGGCGGCGCGCTCCGAGGCGCCGGAGATCGGCGAGGTGGTGCAGCGCACCTACCGCGGCGCCACGGCCGAGGGCGCCGACCCGGAACACCCGATCTACTTCGCCAATACCGTGCACGCCCAGGAACTGGTGAAGACCGGGCTCAAGGGATCGACGGAGCTGGAGTTCCTCGATGCCACCCGGCTGGTCGTCGGCCCGAATGGCGAGGTGCGCCTGGACGATTTCGTCTATGACCCGGCTTCGGCCTCCGGCGGCGGGCAGATCTCCCTGAAGGTCGGCGCGTTCCGCTACCAGAGCGGCGAGCTGAAGAACAAGGAGAACGTCAAGCTGGTCACGCCGACCGCGACGATGACCATTCGCGGCACGCATCTGGTGATCTTCGTCGACGGCGACGGCGCCACCGAGGTCAACGTCATCGAGGGCGCGGTCGACGTGCTGGCCTGCAATGCGCCGAGCGCGGTTTCCGCCGGCGCCGGGCAGCGCGTGAACGTCACCACCGGCTGCGCCACCACGGTCGCGGAGCTGCGGCCGATGCCGCGCGACTACATTCCGTCGATGCCCGGCTCGACCGACCTGCCGACCGGCGCCGACAGTCCGGACGGGCCGAACGAGCCGCCGGAGAGCGAACCGGACTGAGCCGGGTTCCGCATGACCGGCCTGGCGGCGCTCGAATTCGCCAATAGCGCTTTCTACGAGGCGTTCGCCGGCGCCGACCTGACGCAGATGACCGAGCTTTGGGCGCCGGCCGGTGCGGTGTTCTGCTGTCATCCGGGATGGCAGCCGATCCAGGGGCGCGAGGCGGTGCTGCGCAGCTGGGCGGAACTGTTTGCCAATTCGGGCCCGATGCCGATCGCGCACCATGTCCTGGCCCGCGACGTCGTCGGCGACATGGGCATCGTCTGCTGCCTGGAATCCGTCTCCGGCCACGGCTTCATCGCCACCAACCTGTTCGTCCGCGACGCCAAGCTGTGGCGCATGGTTCACCACCATGCCGGGCCGTTCGCCGGCAAGCTGCCGGTGATTGGCGGCACCGCCGTCAGCAAGGCCAATTGACCGGGCCCGTCCCGTGGCAGGGCGCCCAAGGCGCGCCGAGCGGCCGCGTTGCGCGGGAAATTGGCCCGGCGCATATTGAGGTTATGGCGAATCGGACAGACGCCCTGGTGGCCAAGTCGCGCGGGCTTTTCGGCTCAACCCTGCGCCGTTGCAGCGGCTGGTTGTGCTGCCTCGTCGGATTGCTGGTCGGCGCCGCGTCGCCGGCCCTTGCGGACTCCGCCGCCGGTCTCGCCG
>JBGAGP010000179.1:0-8010 GCA_044226685.1 Dongiaceae bacterium
ATCGCCTGCTTCGCCGTGGCGTAGGCGAGCTGCAAGCCTTCGCCGCCCGCCGTCGACCCGCCGGCCTCCAGCCGGTCGAGCGCGGCCTTGATCTTCTCCCTGTCCTTGCCCTTGGTCGGCTCGAGCACCAGGCCGGCGGCGCCGGCATAGACCACGATCGAAACGGTGTCGTCGTCGCGCAACTGGTCGGCCAGCAGCTTCATGCCGGATTTCAGGAGCGGCAGCTTGTCGGGGTCGGCCATCGAGCCGGAGACATCGACCAGGAACACCAGGTTGGCCGGCGGGCGCTCGCCCCGCGGCGGCTCGTAGCCCTTGATGCCGACATGCAGCAGATAGGTCTCGCTGTTCCACGGTGTGCGCTCGACCGACGTGGTCACGCGGAACGGCGTGGCATCATCGGTGGGGCCGGGATAGTCGTAGCTGAAGTAGTTGATCATCTCCTCGACCCGAACCGCGTCCCTGGGCGGCATCTGGCCGTTCAGCAGGAAGCGCCGCACATTGGCATAGGCGCCGGTGTCGACGTCGATGGAGAAGGTGGAGACCGGCGCCTCGACCACCTGCTTCACGGGATAGTCGTCGATCGCGGCGTAGTTTTCGCCCTCGCCCGGCAGGATCAACGCCTGCTTGATTTCGATCGGCGGCGCACTGGCGGCTGGCGGCGCATAGGCTCCGCCTTGCAAGGCATCCGCCTGCGCCACCGTCGCGCCCGTCGCGGCTTGAGGCGCCGGTGCAGCGGCCGCCTCCAGTTCTTCCGTCTTGGCCTTGGTCTCGTTGCGGGGTTGGTTGCTGTTGGCAGTCTGCTGCGCGATCTGCTCGGAATTGCAGCCGAACAGGACCAGGGCCGTCGACACGCCGGCGATCCAGAGTCGTGTTCCGCCCTGCCTGGACCCCGGTTGCTTAGACCTTTGCATTTGGCTTCCCCTCCTCTAGAACCGTGCCGGAACGGCAGGTCCAGCGCTTATGGCCGCCTTACTGGGCGGGGCTGAGGCGCAAATGCGGCCGGACCATGGCATTTTGTTCGCTTGGGCCGACGGCTTGAGAGGTGCGTGACGTGCAAGGCGAGGCAGCGAGCCTGATGCGCCAGTTCCGCCGCTACCCGGCGGCGGATTTCGCGCGCTATCGCCGCTTTGTCGTCGCCGACCACCATGTCGGCTGGGTGACGCCCGACTTCGCCCGCGAGCTGGCCGCCTACCCTCAAGTCTTCCGGCTCGATGACCAGTCAGTCATCCTGCATGACCGCTTCGCCGATGCGGCGGAGCGTGGTCGTGCAGTGGCCGAGGTGCTGAATGCCTTGCGTGAACGTGGCCTGGTGCCGGGCTGGCGCGACGAGCTCTATCCGGTCAACCGCCGATACGACGAAGTGCCGCTGCTGCTGATGGAACGCGCGGCGACGCCCCTGTTCGGGTTGCTCAGCTACGGCGTCAACGTCAACGGTCTGGTGCGCACCAAGGAAGGCGGGCACGACGGCTGGAAGATCTGGGTGGCGCGGCGCAGCCTGACCAAGCATGTCGATCCGGGCATGCTCGACATCGTGGTCGGCGGCGGCCTGCCGCACGGGATCTCGATCCACGACAACCTGTTGAAGGAGTGCGCCGAGGAAGCCGGCATCCCGCCCGACATCGCGCGCCGGGCGCGGCCGACCGGCCTCGTCACCATGGCGATCCCCGCCGCGGAGGGACTGCGCATCGGCCTGCAGTTCAACTTCGACCTCGAGCTGCCGGCCGATTTCGCGCCGCGGAACACCGATGGCGAGGTGGCGGAGTTCCAGCTCTGGAGCCTGGAGCAGCTGGAGCGCAGCCTGCGCGAGGCGGATGAGTTCATGTTCGACGTGGCGCTGGTAAATCTCGACCTGCTGATCCGCCTCGGCCGCATCGGGCCGGAGGATCCGGACTATCTCGACATCATTGCCAATCTGCGGCCGGCCATTCCTTTCGTGCGCACATGAGCCTCATCGATCACATCCACCGCTGCCAGAGCGCCGACATGGGCAAGTTCCTGCCCTGGTGCATCGGCGACGCGCGGGCCGGCTGGGTCCGGCGCGACGTGGCGGAGCGGCTGGCCGGATATCCGACCGTCTTCTCGGTGAGCGGGAACGAAGTCCGCCTGAAGCCGCACCTGGCCACCTACGATCTCCGCTCCGCCGCCGTGGGCGACGTCACCCGCGATCTCTACGAGGCCGGCATCTTCACCGGATGGCGCGGCGAATGGTTCCCGGTCCTGCAGCATTTCGGCCAGGCGCCGCTGTTGCGGCTGGAGCGCTCGGCGGTGCCGGTCTTCGGCGTGCACGGCTACGGCGTGCACATGAACGGCTTCGTGCGCGCCGGCAGCGATATCAAGCTCTGGGTCGGCAGGCGCGCTGGCAACCGGCCGATCGAGCCCGGCAAGCTGGATCATCTGGTGGCGGGCGGCATCTCGCTCGGCCTCGGCGTCCAGGAGTGCCTGGTCAAGGAATGCGAGGAGGAGGCCTCGATCCCGGAATCCCTGGCGCGGCAGGCAAGGCCGGTGGGCGCCCTGCGCTACCGCATGGAGCACCAGGGCTGGCTGCGCAACGACACCATCTTTGCCTATGACCTGGAGCTACCCGCCGACTTCGTGCCACGCAACGCGGATGGCGAGATCGCGAGTTTCGAGCTGATGGAGCTGGACGCGGTGCGCGAGATCCTCGCCCGCGGCCAGGACTTCAAGTTCAACGTCGCGCTGGTGGTCATCGATTTCCTGATCCGCCACGGCCATATCGCGCCGGACGAAAAGGACTACAGCGATCTCGCGCTGGGCCTGTGGCGGGGCTAGCCGCCCCGCGCCTACTGGAACAGCTGCCCGACGGTATCGACCTCGTTCATCACCTCGGCCGAGCCCCGGAAAATCATGCTGACCGCCACCCAGAGGATGACGACCAGGCCGATATAGGCGATCCAGTGATAGCGCTTGAGCAGGTTGGCGATGACGGTCGCCGCCGCGCCCATCAGTGCCACCGACAGGCCGAGCCCCAGCACGAGAACGTAGTCGCGGTGTCCTTCGGACGCCCCGGCGACGGCCAGCACGTTGTCGAGGGACATCGACACGTCGGCGATGATGATCTGGATGATCGCCTGGCGCAGCGTCTTTGCGGGCGCCGCGCCGGGCAGGGCTTCCTGCGGCTCGGCCAGTTCGACGCGCTCGTCCCGGGTCAGGTCTTGCCGCCTTCTTGCCGCTTCGCGCAGGCGCTCGCGCCGCTGGTGCATGATTTCGCGCCAGAACTTCCAGCACACCCAGAGCAGGAGGAGGCCGCCGGCGAGGGTGAGCCCGATGATAGCGAGCAACTGCTTGGTGGTCGCGGCGAACAGGATGCGCAACACGGTGGCGGCGATGATACCGACCAGGATCGCCTTGCCGCGCTGCTCCTTGGGCAGCCCCGCCGCGGCCATGCCGACGACGATGGCATTGTCACCCGCCAGCACCAGGTCGATCATGACGATTTGGCCGAGGGCAACCAGTTCGGGCCAGAGAGCGGTCAAATCCATCGAACCAACGCGCGCATGGTGAAGGCGGCCCTCATATAGACGATCCGGTCAGGCGCCGCCAGACTTCAAAGCGAAGCCCACGATATCGGGCTAATCCGCAAATCCGGCCAGGGCACGCACGTCCGCTGCCGACCGGCCGGCTTCCCTGAGCGCCGCCAGGCTCATCGCCCCGTCGCGCTTGGACAGCCGCTCCCCCCCGGCGTTGGTCAGCAGAACATGGTGTGCGTAGTGGGGGGTATTCAAGCCCAGGACCGCCTGAATCAACCGCTGGACATGGGTCGCGTGCAGCAGATCCTCGCCGCGCGTGACCAGCGTCACATCCTGCAGGTGGTCGTCCAGGGTGACGCAGAGGTGATAGCTCGCCGGCGCATCCCGCCGCGCCAGCACCACGTCGCCAAGCACGGAGGCGTCGACAGGAATCTCGCCCTGCCGCTCATCCGTGAAGGACAGGGGCCCGGCGCGGAGCGCCGCTTTCGCGGCGTCGAAGCGCAGGGCGTATGGATCGCCCCGGGTCATCCGCGCCTTGGCGGCGTCCGGCGCCAGGGCACGGCAGGTGCCGGGATAGATGGGTCCCTCCGGCCCGTGCGGGGCGCTGCTTGCGGCGGCGATGTCCTTGCGGCTGCAGAAGCAGGGATAGAGCAGGCCCTCCATCGCAAGCCGGTCAAGTGCCGCCTGGTAGTCCGCCAGGTGCTCGGATTGCCGGCGCACCGGCCCGTCCCAGTCGAGCCCGAGCCAGGCGAGGTCGCGCAGGATCGCCGCCTCGAACTCCGGCCGGCAGCGGGCAGGATCGATATCCTCGATCCGCAGCAAGAATCGGCCAGCGGCGGCGCGCGCTTTGCGCCATCCAAACAAGGCTGAATGTGCGTGGCCGAGATGCAGGAGCCCGGTCGGGCTGGGGGCGAATCGGGTGACGATCATGTCGACCGGCGGCTAGAGTCGGGAAAAACAGGCGAATGCATGGCTAGACCTAAAGAAGATCCGGCATTGCTGCAACGCGCCCTCGCCCATCTGGGCAGGGCCGACCGCGATTTCGGCCGCGCCATCGCCGAGATCGGCCCGCCGCCGCCGCGCGGCCGGCCGGCGACCTTCATGGCGCTGCTGCACGTCATCGTGGCGCAGCAGGTCTCGACCCATGCCGCCAAGGCGATTTCCGACCGCCTCGAGGCGGCGATGGCGGCGACCGATCCCGCGGCCTTCCTGGCGCTGACCGAGGCCGACCTGAAGGCGGTCGGCTTCAGCCGGCAGAAGATGGTCTATGGCCGCGACCTGGCGAGCGCGTTCCTCGACGGCCGCCTGTCGATCCCCAGGCTGCGCCGGCAAAGCGACGAGGAGGCGATCGCCGCGATCACGCAGATCAAGGGCCTGGGCACCTGGTCGGCCGAGGTGTTCCTGCTGTTCAATCTGAAACGGCCCGACATCATGCCGGCGCAGGACCTGGCCCTGATCGTCGCCGCACAGCGGCTGAAGAAGCTGGCGGAACGGCCAAGCCCGAAGGAATTGCGGGCATTGGCCGAGCCCTGGCGGCCCTATCGCTCCTATGCCGCGCGGATGCTCTGGCACTACTACCGCAACGCTCCGCCCCTTTGAGCGGCGCCGCCCTTCCGCCCATGGCGTAGCGCCGGTTGCCGGGGAATTGTCTCAAATACCATCGATCGGCGTTTGCGCGCGGTGCGGGAAATTCGTGTGCTCAGGACTCTTGTCCATCACTTATTAAGGCATGCGAAGGTACGGTTGCTTCCATTAATGGCGGATCCGGCATCTCGGGCCGAAGATTGTGGTCCGGCCATTCCGGGGGAACGCTTGCAGACTGAAGCAACCGAAGCCGGCTCAGGCATTGAAGCGGCCGTTGCCCTGCCACAGCGCCAGTGGCGGCTGCGCCTGATCCATTCCTTCCTGATCCTGGGCGGCATGGTGGTGCTGCTCGGCGCCTTCGCCTTGTCCTATCTCAACCGCAGCGTCTCGAACGACCAGTTCTCCGACCTGGCGGAGCAGAACAACGCCGCGCTGACCCAGGCCTTCGCCAACGCCGTCTGGCCAGGCTTCGAGCCGTTCCTGGTCGCGGCGAGCCATCGCAGCGGCGACGACCTTCGCCGCGACCCGACGATGGCGGCGCTGCAGGACGCCGTGCGCCGCCTGGTCGCCGGCACCAATGCGCTCAAGATCAAGATCTACGACATCGACGGGCGCACCGTCTTTTCCACCGACCCGAAGCAGATCGGCAGCATCGAAAGCCGGAACGACCGCTTCCTGGCGGCGCTCGCCGGTCGCATGGTGAGCAAGCTCGAGCACCGCGACAGCTTCCAGGCGGTCGATGGCGAACGCCATGATGTGTGGGTGTTGTCGAGCTACATCGCGATCCGGCCGATGGGCGAGGCAGGCGACATCGTCGGCGTCGCCGAGACCTATGCCGATGTCAGCGCCTTCCAGGCGCAGCGCGACTATACCGGATCGCTCCTGGTCGGCACCTCGGCCATCGTCCTGCTGCTGGTCTTCGCCTTCCTCGCGGCGATCGTCTGGTTCGCCGAGCGCGCGCTGCAGCGCAAGCACGCCCACAACATCGCACTCGCCGAGCGCGCAGCCCGCGCCGACGCGGCCAGCCGCGCCAAGTCGGAATTCCTGGCCAATATGAGCCATGAGCTGCGCACGCCACTGAACGCGATCCTCGGTTTCGCCGAGCTCATCACCAACGAGATCCTGGGGCCGGTCGGCACACCGCGCTACAAGGAATATGCTGGCGACATCGAACGCTCCGGCCGCCATCTGCTCGGCATCATCAACGACGTGCTCGACCTGGTGCAGATCGAGACCGGCCGCGCGCGGGTGAATATCGGATCGGTCGATGTCTGCGAGATCGGGCGCGACGTGGTGCGGTTGATGAGCCGCCAGGCGGCGGCGAAGAACGTCGCCTTGCGCTTCGCCGCCAATTGCACCGCCGACCCGATCACCAGCGACGAGGGCAAGATCCGCCAGATCCTGTTCAACCTCATCTCCAATGCGCTGAAATTCACGCCGGAGGGCGGCAGCGTCACCATCGCGATCAATCATGATCCGATGGAGGGCCGCACCATCCTCCGCGTCGCCGATACCGGCATCGGCATGCGGCCGGAAGACCTGCCGGTTGCGCTGGCTTCGTTCGGCCAGATCGGCAACGCCTTCCAGCGCAACGGCCAGGGCATCGGCCTCGGCCTGCCGCTGACCCGCAAGTTCGCCGAGTTGCTGGGCGGCAGCTTCGACATCGAAAGCGCGCCCGGCAAGGGCACCACCGTGACCATCGCGCTGCTCGACCGCGCAGAAGGCCAGCAGGACGCCGTCGCGCTCCAGGCCTGACCGCCCGCGCCCGGGAATCATCCCCAGCCGCGAATCGTCCTCTTGTGCCGCCGGACCCCGCCCGTTTAGATGCGGGGCCCGCAGCAACCAGGACGGCCTCCATGATCGAACTTTCCGGCCCATCGCAGAAGCCCGCCGCCGGCGGCAAGGCCAGGCAGCTGGTCGTGCTCCTGCATGGCTACGGCTCCAACGGCGATGATCTGATCGGGCTGGCGCCGTTCTTCGCCCAGGCCTTGCCGGAGGCGGAGTTCCTGTCGCCCAACGCACCCTTCCCCTGCGAGATGTCGGCCTTCGGCTTCCAGTGGTTCGGGCTGGAGGACCGCACGCCGGAAATCCTGTTCGGCGGCGCCCAACTGGCGGGCCAGATCCTCGACCATTTCCTCGACACGGAGCTGGCGAAGCGCGGCATGGCCGCGCGCGACCTGGCGCTGGTCGGCTTCTCGCAGGGCACCATGATGTCGCTCCATGTCGGCCTGCGCCGCGCCCAGCCGGTCGGCGGCATCCTCGGCTTCTCCGGCCGCCTGATCGGCGCGGCCGCCCTTCCCGCCGAGATCCGCGCCCGGCCGCCGGTCTTCCTGGTCCATGGCACCGCCGACCAGGTGGTGCCCTTCGGCGCCCTGGCCGAGGCCGAAACCGCCCTCAAGGCCCTGGGCGTGCCGGTAGAGACCGAATCGCGCCCGGGCCTGGTCCATTCCATCGACCAGGTGGGGGCGCAGAAGGGTGCCCTGTTCCTGCGGCGCTGCTTCCAGGTGGCGTCCGCCGCCGGATGACAAGCGAGTGAAATCAACGGGATGCGGCTTTCCGCATCCTCGCTACATCTTGTGTTTTGGCCGCCGCCTCGCTACTTATATCCTGTGTTGTGATGGTCGTTCCGGTGACGGACCCAGCGCCGCCACCCCGGGGAGTGACCTGAGGGTATGGAGGTGTTGTGCGTGCAGGCATCGCCTGAAGCTTGTCCGGCCCTGGTCCTCAACGCCGATTTCCGGCCGTTGAGTTACTTCCCGCTGTCGCTCTGGCCCTGGCAGGAAGTGGTCAAGGCCGTGTTCCTCGACCGGGTCAACATCATCTCCGAATACGACAACGAGGTGCACAGCCCGTCCTTCACCATGCGGCTGCCCTCGGTCATCTCGCTCAAGGAATTCGTCCAGCAATCGCGCCGGCCGGCCTTCACCCGGTTCAACGT
>JBGAGP010000005.1:0-72010 GCA_044226685.1 Dongiaceae bacterium
AGTACGGTTCTTCCGGTGGCGGTGTCGACGAGGGAAAACTCCAGCGGGGCCGCTATACCACCGACCGTCACGCGGCGTTCGGATTGCCAGTCCGAGATCGGCATGTCGGTCGGGCCCAGATGATGCAGTCCGGCCCGGACCAGGTACGTGCCGGGCACGGTATAGCGATGCTTCATCCAATCGACGCAGCCGTCAGGCCCAAGAATCGGCGGCGCGACCTGGGTGTAGTACCTGCCCTGATCCCCCCAATCGACGGAGAAACTCTCGCCAATGAAGATCTGACGGATCTCACAGGTCTCATCCCGCAGCTTGGCGACCTGGGCGGCACGGTCCAGCAGGCTTTGTGGCCCGATGATGGTGGCGATCACCGGAACGCTGTCGCCATCCAGGGAAATGACCACCTCTTCGGCATGAACCGGCGCGCAGGCCAGCAACCCAAGGATCACCAGCGCCAGACGACAGACGTACCTGACCATCTCGTGCTCCCCCTTGAGGATCGACCCACATTGCAGCATTGATAACGCCGAACTGTGGAGATTTTGCGGCGGTAACGGGTGCCTGCTGCCAGCTCGGAGATGATGCAGTTGAAGGGCGGCAGGCCTATTTCGGCTTCTTCACAATCCACTCATGCGCCGGGTCGTTCTTGAACACCCATTTGCGGTTCGGGCCGGCCATCACGTTCAAATAATAGAGATCGTAGCCGTGCGGCGCGCCGACGGGGTGGTAGCCGCGCGGGACCATCACGCAATCGCCGTCCTCGATGGCCATGGTCTCGTCGATCGCGCGGTCGTCGGTGTAGACGCGCTGGAAGGCGAAGCCCTGGGGCGGGTTGAGGCGGTGGTAGTAGGTCTCCTCGAGGAAGCTCTCCTCGGGCAGCGCGTCGCGGTCGTGCTTGTGCGGCGGGTAGGAGGACCAGTTACCGCCCGGCGTCACCACCTCGACCACCAAGAGACTTTCCGCCGGCGCGGTATCGGGCAGGATGTTGTAGACGAGGCGCCGGTTGGTGCCCTGGCCGCGCTCCTCGAAGTCGACCTGCTCCGGCGGAATGACGCGGGCGGGGAAGGCGCCCTTGGTGCCCGGCGCGGTGCACACGCCGAGTTCCAGATCGCCGCTCGCCTTCAGCACGCAGGTGACGCCGGCGGGCACATAGACCGACCAGCCCGGTCCTTCAAACACGCCCTTGCGGCCGCCGATCTCGCCCTGGTCCTTGCTGTCCAGCGTCAGGTGCGCCTTGCCGGAGAGCAGCACGATGCAGGCCTCGCGGTCGGTGGACTTCCAGGTGAAATCCTGTCCCGCCTTGCGCTGGAACACCTCGAAGCCGACATAGGTCCACCCCGCGCTTTTCGGCGTCACCGACAGCACCGAGCCTTGTGAATCCGGCTGTTTGCGCTTCACCAGCAGATTGGCCATGAGCGTTCTCCCCATCAGGTCTTTTTGGGTCAGGCCAATTTGGCGTCTTTGGCGTAGCGCTTCAAGTTGGCGCAGCCCAGCGTCGCGTATTTCAGCGGGTTGGCCTTTTCCGGGTCCTGTTCCGCTTCCACCACCAGCCAGCCGGAATAGCCGGGCAGCTCCTTGAAGAAGGCCGGGTAGTCGACCATGCCGTCGCCCGGCACGGTGAAGCAACCGGCGACCACGGCGTCGAGGAAGCTCCAATCCTTGGCGCGGGCCTCGGCGAGCACGTCCTTGCGCACGTCCTTGCAATGAACATGGGCGACGCGGCTGCGATACTTGCGCGCCAGCGCCACCGGATCGGCGCCGCCGAAGGTGGCGTGGCCGGTATCCAGCAGCAGCTTCACGGCAGGGCCAGTCGAGTCCATGAAGGCGTCGATATCCTCGCCGCTCTGCACCACCGTCCCCATGTGGTGATGATAGGCGAGCGCCACGCCTTCCTTGGCGACGGCCTCGGCGACTTCGGTCATGCGCTGGCCGAATTCGCGCCATTGCGCCGGCTTCATCACCGGGCGCTTCGACAGCGGCACGTCGCGATTGCCGTGGGTGGCGTTGGAGGTTTCGGCGAAGATCAGGATCTTCGAGCCCAGCGCCTTCAGCAGGTCGAGATGGGCGCGCAGGTGCTTCATCTCTTCATTTGCGTCGCGCAGCAGCAGCTCGGAGGAATACCACCCCGACACCAGATCGAGCCCATGCGCGCCCAGCACCGCCGTCAGCGCCTTGGCCTCGCGCGGGAATTTGTGGCCGAGCTCGATGCCCTCATAGCCGGCCTGCTTCGCCTCGGCGAGGCAGGTCTCCAGCGGCGTCTTGCCGCCGAGCTCGCGCAGATCGTCGTTGGACCAGCCGATGGGATTGACGCCGAAACGAACGCTCATCTGACTCTACTCTCCAACACGCTGCATCTTGGTGGCCTTCTCGTAGGTCTTGCGCGCGCTGCGCACCTTCGGCCGCGGCGAGACTTCCGGCACCGCCACGTCCCACCAATAGCCGCCGGCCTCGGTGGTCTTGTAGGGGTCGGTGTCGATCACGATCATGTAGGAACGGTCCGACTTGCGCGCACGGCCCATCGCCGCTTCCAGTTCCGCGGTGGTCGAGACCTTCTCTGACCTGGCGCCCAGGCTCCTGGCATGGGCGGCGAAGTCGATCTCGGGGAGCACTTCGTGCCTGGCGTGCTGCAGCAGGTTGTTGAAGCTCTCGCCGCCGGTGGCGCGCTGCAGGCGGTTGATGCAGCCGAAGCCGCGATTGTCGAGCAGTACCACAATCAGCTTCTGGCCCATCATCACCGAGGTGGCGAGTTCCGAGTTCATCATCAGATAGGAGCCGTCGCCGACCATGACGACGACCTCGCGCGCCGGGTCGGCCATCTTCACGCCCAGGCCGCCGGCGATCTCGTAGCCCATGCAGGAGAAGCCGTATTCCAGGTGATAGCCGCCGGGCGCGCCCGATTGCCAGAGCTTGTGGAGTTCGCCCGGCAGGCCGCCGGAGGCGCAGACCACCACGTCGCTGGGCTTGCCGGCGCGCTGCACGGCACCGATCACCTGGCCGTCCGAGGGCAGGCCGCGATTGGGCGCGGCGGTGGCGGCGGCATGCTCCGCCGCCCAGGTCTTGCGCACCGTGGCCGCCTGCTTCTGCCAGGCATTGGGCGCGGCGTAGTCGCCGAGGCCCTTGTCCAGCGCCGCGATGCCGGCCTTGGCGTCCGCAATCAGCGCCAGGCCGCCGTGCTTGAAGGCGTCGAAGGCCTGGGTGTTGAGGTTGATGTGAAGGCGTCGAAGGCCTGGGTGTTGAGGTTGATGATCTTGCGGCCCTCGGCGCGGAACAAGGCGCGCGAGCCGGTGGTGAAGTCCTGCAGCCGCGTGCCGATGGCGAGCACCACGTCGGCTTCCTGCGCCAGCGCGTTGGCGGCGCTGCTGCCGGTGACGCCGATCGAGCCCATGTATTGCGGGTGCTTGATCGGCATGGCCGACTTGCCGGCCTGGGTCTCGGCCACCGGGATGCCGCGCTTCTCGGCGAAATCGGCCAGCGCCTTCTCCGCCTCCGAATAGAGCACGCCGCCGCCCGAGACGATGAAGGGCTTCTTCGCCCGCTTCAGATGCGAGATCGCATGGGCCAGCTCGTCGCGGTCCGGCTCCGGCCGGCGCGCGCCCCAGAGATGCGGCGCGAAGAAGGCTTCCGGGTAGTCATAGGCCTCGGTCTGCACATCCTGGCACAGCGCCAGGGTGACCGGGCCGCATTCGGCCGGATCGGTCAGCACGGAGACCGCGCGGGGCAGGGCGGTCAGGATCTGCTCCGGGCGCGTGATGCGGTCGAAATAGCGCGACACCGGCTTGAAGCAGTCATTGGCCGAGACGGTTCCGTCGCCGAAATCCTCGACCTGCTGCAGCACCGGGTCGGGGCGGCGGTTGGCAAAGATGTCGCCGGGCAGGAGGAGCACCGGCAGGCGGTCGACATGGGCGACCGCCGCGGCCGTCACCATGTTGGTGGCGCCGGGGCCGATGGAGGTGGTGCAGGCCATCATCTGCCGCCGCCGCGCCGCCTTGGCGAAGGCGATGGCGGTGTGGGCCATCGCCTGCTCGTTGTGCGCGCGATAGGTCGGCAGTTCGTCCTGCGCGGCGTAGAGCGCCTCGCCCATGCCGGCGACGTTGCCGTGGCCGAAGATCGCCCACATGCCGGCGAACAGCGGCACTTGCCTGCCGTCGCGCGTGCTGCGCTGCGCGGCCAGGTAGCGCACAAGGGCCTGCGCCATGGTGAGGCGGATGGTGGTCATCAGATGGCTCCCAGGGTGGAGATTTCTTGATCAGAGCGCCATTCTAGGCGCCAGCCATAGCAAAGTCCCCCTCCACCCGAAGGGGGGAGGGCAGGGGTGGGGGCAGCGAGCGAAGATTGTCTGACACCGAAACGCGGCCGCCCCCTCCCTAACCCTCCCCCCTTCGGGTGGAGGGGATTCATGTGAAGATTGCTCGCCGCCAAATTCATCACTGCGCCGCGACGGAGTTCGCGCGCTTCGCCTTCTTCCAGGCGTCGCAGAGCTTGCCGAAGCGGCGGGCCATTTCGGCCACCGCAGCTTCGTCGCTCAGCTTGCCGCGCAGCCAGGCATCGGCGGGCTCGGCGAAGATGGTGCGGCCGACGGCGAAGCCCTTGACCACCGGATCGGTGCACGCCGCCTTGAAGGCGCGCTCCAGCACCTCCTCCGGCGCCTCGAGGCCGAGCAGGACGACGCCGCGGCAATGCGGGTCGCGGGCGCGTATCACGTCGCCGATGCGGGTCCAGGCGGCTTCGCCCGGCTGCGGCTCCAGCTTCCACCAGTCGGGCCTTAGCCCGAGGTCATAGAGCCGGGTGAGGACCCGCGCCACGGTATCGTCGCCGAGCGTGCCATGCTTGCCGGCGATGATCTCCACCAGCAGCTCGCGCCCCGCGGTGCGCGCGGCGTCGTTCAGGATCAGCAGGCGTTCCTCCTGCTCGCGGCGCAGGGCCTCGGAATCGTCGGGATGATAGAAGCACAGGCACTTGATGGTATGGCTGACCGGCCATTCGGCCAGATGGCTGCCGAGATCCTCGGTCTCGAAGCGCAGCGGGCGCGAGCCGGGCTTCTCCACCGGCCTTCCGATCCACAGATCGTGGTCGGCGGCGCGGAACAGGGCCTCGCGGCCATAGGTGCCGTCGAGCAGCATGCCGAAGCCGGGCTCCTTGCCGGCAATCTGCGCCGCCGCCTGCACCGCCAGCTCCTTGAAGTCTGAGATGCGCGCGCGGGGCGCGCCGGCCTTGTCGGCGATCTCCTCGAGCTGGGCGCGGTGGTCGATGGCGAGCGCCATCAGGGTCGGCCAATGGCCGCGCCGCGTCGTCGCCCAGTGGATGTGGTTGATCGCCGCGTCGTGGCGCAAGGCGTGATGCTTGCTGCCATGCTTGAGGAAATACTGCAGCTCTTCCCAGGTCGGGCTCTCCGGCGAGCAGAGCAGGCGCGAGACGGCGAAGGCGCCGCAGGCATTGGCCCAGGTGGCGCAGGTCTCGTAGGGCTCGCCGCGGATCCAGCCGCGCAGGAAGCCGGACATGAAGGCGTCCCCGGCGCCCAGCACGTTGTAGACCTCGATGGGGAAGCCCTTGCCGTTGATGCCGTCATCCAGGCTGGCCGGGATTTCCCCCGGATAGACGGTGCAGCCCAGCGGCCCGCGCTTCAGCACGATGGCGCCCTTGCTGCGGGCGCGGATGGCGCGCAAGGCCGCCAGCGTATCGGTCTGGCCGCCGGCGATCTTCACCTCTTCCTCGGTGCCGACGATGAGGTCGCACTCGGCGAGGATGCCCAGCAGATGCTGCGACACCTTCTCCGAGGCGATGTAGCGCTGCTCGCCCGCGCCATGCCCGGCGAGGCCCCAGAGGTTCGGCCGGTAGTCGATGTCCAGCACCACCTTGCCGCCGGCTTCCTTCATCAGGCGCATGGCCTCGCGCTGCGCCGCATCGGTGGTCGCGGTGGAGAAATGCGTGCCGGTCACCACAACCGCCCTGGCGCGGCGGATGAAGGCGGGATCGATGTTCTCCTTGCGCAGCGCCATGTCGGCGCAGTTCTCGCGGTAGAAGATGAGGGGGAAGGAGTCCGAATCGCGCACGCCGAGGATGACCAGCGCGGTCAGCCGCTTCGGGTCGGTGAAGATGCCGTCGGTCGCCACCCCCTCGCGCGCCATCTGCTCGCGGATGAAGCGGCCCATATGCTCGTCGCCCACGCCGGTGATGACCGCCGATTTCAGCCCCAGCCGGGCCGTGCCGATGGCGATGTTGGAGGGGCAGCCGCCGACCGACTTGGCGAAGCTCGCCATGTCCTCGAGCCGGCCGCCGATCTGCTGGCCGTAGAGGTCGACCGAGGACCGGCCGATGGTGATGACGTCAAGATCGCGGGGCAAGTCATTGGACATAATGCTGTTCCCCGGTGGAGAGGGCTGCGGCCGCGGCCGCGATCAAAGCCCGGGCACGGCGCCGGAACGGGCCGCTGTCGCAACTCCGTTCTTGCGTCAATGAAACAATAATTCTATTTTCTGTCAATAACGGAATAGATGGTTTTTGAAGGGATCCCATCATGCGTTTTGGACTCCTGGGTGCCGGCCGCATTGGCCAGATTCACGGCCGTTCGGTGGCGGCGCACAAGGCCGCCAGCCTGGCGGCGATCACCGATGTCGATGCCAAGGCGGTCGCCGCACTGGCGCAGGAGACCGGCGCCAGCGTGGCGAAGAGTGCTGCCGACATCATCGCCGACAAATCGATCGACGCGGTGCTGATCTGCACGCCGACCGACACCCACGCCGATCTGATCGAGCAGGCGGCGAAGGCGGGCAAGGCGGTGTTCTGCGAGAAGCCGGTGGACCTCTCCGCCGACCGCGTGCGCGCCTGCCTGAAGGTGGTGGCGGAAACCAAGGCGCCGCTGATGATCGGCTTCAATCGCCGCTTCGACCCCAGCTTCGCCAGCCTGCAGAAGCGATTGGCGGAAGGCGAGATCGGCAAGGCCGAGATCGTCACCATCCTGTCGCGCGATCCCGGCCCGCCGCCGGTCTCCTACATCACCCGCTCGGGCGGGCTGTTCCGCGACATGATGATCCACGACCTCGACATGGCGCGCTTCCTGCTGGGCGAAGAGCCGGTGGAAGTCTCCGCGCTCGCCTCCTGCCTGGTCGATCCGGAGATCGGCAAGGCCGGCGACATCGATACCGCCGTGGTGACGCTCAGGACCGCGAGCGGCAAGCTGGCGCAGATCTCGAATTCGCGCCGCGCCACCTATGGCTACGACCAGCGCATCGAGGTGCATGGCAGCGGCGGCCTGTTGCGGGCGCACAACCTGCATGCGACGACGGTGGAGCGCGCGAATGCGCAGGGGTTCAACTCGGACCCGGTGCTGCACTTCTTCCTGGAGCGCTACCTGCCGGCCTACCGGGCGGAGATGGACGCCTTCATCACCGGCGTCACCGCCGGCAAGGCGCTGAACCCGAGCGGCGAGGATGGCCTGAAAGCCCTGCTGCTCGCCGACGCGGCGGAAGCATCGATGAAGAGCGGGAAAACCGTGCGGGTGGGGTAACGCTTGCCGTCATCCCGGCCTTGAGCCGGGATCCATTTCGCAATCGCTGGAACGGCGGTTAGATGGACCCCGGCTCAAGGCCGGGGTGACGGGTGCATGTTTTTACGTCATCACCGGGCTTGACCCGGTGATCCAAGTTTCCAGAAGCGGCGCGATACAACTTGGATTGCCGGGTCAAGCCCGGCAATGACGATAGGGAGAGGGACGGGCTAATGCGCCTTCTTGTAGCCCTTGCCGAACTTCACCTCGAGCCGCGACTGGATGAGCTCGAAGCAGATCGACAGCAGCCAGTAGATCGCCGCCGCCGTGGTCAGCATCTCGATGTAGCGGTAGCTCGACCGGCCGAAGCTCTGGGCCAGGAACATGATCTCCCACACGCCCATCACCGAGATGAGCGAGGAATCCTTGAGCATGGCGATGAACTGCGAGCCCGTCGGCGGGATGACGATGCGCGTCGCCTGCGGCAGCACGATGGTCCACAGGATGACCCAGTTGGGCAAGCCCAATGAGGCGCCGGCCTCGCGCTGGCCCTGCGGCACCGACATGATGCCCGAGCGGAAGATCTCGCTCAAATAGGCCCCGTAGTTCAGCGACAGGGCGATGATGCCGGCGGGGATCGCGTCTGGCACCGGGCCCAGCTGCGGCAGGCCGAGATAGATCAGGAAGATCTGCACCAGCAGCGGCGTGCCGCGGAAGAACGAGGTGTAGAAGGTGGAGATGCCGTAGAACACCGCGCTGTTCGACAACCGCCCGAGGGCCGAGATCAGGCCCAGCACGCTGGAGGCGATGATCGAGAAGAAGCAGACGAAGAGGGTGAGCGCCGCGCCCTGGATGAAGCCGTCCTTGGTCAGCTTCAGACCGGCCAGCGCCGGGAAGCGCGCCGCGATGATCTCGAATTTCAGCCCGAAGCTGAGGAAGAACAGCACGAAGAGGATGAGCAGGGTCGCCCACACGGCGACCACGCGCATCTCGAAGCCGCGCGTCGCCCCGCGGGGAAAGACCGGGGGCGGCACCACCCGTCCCCCGATCCCTCCATCCGCAAGGCTGTCGTCGTTGGTGGGCTCAGTCAATGCCGGGCCCCGGCGATCACATCTGCTTGCTGGTGATGTCCTTGCCGACCCACTTCTCGGAAATGGCCTTCAGCGTGCCGTCGGCTTCCATCGCCTTGAAGATCTCCTTGATCTTGGCCTGCCATTCCGGATCGCCCTTGTCGACCGCCACCCAGATCGGCTCGCCATAGAGGGAATCGCCGACGATCTTGAACTTGTCGGGATTGGCCTTCACCCGGTCGATGGTGGTGAGGTAGTTGCTGACGATGGCGTCGAGCCGCTTGCCGGTGCCGAGCGCCAGGTCCTGGAACGCCGTGTCCTCGGAATCGTAGGGCACCACCGTCGCCTCGGCGAAGGGATACTCGACCGGCTTGGCGCCGGGGATGTCGATCACCAGGGCCTTCTGGACATATTTCTCGTAGGTGGTGCCGGCCTGGGCGCCGACCTTCTTGCCGTTGAGGTCGGCGGCGCTGTTGATGTCGGTGTTGTCGACATTGACCGCGATCACCGCCGGCGATTCATAGTATTCGTTGACGAAGTCGAGCACCTGGGCGCGCTCGGCGGTCGGCGTCATCGAGCAGACGCAGATGTCCCAGCGGCCATTCCAGTTGCCGGCGACGATGATCTCCCAGGACGGCGTCTCGACCTTGTAGCCGACGCCCAGGCGCTTGGCGATTTCCTTGGAGATGTCGATGTCGAAGCCGACCACCTCGCCGCTCTCGTCGATGTAGGAGAAGGGCGGATAGGCCTGGTCGGTGACCTCGACCAGCATCTTGTTCTTCATCACCCGGTCCAGCGTCTCGCCGGCGAGCGCCGCCGACGCGAAGCCGGCCAGCAAAGCGGGCGTCAGGGCCGCCATCATCATTTTACGCATTCAGCTCTCCCTCAATGAAGGGGCGGCAGCCGCAATCGGCCGCGCCCGGTTCCCGATCTTTTCAGCCCTGTGACAGTGCCGCGCCCGCGCGGACGAGTCCAGTATTTGCCGCAATCCTGGCATGGCCGATGCGCCGGGATTCGCGGAATCCGTCGAACATCGGCGCCACGATCAGGGGCAAACGCGGCCCGGCGGCCCGTTGCGCGGCAAGTGGCCGCGGCGCCGGGGCCGCGTTATAGTCCGGCGCGGGCTGCGAACCCCAAACCCGGCGGACCCGG
Organism: Dongiaceae bacterium; assembly: GCA_044226685.1. GTDB lineage: Bacteria > Pseudomonadota > Alphaproteobacteria > Dongiales > Dongiaceae > Dongia_A. The sequence goes on from JBGAGP010000005.1 coordinate 9,703, forward strand.
CCAATGCCGCAACCGACTCCCACCGTGACGCTGCGGGAAATCACCGCGCAGACGCTGCCGGCGATCCTGGCCCTTGAGCTTGGCCCGCAGCAGGACGACTACATTGCCTCCAACGCGGTCTCGATCGCGGAGGCGCATTTCGAGCCGGGCGCCTGGTTCCGCGGCGTCTATTCCGGTGCTGAGCCGGTCGGCTTCGTCATGCTGTTCAACCCGACGATCCCCGGGGCCATGGCCAACGACCCGATCGCGCCGACCGACATCGTGCTGTGGCGCCTGATGATCGACCGGCGGCATCAGCGGCGCGGCCTTGGGTGCGCCGCGCTGGACGAAGTGCGGCGCCATATCCCCTTGATCGGCGACTTCCGCCGGCTGCTCACCAGCTTCATCCCCGGCCCGGCTTCCCCCGCCGGCTTCTACGAATCCTACGGCTTCAGCAAGACCGGCCGGCTTTGGGACAATGGCACCGAAGTGGAGCTTGCGCTGACTTTGTGATTGGCGGCGGCGTCACCCCGCCGTTCCCAGCGTCACCACCAGGGCCTGGGCAAGGCACATGGAGGCGCCGAGCGAGCGGAAATCGTGCACCGCGGCGTCCTCGACGTAGAACACCACGTCGGATTGCGGGGTGAGGGGGCTCAAGGGCTGGTCGGTGATGCCGATGACCGGCACCTTGCGCTGGGCGGCGAAGGCGACGGTTTCGACCACGCGCGGGGTGTAGTCGGCGTAGGTGATGGCGACCAGGGCGTCGCGCGGGGTCATCAGCTGGCGCTGTTCGGTATCCATGCCGCCGATGGCGTCGATCAGGTGGGCGCGGCGGCCGATCTTGGCCAGCGCGTAGTAGAGATAGGCGGCGAGCGGAAAGGCGCGGCGCTGCGCCACCAGATGGATGGTCTCGGCCTTGCGCAGGATCTGCACCGCGCGGTCGAGGTCGGTGGACTTGGTCTCCTCGCACAGGTGCTGCAGCGCCGCGATGTTGGCCTCGGCGAAGCGGGTGAGGATCGCCTGCGGGCCCTGGTCGCTGCGCCCGGTCATCTCCTCGCGCATCGCGGCGATGCGCTCGGAATAGCTCGGCCGGCTCTCGCGCAGGCGCTGCTGGAAGATGCGCTGCAGATCGGAGAAGCCGTCGAAGCCGAAGGCCTTGGCGAAGCGGATCAGCGCCGAGGGCTGCACCCCGGCATGGGCGGCGATGACGGCGATGCTCTCGATGGCGATCTCGTTCGGGTTCTTCAGCGCGAATTCGGCGATCTGGCGCAGCCGCTTGCTCAAGGAATCGTAGCGCGTGGAGATCTCGCGGTTGAGATCTGCATAGGTGATGCCGGAAGCCGCGACCGGCTGGCGCCGCGCGCCCGCCTTCGCCCTCGTTGTCGTCCTGCCGCGCGCCATGTCGGGTCCCCTCTGATGGCATCCCCGCAAATAGAATAAAAATTCCTCTTGAACGATACAAACAAAAAAACAAGAATGCGGCGTTTTCAGCAGAGCCGGGCGGGGCCGGCGGCCAAACCGGCCGCGCCCGCTGCGCCGCCCTGACCAACGCGCATTTCCAGGCAGACGGAGCCGCCAGATGAAGATTGGGATGATCACCGACAGCGTCGGTCATCTGTCCTTCGACGCCATGCTGAAATGCGCGGCGGAAACCGGCATCGAGCAGATCGAGGTCGCCTGCGGCAACTGGTCGAAGGCGCCGCACATGCAGCTGGACCGGATGCTGGAAAGCGCCACCGCCCGCAAGGAGTACCTGGCGAAGATCAAGGATCACGGCCTGGAACTCATCGCCCTCAACTGCTCCGGCAACCAGCTGGCGCCGGGCGAGGCCGGCAAGCGCCACGACGCGGTGGTCCGCAAGACCTTCAAGCTGGCGAAGCTGCTTGGCATCGATACCGTGGTGATGATGTCCGGTTTGCCGGGCGGGCCGGGCGACGCCTACCCGAACTGGATCGTCACCGCCTGGCCGCCGGAGACGCAGATCATCCTGAAATACCAGTGGGAGAAGGTGGCGATCCCCTATTGGCGCGACCTGGTGAAGCACGCGGAGAAGTGCGGCGTCGCCAAGATCTGCATCGAGATCCACGGCACCCAGCTGGTCTACAACATCGACACCATGCTGAAGTTGCGCGACGCCGCGGGCGAGCGCGTCGGCGCCAATTACGACCCCAGCCACATGATGTGGATGGGCGGCGACCCACTGCTCGGCATGAAGCGGCTGAAGGGCGCCATCTATCACGTCCATGCCAAGGACACCAAGGTCGACCCGGAGAATGCCGGCATCAACACCCGGCTGGAGACCAAGACCAACGACCGCGTCGACGAGCGCGCCTGGAACTACGTGACGCTCGGCTTCGGCCATGGCGAGAGCTGGTGGCGCGATTTCATCTCCCGCCTGGCGCAGCTCGGCTATGACGGCGTGCTGTCCATCGAGCACGAGGACGCCGCCATGTCGCCGACCGAGGGCCTGCGCCGCTCGGTCGAGTTCCTGCAGACCATGATCATCCGCGAGGCGGCGTAAGATGACCGATACCATTGGCGTTGGCGTGATCGGCACCGGCATCATGGGCGCCGCCCATGCGATGGCCTTCCTCTCGGCGCCGACCATCTTCGAGACGGCGCTGGGTGCGCGGCTGGAAGTCATCGGCGACGTGAACCTGGGCGCGGCGCAGAAGGCCCAGGCGCGCTTCGGCTTCAAGCGCGCGGTGGGCTCCTGGCAGCAGGTGATCGCCGACCCGGCGGTCGACCTCGTCTCCATCACCACGCCCAATGCGCTGCATCGCGACATCGCGCTGGCCGCGCTTGCGGCCGGCAAGCATGTCTATTGCGAGAAGCCGCTGGCGGCCGATCTGCAGGGCGCCAAGGACATGGCCGCCGCCGCCAAGACCGCGAAAGGCAAGACGCTGGTCGGCTACAACTACCTGCGCTCGCCGGCGGTGGAGTTCGCCCGCCGGCTGATCGCCGAGGGCGCCATCGGCAAGGTCAGCTATTTCCGCGGCGTCTATGACGAAGACTACATGGCCGACGAGATGACCCCCTATTCCTGGCGCTGCCGCCAGGACATGGCGGGCCTCGGCGCGCTGGGCGATCTCTGCTCGCACCTGGTCAGCGTCGCCCAGGTGCTGATGGGACCGGTCGCGCGCGTCGTCGCCGACACCCGCACCATCATCGGCAAGCGACCCGTGCCCGCCGCCGGCGACGGCACCGAGCGGCGCGACGTCGCGGTGGCGCTCAGCGGCGAGTGGCGCGCGGTCGAGAACGAGGACACCGCCCAGGCGCTGGTGCAATTCGCCGACGGCAACATGGGCTCGCTGGTCACCAGCCGCGCGCATTGGGGCCGCAAGTCGCACCTCGCCTTCGAGGTGTTCGGCTCCGAGGGATCGATCCTGTTCGACCACGAGCGCATGAACGAGCTGCAGGTCTACACCAAGGGCGCCGTCGACGCGCCGACCAACGGCCACCGCCTGATCCCGATGGGGCCGGAGCATCCCTTCTACGGGCGCTTCACGCCGGCGAAGGGTCACGGCATCGGCTTCAACGACCTGAAGATCATCGAGGTCGCGCATCTCCTGAACGGCATCGCCGGCAAGGAGGCGCTCTATCCCACCATCGTCGACGCGCTGGCGACGGAGAAGGTGCTGCACGCGATCGTGGAATCCGCGCGCGCGAAGAGCTGGATCGATCCCACCGCGCTCTAGCGCGGCGCCGCGCGCTGAACAATTCCACGTGATCAAGGCGTTGAAAACCTGACGGAATCCGGTGGGATTCGGTCAGTCTGTCGTCATGCATTCGCACTAGTCTCCGCCGCATTCGAATGACATGAGAGTGGTGCAGCATGATGCTGACCTGCGGAGGGTTACGACTGCAGGAGCATGCGCCGGATGATCGCGCCGATGTCGCCGACTTCATCCAGCGCAGATTTCGCGACACATACGGTGCAACGCTGACGCATCTGATGCCGCGGCTTTTCTCGCTCAAGAACAGCGCCAACGAGATGATCGCGGCCTTCGGCTTGCGCGATGCCGCGCGCGAACGGCTGTTCATGGAGAAGTACCTGGATCGCGCGGTGGAGACTGTGCTCTCGCTGCATCATGGTGCAGCCGTGCCACGGTCGGCCATCGTCGAGGTCGGAAATCTCGCGACTTCCGCGGGTGGCGCGCGCACCGTCATTGTGGCTTTGACGCACTACCTGCATGCGCATGGCATCGACTGGATCACCTTCACCGGCGTCGCGGCCCTGCGCTCGGCCTTCGCGCGGCTCGGCCTGCGCCCCGTCGTCCTGGCTGCGGCCGATCCGGCGCGGCTCTCGGCGACCGAGCTGATGAGCTGGGGCAGCTACTTCGCCGCCAATCCCGTGGTCATGGGCGGCTATGTTCCGGGTGGCCACGCGACGCTGGTCGCCGCGGGCGCGCCGGCGCCTGCCAATGCATCCTTGCGCGGCGGAGCGCTGGTGGCATGAGCGACGTGCTTGCCGCCCTCGACCGTTTCGCCGCGACCGCGGGCGAGTCCGTCGCCATGACGGACGGCGCGACCGAGCTCAGCTATGCCGAACTCGGCGCCCGCGTCGATCGCGCCGCGCATTGGCTCGCCGCCATCGGCTGCCGGCGCCTCGGCCTGCTGCTCGATAACGGGTTGGATTGGGCGATCCTCGATCTGGCGTCGCGCCGGGCCGGAATTGTCCTGGTGCCGATCCCGCTGTTCTTCAGCGCCGAGCAGATCGCCCATGTCATCGGCCAGGCGGCGCTGACGCATCTGGCGACGGAGCAGGTGACCCGGGTGGCCACCCTGGCGCGGCTGCCGGCCTTGGCCGTCGCCGAGGATGTGCTGGTGCGGCCGACGACCAAGCTCCTGGCGCTCGATCGCTTCGCGGCGGCGCATGACGCGGCGATGCCCGGGCGGACCGGCAAGGTCACCTTCACCTCCGGCACCACCGGCACGCCGAAGGGCATCTGCCTGTCGCACGCGGCGATCGACAAGGTGGCGGCCTCGCTGCTCGATGCCAGCGCCGGCAGCGCGCGTGACCGGCATCTCTGCATCCTGCCGCTGGCGACGCTGCTGGAGAACATCTCCGGCATCAACGTGCCGATCCTGGCCGGCGCCACCGCCTGCATCCCGTCGCTGCGCGAGGTCGGCCTCACCGGATCGTCGCAACTCGACATCGGGCTCACCATCGGCGCCATCCTGCGCTTCCGCGCCACCACCATCGTTACCGTGCCGCAGATCCTGGCGGCCATGGTCGCGGTGCTGTCGCCGGGCGCGGTGCGGCAAACGGCATTGCGCCTGGTCGCGGTCGGCGGCGCGCCGCTGGCGCTCGGCATCCTGCGCAAGGCGCGCCAGCTGGGCCTGCCGGTGCGCGAGGGCTACGGCCTCTCCGAATGCAGCTCCGTCGTCTGCCTCAACCGCATCGACGACGACCGGCCCGGCAGCGTCGGCCGGCCGCTGCCCCACGCGCGGGTGGAGATCGCGCCGGATGGCGAGGTGCTGGTCGGCGGCGCGGTCTGCGAAGGCGTGCTGGGCGGCACCGAAACCGAGATGCCGGCGCTGTGGCCGACCGGCGACCTCGGCCGCTTCGATGCCGACGGCTATCTCTACCTGACCGGGCGCAAGAAGAACGTCTTCATCACCTCCTTCGGCCGCAACGTCTCGCCGGAATGGATCGAGTGCGAGCTGGCGGCCGAGCCCGGCATCGCCCAGGCGGCGGTGTTCGGCGAGGCGCGCCCCTGGAACACCGCGATCATCGTTCCGGCGCTGCATGGCGGCGCCGGCGGCAAGGCGTTCGACCCCACGCGGGTCGCGCTGGCGGTGCAGCGGGTCAACGAGCGCCTGCCGGATTACGCGCGGATCGGCCGCTGGCTGATGGCCGACGCGCCGTTCACGCCGGCCAACGACCTGTCGACGCCGAACGGACGGCTGCGGCGGGAGCGGATCGCGGATGTCTATCGCGACCGGCTCGACCACATCTACGATTGCGAGGTTCCTCTTGTTTCATGACGAATTGGTGCGGGCGACCGAGCCCGACCGCGCGGCCCTGCTGGGCGCGCCGATCATCCAGGCCGCGCTGCGCGGCCAGGTGACGCGCGCGCAATACATCGAGTTCCTGACCCAGGCCTATCACCATGTGCGCCATACCGTGCCGCTGCTGATGAGCTGCGGTGCCCGGCTGCCGGACCATCACGCCTGGCTGCAGCGGGCGCTGGTCGAATACATCCAGGAGGAGACCGGGCACGACGAATGGATCCTGTCCGACATCGACCGCGCCGGCGGCGATTCCGATTCGGTGCGCGACGGCACGCCCGGCCTCGCCACCGAGATCATGGTGGCCTACGCCTACGACATCGTGCAGCGGCGCAACCCGCTCGGCTTCTTCGGCATGGCGTTCGTGCTGGAGGGCACCAGCGTGCAGCTGGCGACCCGCGCCGCGGCGACACTGCAGCAGGCGCTCGACCTGCCGGACAGCGCCTTCACCTATCTCGCCTCGCACGGCGAGCTGGACATCGAGCATACGGCTGCCTTCGCCGGCCTGGTCAACCGCTTCGACCGCGAGGAGGACCGGCGCTGCGTCGTCGACGCGGCCAAGGCGTTCTTCCGCCTCTATGGCGACATCTTCCGCAGCCTGTCATGAGCGCCACCGAACAAACCACATCGCGGCACATCCTGATCACCGGCGCCACCGGCGGCATCGGCTCTGCCACCGCGCGGCTGCTGGCGCTGCCGGGGACGCGGCTCAGCTATATCGCGCGCGATCCGGCGCGGCTGGAGGAGCTGGTGCGGGAAACCTGGCGGGCCGATTCGGCCATCGCCATTCCGGCAGATCTCGCCGATCTCGACGGCATCGGCGGCATCGTCGCCGCGGCCGAGGCGCGCCATGGGCCGGTGGACATCCTGGTCAACAACGCGGCGGTCGACGGCTTCGGCCATCTGGAGGACATGCCCCCGGCGGAGATCCGGCGCGTCTTCGATATCAACCTGCTGGCGCCGATCCTGCTGACCCGCGCGGTGGTGCCGCAGATGCTGGCGCGCGGCAGCGGCCAGATCGTCACCATCGGGTCGATCTTCGGCAGCATCGGCTTCGCCGGCTTTGCCGCCTATTCCTCGGGCAAGTTCGCCCTGCGCGGCTTTTCCGAGGCCCTGCGGCGCGAGCTCGGGCACAGCGGCATCGCCGTCACCTATGTGGCGCCGCGCTACACCAAGACCGGGTTGAATTCCCCGGCGGTCGACCGCATGGCGGTGGCGACCAAGATGGCCCGGGACGAGCCCGCCGACGTGGCGCGCCAGATCGTGGCGGCGATCGAAAGCCGGCGTGCGGAACTCATCATCGGCCGTGCCGAACGGGTCTTCGTCCGCCTGAACGCATTGTGGCCGAAGCTGGTCGATCGCGGCCTGGCGAAGACCACCAAGAAGATCCGCGACCTGGTGAAGCCGGCGGCCTGAGGCCGCGGCGGATCGATTCAAAAGAGGAGCAGACAATGAACGTATTTCGATTGAAGACGGCCGCCGTGCTGTTGGGCCTGGCCGGGATGGCCATGGCCGTACCGGCCGGGGCGGCGACCGACAGTGACGCGGCCATGACCGAGCTGCAGCACGGCTGGGCGCAGGCCAACTACCAGACGCCGGAAGACCAGCAGGAGAAGACCTTCGAGGCCCTGATCGCCAAGGCGGAGCAGGCGGTGAAGGAGAATCCGGGCAAGCCGGAATTGCTGGCCTGGGAGGCGATCATCCTCAGCTCCTATGCCAAGGTGCAGGGTGGGTTCGGCGCCATGGACAGCGCGGAGAAGGCGCGCGACCTGCTGCTCGCGGCGATCAAGCTCGACGACAAGACGCTGGGCGGCGGCGCCTATACCTCGCTCGGCGCCCTCTACTACAAGGTGCCCGGCTGGCCGATCGGTTTCGGCAACGACGCCAAGGCCAAGGAGATGCTGGAGCGCGGCCTGGCGATGAACCCGGACGGCATCGACCAGAACTATTTCTACGGCGACTTCCTGCTCGACCAGGGCGAGAAGGACAAGGCCAGGGAATACCTCACCAAGGCGCTGAACGCGCCGCCGCGTCCCGGCCGCGAGGACGCCGATGCGGGCCGCCGGCAGGAAATCGCCGCGGACCTGAAGCTGGCCAGCAAATGAGGCGGCAAACCGCTGCGGCTACGGCACCGTCACCGTGACGGTGCCGGTCTCCAGCGGCGTCGTTTCCCATTCGCGCTTGCGCACGAAGGTGATCGGATAGCTGCCCGGCCGCGCGGCGCGGAAGCGGAAGACGTGGGTGCGCGATCCGCCGGGCGCATCGCCCGACGCGGGTGCGTAGTCGCTGTCCAGCAGCTCGACGCCGGCGGGCGGCTGCGGCACCTGCCAGACATATCCCGTGCTCGGGATCGACTGGACCCGCACCGTGAACCGCCCGCCGGAATCCTCGATTTCGATCTCGTATTCCAGTCGCGTGTCTCCCGTGCCCGGCTACGACCGTCGCCGCATCATGAATACCACTTGTGCCACATCGAGGAATCGGTGCCCTCGACGAAGCAGTCGAGCCGGCCCGAGGCCCAGGACGCCACGCCGACGCTGGAGCTGAGCACGCCGCCCAAATCTTCCTCGCCGCTCCAATGCGCGCCGTCCCACCATTTGTGCCACATATGCGAGTTCTGGCCAGGATAGAACACGTCGATGCGGTTGGGGCCCCAGGATTCCGCCGCCGGCTCGCCGGCCAGCACGCCGCCCAGGTTCTCCCAGCCGCTCCAATGCGCGCCGTCCCACCATTTGTGCCACAGATGCATGTCGTAGCCGCGCACGAAGCAGTCGAGGCGGTTGGCGCTCCACGACGAAACGGCCGGGCCCGAGCTCAAGCCGCCGCCCAGGCTTTCCCAGCCATGCCAGCCATGGCCGTCCCACCACAGGTGCCACATCGCCTGGTCCATGCCGCGGGCGAAGACGTCGATGCGGTTGGGACCCCAGGAGACGGCGCAAGGCTCGGAGGAAAGCAGGCCGCCGAGATTCTCCCAGCCGCTCCAGCCGCCCTGGTACCATTTGTGGTACAGGTTGTGGTTGGTGCCGACGGCGAAGATGTCGAGCCGGCCGCTGGCCCAGGAGCAGATCGCCGGCGCGCCGTGGATCAGGCCGCCGAGGGATTCCCAGCCGAACCAGCCGCTGCCGTTCCACCAGCGGTGCCAGCAGGCGGAATCCAGCCCGCGCGCCACCACGTCGATGCGATTGGCCGCCCACGACACCGCGCTGGGGCGCGAGGTGATCTGCCCGCCGAGATTCTCCCAGCCCTGCCAGCCATGGGTCACCGGCAGGATCACGCCGGAGGTGGTCCAGAACGGGAATTCGCTGTCGATGCCGGCTTCGCCATAGGCGATCTTGAAGAAGCCGCCGACGCCCCAGCCGGCGCCCCAGGAGTTCTTGCAGATCCAGCAGCCTTCGGCCTCGGAATAGCCGATCACCTCGACGCAATGCAGGCCGACATCGGCGCCGCTGACATGGTGATAGACCCCGCCGCCATAGGAGAAGAAGTCGTTGAAGACGTGCAGCACCGCGCAGCACGGCCCGACATTGGTCAGGTAGTTCTTGCGGTCGACGACATTGGCCACGGTGCCGGAATTGGTCACCTTCACCGCGCGCGCGTCGCGGTTGGGGCCGATGACGCATTTCGGATTGGGCGGCGGCGCCGCGAAGGCGTCGGCATAGGGGAAGCAGGCGTCGTCGGGGATGCCGCGGGTCTTCACCTGGCCGATCGCCTGGTCGGGCCACCAGCCACCGCAGCTGGCGCCGTGGCTCGAGCAGAAATGCAGGTCGGCCTCGGAGAGGTCGAGCAGCTGGCCTTTCTCGATGGAGGCCATGGATTCGACCGTTGCCGTGGTGCAGAACGAGACGCAGGAGCCGCAGCCGCCCTGGTCCTTGACCGGCGTCACGTGGTTGCCGCCGCGGTTGCGCCAGTCGACGGCGGGCGCGAAGGCCGGGGCGGCGGCCGCGGCCCGGGCCTGCGGCGCCATCGCGGCGGCGAGCGAGGCCTGGTCGACGACGACGCCGAGCAGCGCCTTCTTGGCCGCGTCGCTCAATTCCGACAGCGGCGTCTGCCGCGGTTGCCAGCGTGCTTTCGCGTCGCGCAGATTCGCACTCAGGGCCTGCATGGACAGAACCGGCATGGGTTTCTCCTTCACCGATGAAGTTGGCGTGCAAAATCCCGTCGCGCATCGCGCCGGCTTGGCCGGCGGCGGCGTCTCAACTGCGCTGAATTGGAACTGCGAACGAACCGGTGGAGTTGGTCGGGTCCGGTATGCGACGCGCTACATCTGGGCCGGCATCGTCATCGCCGGCAACGACACGCGCATATCCGCCCAGTTACGAAATGCCCTGAGCGGCATTCGCCACGGAACCCGTAAATCCCCACCATGCTTCTTATGCGTGAGGCTATACGCCGATGGATCAGGTGCGACTTGTGATTTTTCGGTGGCATCACGGACCGCGTGCATTTGTCTGTGACGCTGGCAGACGGGTGTGAGATTTACCCGCGGGCATTGCAACGATTTTGCAGCAGGACGAACGCCGGGTGACCGTCAGCGCGCGATGGTGGGCCCGCTGCGGTAGCGGCTCCACAACAGCCACAAGGCGATGCTCATGTTGAGCAGGTTCCAGGCGATGCCGTTGAGGAAGGCGGCCTGGTAGGAGCCGGTAAGGTCGAAGATCTCGCCCGACAGCCACCCGCCCAGCGCCATGCCGAGCACCGTCGCCATCAGCACCAGGCCGATGCGGCCGCCGGCTTCCCTGGCCGGAAAATACTGGCGGATGATGAGGGCGTAGCTCGGCACGATGCCGCCCTGCGACAGGCCGAACAGGCCGGAGATCACGTAGAGCGAGACCAGGGCGTCGAACGGCAGATAGAGCAGCAGGGCCAGGCATTGCAGCGTCGAGCCCAGGATCAGCGTGCCGATACCGCCGATCCGGTCGGCGATCAGTCCCGAGGCGAGGCGGCTCACCACGCCGAGGCCGAGCAGCAGGGAGAGCATCTCCGCGCCGCGCGCCGGGCCATAGCCGAGATCGGCGCAATAGGCGATCAAATGCACCTGGGGCATCGACATGGCGACGCAGCAGGCGACGCCCGCCAGCACCAGCAGCCCCTGCAGCACCGGGGCGGGGGCGGGCAGGCGCGCGATCACGCCATGGGCGCCGCCGGAAGACGTCGGGGCGTGCTCGACCGGCGCGCGGCGGCGCAGCAGCAGCGCGATCGGCAGCATGGCGACGACGCAGAGCACGCCGAGGCCCATGAAGGCGTGGCGCCAGCCGATGGTCTCGATGGCGTGCTGCAGGATCGGCGGCCAGATGGTGCCGGCAAGGTAGTTGCCGCTGGCGACGATGGCGACGGCGATGCCGCGCCGTTTCAGGAACCAGTGCGAGATGTCGGCGACCAGCGGGCTGAAGGTCGAGGAACTGCCGAGGCCGCCGATCAGGATCGCCTGGGCGGCGACGAAGGTCCAGTAGGTAGGCGCCATCGCCGCGGCGAAATAGCCGATGCCCAGCATCAGCGCGCCGATCATCAGCGGGATCATGATGCCGAACCGGTCGGCGAGCCGCCCCATCGCCGCGCCGCCGAGGGCGAAGGCGATCATGGTCGCGGTAAAGGGAATCGAAGCGCCGGCGCGGTCGACGCCGAACTCGACCTGGATCGTGGGCAGCACCACCACGGCCGACCACAGGCCGACGCCGCCGATGGTGGCGAGGGCCAATGCGGCGGCCAGCCGCCGCCAGGCAGTCGCGCTGTCGAGACCTCCGCCGCTTGCCCCAGTCACGCTCGTCGCCCCGCTCGGACGCGGACCGGATGCGGCCGCGGCATCGTTACTATCCGAGGGCCCTTGCCCGCGCAATCCCAACCTTGTCCCGGGACAAGTCCGGTCTGCCGGCGGTCAGCCTTTTTGCACCACCATCCGCATGGGCGGGGCTTTGCGCTGCTTGTCCTCGCCGAAATAGACGGTCCGGTGCGGGAACGGCATTTCGATGCCGCGCTCGTCGAACTTCATCTTGATCCGCCGGTTGAACTCGCGGCCGACCTCCCATTGCTCGATCGGGCGGGTCTTGACCCGGGCGCGCAGGATGACCGCCGAATCCTCGAAGCGGTCGACGCCCAGGATCTCGATCGGCTCCAGGATCTCCGGGGCGTATTTCGGGTCGGCGCGCAGCTCGGCGTCGATCTCGCGCAGGATGTCGCAGACCTCGTCGGTGTTCTCGCGGTAGGCGACGCCGACATCCAGCAGGTAGTAGGAGAAGTCGCGGGTCATGTTGGTGACCGTCTCGATCGACCCGAAGGGCAGGGTGTGCACGCTGCCCGACAGGTCACGCAGCCGGATCGTGCGCACGGTCATGCCTTCGACCACACCGGCCTTGCCGTTGATGTCGACCACGTCGCCGACGCTGATGGTGTCCTCGAACAGGATGAAGGCGCCGGTGATGACGTCCTTGACCAGCGACTGCGCGCCGAAGCCGACCGCCAGGCCGACGACCCCCGCGCCGGCCAGCAGCGGCGCGATGTCGATGCCGATCTCCGACAGCACGATCAGCGTCGCCATCACGCTGATGAGGATGAGCAGCGCGTTGCGGATCAGCGGCAGCAGGGTGCGGATGCGGGCCGAGCGGATGATGGCCGCGCCGGACTTGTCGCGCCGGTTGAGATGCGCGGTGATCAGGCCGCCCAGCACCTCCCACGCCGCCAGCGCCAGGATCAGCACGATGGTGATGTCGGTGACGCGGCTGGCGATCTCGCGCCCGGGCTCGCTCAGCAGGATGGCGCCGACATCGACCTGCCAGGCGGCGAGGATCAGCAGCACGGCGACGCAGCGGAAGCCGTAGACCAGCACCCGGCGCAGGACCGGGAGGTAGCGGTTGGCGCGCTGCATGACCAGGGGATAGCGGGACAGGATGCCGGCCTCGATGCCGGTGACGCGGTCGTAGAGGCGCGGCAGCCAGGTTTCGCCGGCGGCGACGGCCACGACGACCAGCGCCGAAAAGATCGTGGCGCGGGCCAGGTACAGGAAGCCGCCGGGAATCTCCATCGCCCAGACCAGGTACATGCCGGCGAGATAGGCGATGATGGCGACGTGCCAGATCTCGGCGACGCGCGCGCGAAGCCGTCCCGGCACGATGCGGCGCCGGCCGCCGGGGCTGGGATGGCCGAGGATCGCCGCCGCGACGGCGGCGCGGCATTGCAGGACCAGGACGACCAGCGTCCCGAGCAGGATCAGCCCGAGCAGCTTCGAGGCGACCGCATAGCCGGCCGCCGGCAGCCCGAGCAGGATGGCGCCTTGCAGCACCAGGTAGCCCCAGACCACGAGGACGGTGAGCCGGCGCACCCAGACATAGGCATAGACGGCGCTGTTGTCCGACAGCGGCAGCAGCCGCAACGTCGGCTCGAGCGGGCTCAGCAGGAATCGGGCCAGCACCGCGCCGGCCATCGACACCCAGGTGGCGTTGACGATGGCGAGCAGGACCAGGTCGCTCGGCGCCCGCGGCTTCAGCCAGCCGATGGCGATCAGTGCCGCCGCGCCGAAGGCGGCGATGGGCAGCAAATCGAGCACCAGCCGCGCCGCGGCGAAGCGCACGCGGCGGAACGCGCCGCCATCGGCGCGCAAGGCCAGGCGCCGACGCACCGGCGCCAGCGCCAGGGATACGAGATGGCTGACGGCGAGGCCGCCGCCGATGGCCACCGCCACGTCGCGCAGGATGTTGATCCACATGCCGCGCTGGACCGGATCGGTCCATTGCCGGTCGAGCCAGTTCCAGAGTCGATCCGAATCGCCGAAGTCGCTGGCGAAGCGCTCGATCACCGAATTGAACCTGGCGAAGCCGGTCGAGAGCGCCGCCAGGACATGGCCGCCGAGACCCAGTTCCTCCTGCGCCGGGGCCTGCTGGCGCAGCGCGATCAGGGCCTCGATCTGGCCGGCCAGCGCCTCGCGTTGCGCCGGATCGCGCAGCGTCTCCAGCAGCGCCTGCAGATCCTCCGGCCTGGCGTCGCCGGCCAGCCCGGCATTGGTCGAGTCGGTTGATGCGGGCGGCGTCGTCGCCTGGGCGAGGGCGGCGGCGTTCGGCAGGAACAGGAGGGCGAAAGCGAGAAATGCGGCTGCAAGCCAGTGCGCGCGTGGCTGTTTCATGCTGTCCATTCCGTACTTGTTGGCGTCCGGCGGCGGTCGGGCAGCGCATTGGGGCGCATGCCGTCGAAGCGGCTCTTTTCACGCTCAGGCCGAGACCGCGTCGCCGCGTGTCGGGGTCCGGGTCTTGGCCGCCGGGCCTGCCGGCGGAGCGAATCCTGGAACCGAGCCGCAGGGGATAAACTAGCCCAGGGGCCTCCCGGTTGCACCCCGGAAAACTGGTATATTAGGATATCAAATGGGCAGAATGGCTCTGGCCTTGCGCCCCAAATTGGTATGACATGCGCGGCCGCTGACTCGCGGCCGCCGATCGATATGGATGACGAAGGAGACGGACTTGAAACTGTTGCGCTACGGCCCCAAGGGGCAGGAACGCCCCGGCATTCTCGACAGCCAGGGCCGGATCAGGGATCTTGCCAACGTGGTGCCGGACATCGCCGGCGACGCGCTGCTGCCGGAGTCGCTGCAGCGCCTGGCGCGGCAGGAGATCGACAAGCTGCCGGTGGTCCAGGGCGCGCCGCGCATCGGACCCTGCGTGGGCAAGGTCGGCAAATTCGTCTGCATCGGCCTCAACTACGCCGACCACGCGGCGGAATCCAACCTGCCGATCCCGAAGGAGCCGATCGTCTTCATGAAGGCGACCAGCGCCATCATCGGGCCCAACGACGAGGTGGAGATTCCGCGCAAGTCGCAGAAGACCGATTGGGAGGTCGAGCTCGGCGTGGTCATCGGCAAGCCCGCCAAGTATGTGAGCGAGAGTGCCGCGATGGATCACGTCGCCGGCTATTGCGTCGTCAACGACGTCTCCGAGCGCGAATTCCAGATCGAGCGCGGCGGCCAGTGGGACAAGGGCAAGGGCTGCGACACCTTCGGCCCGATCGGCCCGTGGCTGGTGACCCGGGACGAGATCGCCGACCCCAACAACCTCGCCATGTGGCTCGAGGTCGACGGCAAGCGCTACCAGAACGGCAGCACCAAGACGATGATCTTCAACGTGCCGTTCCTGGTCCACTACCTCAGCCAGTTCATGAGCCTGCAGGCCGGCGACGTCATCTCCACCGGCACGCCCCCCGGCGTCGGCATGGGCCAGAAGCCGAGCCCGATCTACCTGAAGGCAGGCCAGGTGATGAAGCTCGGCATCGAGGGCCTCGGCGAGCAGACGCAGAAGACGGTGCAGGGGTAGGGCATACCACCACCGAGGCATCGCGACCTTCGCCGTCCCAATCTCATTCGTCACCCCGGCCTTGAGCCGGGGTCCATCGTGGAACCGCTCGTGGAGTGGATGGATGGATCCCGGCTCAAGGCCGGGATGACGCGCGGAGTGGAGCGCAGGCGACTGCGTATTTTGAGCGGTGCCTAAGCAAACGCCTCGCGGTGCTGTTCCATGACCGTG
Source organism: Dongiaceae bacterium (assembly GCA_044226685.1). GTDB lineage: Bacteria > Pseudomonadota > Alphaproteobacteria > Dongiales > Dongiaceae > Dongia_A. The sequence goes on from JBGAGP010000005.1 coordinate 25,197, forward strand.
GCCAGCTGGGCGTAGGCGTCGTCGAGGTGATGCTCCAGCGCGCGCACGGCGCGTTCCGGGTTGTGCTTCTGCAGCGCGTCGGCGATGGCCTGGTGCTGGCCGATGACGCGGCGATTCTGCCCGGGCAGTGGAATGGTCATCAGGCGCAGGCGGTCCAACTGCGCCTTGACGCTGTTGATCACCTTCCACAGGCGCAGATGCCCGCTCATCTCGCTGATCTGGCGGTGGAAGCGGTCGTCGTAGTCGATGAAGGCGACATGGTCGCCGCGCCCGGCCGCGCGCTCCTGCAGGTCGATCAGGTTGTAGAGGCTGTCGACGGATTCCTGCGTCGCCCGCGTCGCCGCCAGGCGGATGCCCTCGACCTCCAGCGCCTTGCGGATCAGCCGGCCTTCCTCGAGCTGGGCCTGGTTGATCGGCGCGACGAAGGTGCCCGATTGCGGCTTGATCGCGACCAGGCCTTCCTCGGCCAGCAGCCGCACCGCATCGCGCACCGGCGTGCGCGAGATGCCGAGCTGGCGCGTGATGTCCTTCTCCACGATCGCCGCCCCCGGCGGCAGGCGCAAGGTCACGATGGTGCGGCGGAGCAGGGCATAGACCTGGTCCGGGATCGGCCGCCCGCGCTCGATCTTCGCATCGGCCGGCAGGGCGGCATGCGGCGCGGCGCTTGGCGCGGCGCTTGGCGCGGCGCGCTTCGCGTGTGCCTTCCTGCTCGCAGGCGGTCGCGGCATGGTCGGATGCGCCCTCGATCTCGTTCTTCCAGCTGCTCATATACTAGTATATGGGCGACGACTTTGGAACCGCCCGGGTGTTAGCCTGTCGCGCGCCTGGTGAAATTGTTGCGCGCCGCGCGATAGAGGTCGCGGAAGACTGGTTGCCGCGCCGCGAAGCGCGCAGCCAAGTCCGCGCGCGGTTCCACCACCTCCCGCACCGCCGGCCGCGTGCAGACTTCGGCCACGCTTTCGCCGCTGAAGCCCAGGCGGGCCAGCCTTGCAGCGCCGAAGGCGGGGCCGCGTTCGGCGCCGTCGTAGAGGGTGAGGGGCTTGTTCAGCATGCTGGCAAGGAGGCCGATCCAGAAGCGGCTGCGCGCGCCACCGCCGATGACGGCCACAGGCCCGGCTTCCGCCCCGGCGTCGCGCAGGCAGTCCTGGGCGTCGACCAAGGCGTGGCCGACGCCTTCGAGCACCGCCTGGAACATCTGGGCGCGCGTGGTCCCGAGGGTGAGGCCGGCGAACAGGCCGCGCGCCAGCGGGTCGTTGTGCGGCGTGCGCTCGCCGGCGAGGTAAGGCAGGAACATCACGCCGCCGGGGCCGGCATAGCGCGCCTCGACCTCTTGCAGCAGGCCGCCGACCTCGACGCCATCGAACAGGCCGGCGAACCAGGCGAGGCAGGAGGCGCCGTTGAGCAAGGCGGCGGTCTGCGACCAGCGTTGCGGCAGGGCTTGCGCGAAGGCGTGGATCATGCCGCCGGGTCCGCTCGGCACATAGCGGTCGCGGGTGATGAAATACTGCGCCGAGGTGCCGATGGAAATGAGCGCGTCGCCGTCCTCGACCGCGCCGATGCCGATGGCGCCCAGCGTCGCATCGCCGCCGCCGCCGACCAGCAGCGGCGGATCCGGCAGGTTCCAGGCGCGGGCGATCGCGGTGGCGAGAGTGCCTGCCGGCGCGGGACCCTCGACGATGCGGGGCAGCTGGTCGAGGCGGAGGCCGCTCGCCGCCACCATCGCCGGCGACCACGCGCGGCGCGCCTGATCCAGCCAGAGGGTGCCGGCCGCGTCGCTGACATCGGTCAGGCGCTCGCCCGTCATCTTGAACCGGACATAGTCCTTGGGCAGCAGCACGCAGGCGATGCGGGCGAAATTCTCCGGCTCATGCGCCTGGAGCCACAGCGCCTTGGGCGCCGTCAGCCCCGCCATGGGGAGCACGCCGGCCAGCTGCGCCACGCCCGGGATGGCGGCGAGCCGCGCCGCCTCGGCCGCGGCGCGGCCGTCGTTCCACAGGATCGCCGGGCGGATGACGGCACCGGCGGCGTCCAGGGCGACCAAAGCGTGCATCTGGCCGGAAAGGCCGATGGCTTTCAGCTGCCGCCAGGCATCCGGCGCCTGGCCGGCCAGGTCCGCCGCCACCGCCTGCACGGCGCGCCACCAATCCTCCGGGTCCTGCTCCGACCAGCCGGGGCGCGGCTGCGCCGAAACGAGGGGACGGGTGGCGCTGGCGAGAATGTGTTGCGCGCCGTCGACCAGGACGGCCTTGACCGCGGAGGTGCCGATGTCGATGCCGAGAAACGCGACCATGCGGCGGCGAGCCTGTCACGCCGTTCAGGAATCTTCAATGTCTTGGGAGAGGGTGTGCGGAGCGGGCGACCGGCGCGGCTACGCCGATGCGGGGAAAGGTGGGACCGCTGCTAGCGTGCGGTCGGCAGGCTCAGCGCGTCCTCGGCATTCAAGGTGACCGGGGTGCCGTTGTTGAGCGTGACGATCTCCTTGCTGCCGTCGATGCCTTCGCACTCGATCTTGGTCGCCTGCGGCAGATGCGCGAGGTCGAGCGAGATGCGGGACATGCCCGACAGGATGGCGCCCTGCTGCAGGCAGCGTTCGGCGCTGAGATACGGCACGTCGGGCATCTCGGTGAAGCAGAGGATGCCGGCGAAGCACGTGGTGAGCATGAGCTGGAACATGGCTCGTCTCCTGCGCCGCGGACAAGCGCGACGGCGGCGCGACGTCGATCGGTACGCATGGTCAAGCATGCTGGCGGGCGGCGCGGGGCTGTGGGGCGGTCGCAAACGCGACGGCGGTTACGCAGCGCCCGTCAAATCGCAATTGGGCAAATCGATACCGGCTGCCAACAGGTTCATTACGCGCCTGAGCGATTAACAATCGGTTGCGCCAGCGTGTTCCATGGGCCACAGCCGCTTGCGGAATGCGGTCTAGGCGGATCGACGTAGCGTCGCCCGGCAAAAGCTGCCCAATGTGTGAATGAAAGATGGACAGGACAGCCGCCGCCACGGTTGACGCGGGCAGCGCGGCGGTCGCAAGCTGTCGCCAACAGCACGCCAGCGCGAATGCGCGGCCAAGCGTTGCGTTCCGGGCCTGAGGCCCGCGGCTTATCGGGGAATCTTGAGGGCGAGTCGAATGGCCACCACTTGCGGGGGAGGCTTGCCGTGGACCCATTGATCCTGACCATCGTCACGCGCAGCGTCGAGCGGCTGCTGGTGGTGCTGGCCGGTGCGCTTGCCATCTATCTCGGCTATCGCCTGTTCATCGACATGCCGAACGCGGAGCGCGGCTCGGGCAAGGTGAACCTGCCCGGCGGCATCTCGATCTTCCTGTCGCGGGTCGGGCCCGGCGTGTTCTTCTCGCTGTTCGGCGCCATCGTCATCGCGCTCTCGTTTCACTACGGAATCTCGTTCACCGACGTCGCCCAGCGCCAACAGGTCGCCGCGGCGGATGCCGGCCCGCAGAGCGAGGTCACCTGGTCCGGCGTCGCGCCGCAGGGCGCGCCGGCGGACCCCGCCGCGGTGCCGGCCTATGAGCGCAGCCGCGTCCTCGCCATCGTCGCGGCGCTCAACCGGGTCGAGGCGAACCTGCCGTCGGAGATGAAGGCGACCGACCGGGTGAACCTGATCTATGCGCTACGCGACGCGCGGGTGCGCCTGCTGGTCTCGGTCTGGGATGCCGGGGCCTGGGGCGACCTCGCGGCCTTCCGCAAATGGATCGAGGACAACGAGCCGAACCCGCCACCGCAGGCGGTGGCCGCGGCGGCGGAGCTCTATCGCCAGGGCCGCGCCGGCACGGCGCCGTGATTTCCGGCACAGGCCATAGGGCAGCGGGAGGACAATCATGCCGCGCCATTGGATTGCGATCATCCTGGTCACGGTGCTGCTCGGCGCTTTCGTGCCAGGCGCGAGGGCGCAGCAGGGCGGCATCGCCGACCTCTACGATGACGCCACGCTGCAATACTGGGGCAGCCGCTATGAGAAGGGGCTGCTGACGAATTTCAACGAGGTCATCCTGCCCAATCTGACCGAGGCGGAGCGGCGCAAGCTGGCCAATGTCCGCATCGTGGTGCCGATGCGGGTGCCGGACCAGGAGCCTTTCGCCTATTACACGTCCGGCCCGCCCTGGACCGTCACCATGTCGGCGGCGTCCTTGAAGCTGTTCGACGATCTCTGCGTCGCCCATGCCTGGCTGGACGCCAACGGCTACAGCCTGGAAACGCCGGCCGAATACCTGACCATGCTGAAATACCAGACGCCGCAGAGCATCGGCGGCGCCATCCCGGCCGTGCTCGACGCGCTGCAGATCCCGGCCGACGCCATGGATGACCAGCACGTCTACAACATCGCCACCAGGATCTTCAACGAAGCGGTGTTCTTCATCCTGTTGCATGAGCTCGGCCATGCCCTGCACGAGGATCCCGGCTATGGCCCGAACGTGACGCGCGCCGAGGCCCGCGCCAACGAAGCTGCCGCCGACGCCTTCGCCCTCGACATGATGCGCCGCATCGGCGCCGAGCCGACGGCGATGATGGTGTTCTTTATCGCCGCGGCGCATTACCTGCCCGGGCGCGGCGATTTCGACAGCGACGCCGCCTATGACTCCTACCTGGAGGGCGCCACCCATCCGCTGACCGGCGACCGCCTCGACACGCTCGCCACCAGCCTGGAGCAATCGGTGGATCTGTTCGCGGCGGACGAGACCGACGTGGCCGCCAGCCGCCTGCGCATCCAGGGCATCGCGGAGCAGCTGCACCAGATGGCGGAGATCCTCAACGATCGCGACGTCGCGCGGCTGATCGCGCAGAAGGGGCGCAGCACCCTGCCCAACATGCTGGCGCCGCGCCGGCCGGGCGCCTTGCCGACGCTGCCGTCTTCCGCATCCGGTGGGGAGGCTTTGCCCTTCGACGGCGCCTATGTCGGCGAATTCTCCGACGGCACGGCATCGCTGCAGGTGAAGACTGTCTTGCGGCGGCAGGGCGACCAGGTGACCGGCGAATACTACTATGGCGGCGGGGCAGGGCGACTGGTCGGGCTGATCCAGGACGGCGTGCTCTACTACCAGTGGAGCGAGGGCAATGCCGGCGGCTATGGCTACATGATGGCGGAAGAGGACGGCCGCGTCGTGCAAGGCCGCTGGGGCCGCGGCGAGTCGATGGACAATGGCGGCACCTGGTCGGGAGCCAGGCCGCAATAGCCGGTTGCCACGGTAAAAGGAAACACGAATTGCCCAGCCTCGCCCAAGACGTTGCCATCCGTCTCGCCGATTGGCGCGACCGGCTGTTCCGCGCCCGGGACCGGCCCTATCTCGGGCCGCTGCTGATCGATCGCGGCTTCGGCCTGCTCTACGATGTCGAGCGCGACATCACCTGGCTGCAGGACGCCAACTACGCCAGGACGATCGGGCGCACGGCGGACGGCCAGATGACCTGGAACGACGCCATGGCCTGGGTGGCGGGGTTGCGGTATCGCGGCATCACGGGTTGGCGCCTGCCGGACGCGCGCAACACGGATGGCAGCGGCCCGCACCGGATCGAAATGAGCCCGGAAGGCGAGATCGGCCACCTGTTCCTGGTCGCCGGCACCCGCAAATCGCCGCCCGATCTCAAGCTGCGGAATTTCGAGCCCTTCAGCATCTACTGGCACCGCAACGAAGCCTCCACGACCGAGGCCTGGGCCTTCAAGCTCACCGGCCTGAAACAGGGCACCATGCCGAAGGATCCCTGGGACGGCGGCGAGTTCAGCGTGCCGCCGACCGACAGGGTGCTGGCCTGGCCGGTGCATGACGGCGACGTAGCGCCGGGCTTCCTGGTGCGGTTCGTGAGCTGGGTAGCCTCGCTCGTGACGCGGTTCGCTTCGGATCGCTAGTGCACCGTCTCGATCGGCGGCGCTTCCATGGCGCCGGTCATCAGGGCGACCGCGTCCGACATGGTGTGCTTCTTCGGGTCGATGATGGTCAGCCGCTTGCCCAGGCGGTGGATGTGGATGCGGTCGGCGACCTCGAAGACGTGCGGCATGTTGTGGCTGATGAGGACGATGGGCAGGCCGCGCCGCTTCACGTCCAGGATCAGCTCCAGCACGCGGCGGGATTCCTTGACGCCCAGCGCGGCGGTGGGTTCGTCCATGATCACCACCCTGCTGCCGAAGGCGGCGGCGCGGGCGACGGCCACGCCCTGGCGCTGGCCGCCGGAGAGCGTCTCCACCGGCTGGCCGATGTTCTGGATGGTGAGCAGGCCGAGCTCGGAGAGCTTGGCGCGGGCGATCTTCTGCATCGCCGCCTTGTCGAGCTTGCGGAACAACTTTCCGGCGATGCCCTTGGCCCGGATCTCGCGGCCGAGGAACAGATTGTCGACGATGGAGAGGGCGGGCGACAGGGCGAGGTTCTGGTAGACCGTCTCGATGCCGGCCTGGCGCGCGTCCATGGGCGAGGTGAAATGCACCGGCTTGCCGTCCATCAGGATCTCGCCGTGATCGGCGGCGATGGCCCCGGTCAGCGCCTTGATCAGCGAGGACTTGCCGGCACCGTTGTCGCCGATGACGGCCAGGATCTCGCCCGGATAGAGGTCGAAATCCGCGTGGTCCAGGGCGGTGACGCGGCCATAGCGCTTGACCAGCCCCCTTGCTTGCAGAATCGGTGTCATGCCGAGACCCTCCGCAGCCATTGGTCGATGGCGACCGCGACGATGATGAGCACGCCGACGGCGAATTCCTGCCACAGCACGTCGACGCCGCTGAGCGCCAGGCCGTTGCGGAACACGCCGACGATGAGCGCGCCGATCAACGTGCCGAGGATCGAGCCGCGCCCGCCGAACAGGGAGGTGCCGCCGATCACCACGGCGGTGATGCTGTCCAGGTTGGCAGTGTAGCCGGATTGCGGGCTGACCGAGCCGATGCGCCCGATCAGCGCCCAGCCGGCGACGGCGCAGATCAGGCCGGCAACCATGTAGATCGAGAGCAGCATCTTGTCGGTGCGGATGCCGGCGAGCTTCGCCGCCTCCGGATCATCGCCGATGGCATAGAGATGCCGCCCGAACGAGGTCCAGTTGAGGATGTACCAGAACAGGCCGAAGAGGGCGAGCATCAGCATCGACCCGTAAGTGATGCGCGCCAGGCCGATCTTGAAGGCCGTGCCAGTGAATTGCAGGAAGGCCGCATTGGCGGCGAGATCCTGGGAGCGGATGCTCTCGCTGCCCGAATACCAGAGATTGAGCGCGAAGAAGATGCTCCAGGTGCCGAGCGTCACGATGAAGGGCGGCAGTCGCAGCCGCGTCACCAGCAGCCCGTTGATGCCGCCGCAGACCATGCCGGTCAGCAGGCCGAGGCCGAAGGCGAAGGGCACCGGCAGGCCGGAATCGATCGCCAACTTGCCCATCACCACCGAGGACAGCACCATGATGGCGCCGACCGAAAGGTCGATGCCGGCGGTGAGGATGATCAGCGTCTGGGCGACGCCGACGATGCCGATGATGGTGACCTGCTGCAGCACCAGCGAGAAGTTGAACGGGTGGAGAAACTTCGAGCCGGCGATGGCCGAGAACAGGATGATCGCCAGCACCAGCACGATGGCCGGGATCGCCGTCGGGTTGGCGTGCAGGAAATGCTGCACCCGGCGCAGCGGCGTCGATTCATCCTCGTCGAAGGAGGCGACCGCCTGGGTGGCGGCGATCGCCTTCTCGAAGGCGGCCGGCCCGGTCGGCGTGGCCCCGTTGTCTGCGCTGCTCATCCGCCCACTCCTGCTATGGGTTCAGCCAGCGTCCACGCAGCGTCCATGCGCGGTCGCGGGAACTACGCGCCCCGGGATTATGCGACCTGGGCCTTCCCGAAGGAAGGCCCAAGCGCGCAAGGGAATGTCGTGCGAACTACCGTAGGTGGAGCGTGATCAGCCCCAGCACTTGCCGAGGCCGTCCTTGGACGAGGTCGAGGGCAGGCCCTCGACGGGCTTGTCGGTGATCAGCTCGACGCCGGTGTTGAAGAAGTCCAGGCCGGGGGAGTTTTCCGGCTTCTTCTGGGTCTTCACGTAGTTCACCACCGCCTCGACGCCCATCGAGGCCATCAGCAGCGGGAACTGCATGGAGGTCGCGCCGATGACGCCGGCCTCGACGTTCTTCACGCCCGGGCAGCCGCCGTCGACCGAGACGATCAGCACGTCGCTTTCGCGGCCCACGGCCTTCAGCGCCTCATAGGCGCCGGCGGCGGCGGGCTCGTTGATGGTGTAGACGACGTTGATCTCGGGGTCCTTCTGCAGCAGGTTCTCCATCGCCTTGCGGCCGCCTTCCTCGTTGCCGGAGGTGACGTCGTGGCCGGAGATGCGCGGATCATCCTCGTCGCCGATATCGGTCGGGTTCTTGATGTCGATGCCGAAGCCCTTCATGAAGCCCTGGTCGCGCAGGTAGTCCACCGTCGGCTCGGTGGGCGAGAGGTCGAGGAAGCCGATATGCGCGTCCTTGGCGCCGTCGCCCAGGGTCTTCGCCGCCCACTGGCCGATCAGCTCGCCGGCCTTGAAGTTGTCGGTGGCCAGCGTCGCGTCGGCGGCGGTGATCGGCTCCAGCGGCGTGTCGAGGGCGATCACCAGGATGCCGGCGTCGCGCGCCTTCTGCACGCTGGGCACGATGGCCTTGGTGTCGCTGGGCGTGATCAGGATGCCCTTGGCGCCGGCGGCGATCAGGCTCTCGATCGCGGCGACCTGGGATTCGTTGTCGCCGTCGACCTTGCCGGCGAAGGTGCGCAGCTCGACGCCGAGTTCCTTGGCCTTGGCCTGGGCGCCTTCCTTCATTTTCACGAAGAACGGGTTGATGTCGGTCTTGGTGATCAGGCCGACGATGATCTCCTCGGCCGAAGCGGGGGCGGACAGGGCGGCGAGGCCGAAGCAGGCGGCGCCGAAGACGGATGCTTTGAGCAGAGAGCGCAGGTTCTTGGTCACTTTATCCTCCCATGGCGGCGCTTGGCCGGCCTTATTGCTTGTTGACGAGACGGACCCGCGCGGCGGCGGCGGAACATGCGCCACTCCTGCCGCGACCACGCCATTCCAGCCCAGGGGACGGGCCCTGTCAATAATTAAATCAATCAGATTTAGTTATTGACTCGCTTCGCCGCCCGGGGGGAAGGTTGCAGCCTCGCGGGGAGTCCCAACAGGTCAGCTTGCCGGCTTGGCCTGGTGATGGCACTCCCCGGCGGGGGGAGCAGGCGCATGGGCGATTCGCCGCAATTCAGGGCAGGACAGGAGCGGGCGGCGCATCCGGGCGACCTGGCGCGCGGCGGCAGCCAGTCGGGGCTGCGCCTCTACAACGAGCGCCTGGTGCTGTCGCTGATCCGGCGCTACGGCAGCCTGCCCAAGGCGGAGATCGCGCGGGTCACCGGGCTCTCGGCGCAGACCGCCTCGGTCATCGTCAAGCAGCTGGAGGCGGATGGATTGCTGCTGCGCGAGACGCCGCAGCGCGGCCGCATCGGCCAGCCGCCGGTGCCCCTTTCGCTCAATCCGGACGGCGCCTTTTCCATCGGCCTCAAGGTCGGGCGGCGCAGCAGCGACCTGGTGCTGATCGACCTTGCCGGCAGGGTGCGCGCGTCCCTGCACCAGGCCTACCGCTATCCCGAGCCGCCGCGCATCCTCGACTTCCTGCGCGACGGGCTGAAGCAGCTGAAGGCCAAGCTGCGCGCCGCCGACCTCAAGCGCATCACCGGCCTCGGCATCGCCACGCCCTTCGAGATCTGGAACTGGGAGAAGGAGATCGGCGCGCCGCATGACGTGCTGCAGGTGTGGAAGAGCTTCGACCTGGCGGGCGAGGTGGCGCGGATCGCCGGCCTGCCGGTGCAACTCTGCAATGACGCCACCGCGGCCTGCGCGGCGGAGCTGTCCTTCGGCACCGGCAGCCGGTTCCGCGACTTCGTCTATTTCTTCATCGGCTCCTTCATCGGCGGCGGCGTCGTCCTGAACGGCGCGCTGGTGCAGGGCCGCACCGGCAATGCCGGCGCCCTGGGCTCGATGCCGGTCGCCGGCGAGCGCGGCGCGGCCGGCGTGCAGCAGCTGATCCGCTCCGCCTCGCTCTACCGGCTGGAGCAGAAGATTTCCGCGCAGGGCCGCGACCCGCTGATGCTGTGGCAGGGCGGGGCGGACTGGGACGAGATCGGCCAGCCGCTCGACGCCTGGATCAAGGAGACCACCGCGCATCTGGCGCAGGCCATCCTCGCCAGCATGTCGGTGATCGATTTCGAGGCGGCGGTGATTGACGGGGCTTTCCCCGCCGCCGTGCGCGGCCGCGTTGTGCGCGAGACGGCGCGGCAGATCGCGCGGCTCGATCGCCAGGGCCTGTCCGACTTCGAGATCGTCGAGGGCACCATCGGCGGCGACGCGCGCGCCGTCGGCGGCGCCAGCCTGCCGCTGCTGGCGAATTTCGCCGTCGACCGGGAGGTGATGTTCCGGGCGTGAGCGGCCGCGCCGGGTTATTCCGGGACTTTGCGCTGGCCGTCCTCGATGCGGCGGACGCTCGGCCAGTCGATGCGGTTCACGTGATTGCGGAGCGCGTCACGGTCATCCTCCAGCATGTCGATGGCGCCGATCAGGCGGTCGACGGTCAGCCCGTCCTGCGATAGCGGCAGCGCCACATGCTCGATGGTGATCGGCAGGTGGCGGATCACCTCGAGGCGATGCACGGCGATGACGGGCGCCTTGGTGCGCATGGCGTAGCGCAGCGTGCTGCGCCACTCGGTGCCCCAGTCGCCAAGGTCGAGAGTGCAGACCTGCTCTCCGGTGAGCTCGGCACCGAACAGCCGGACCAGCTCGGTGCCGAACAGCTGCAACCGGAATTTCGTGTCATCGGCGGAACTGCGGTCGACCGCGGCGATATAGGTGTTGGGGATGGCCGCGACCATCTGCGCCGGGTCGATGTCGGAACGCCGTGGCAACCGCCCGCCGCGCATCATCGCGCAATAGTGGCTGTATAGCGCCCGTAACCGCGCGCTCTGGAAATCCTGCGACAAGCCCGCCCCCAAGCGATGGCCATGACCCTCTATCTAGAAGAGTGGGGATTGCGGGCAGGGGCGTCAATTGCCACCATTTGTCGCGGACGCTTACGAGCCTTATCCTTTGGTTAAGCCGGACGCGACAAGGACCTGGGACCTGGGCGGGCGTCCGGTTCGCGCCAGCGCCACGGTTCCGTCGTCCGATGGAGCCGGCGATAGCGCTGCAGGTTGGCGGACGACGCCGCCAGCACGGGGACCTGTGCCAGCCGACAGCGTTCCGCCAACGGCTGAAGCCACTCGTAGCGGACATCGCCCCAGAACCAGGTGACAGGTGCCCCGTGTTCCAGCCGGACCTGCGTGATCTCCACCATCACGCCGTGCAAGTTGAACGCGCGCTTGTGGGCGAAGCGCTTCGCAGCGATCTCGGTGAAGTCGGGCCGCGCTGCGTCAAGTATTTGGTCCAGGCGTTCAAGAGAGTCCGTGCGCCACAGAAGATCGATGTCCGCGTGCGGGCGCGGCGGACAAAGCCCGAAGGCCTCCTCCGCCCAGCCGCCGAACAGCAGGCAGTCCAGTCCGGCGCGTTCCAGCCGTCGTAGAACTTCGACGACGAAGGCGGCATCGGCCGGCATTTCAGAGCGGCTTTGGATCGACGAAGCGGCGCAGCACGTTCTCGGTGATGCGCGAGACGTTGTTGTCGTAGTCGTTGTGCGACAAACTGCCCATCCAGGCGATGGAGCTGACCGAGAACACGCCGCCGCCCTTGGGCGTCTCGAAGAAGACCAGGTCGGCGCGCACCAGCGGCGATTGCGAGCCGGTGAGGTCCGGCGTGTTCACCAGGATCTCCTCGCAGACCACCATGTAGATGTCGGTGTGCCTTTCGGAGGAGGCGAGCACAAGGGCGTGCGGCGGCGTGCCGAGCAGGGGATCGGCGCGGTCGAGCTCGAGGCCGGCTGCGCCGCCGCCGACCAGGCCGAAATCGCCGATCAGCTCGTCGTCCCCCACGCCCTCGAAGATGAACCTGGCGCGCGGATCGAAACTGTCCGGCTTGCGGCGGTAATACGACGACAGGTCGAAGCCCTGCGCGGTGAAGCCGGTGCCGACCAGCAGGTTCGGCGGCCGACCCTGCCTTCGCCACAGCCCGCCATATTCGCCGGTGAAGGAGTGGAAATACTCGCCTGGCTCCGCCGCCCAGGTGCGGATGCCGTCCTCGGCCCGGCGCACCTCGATCACGCCGGGCAGGGATTCGTGATACCCGATGCGCCAGTAGAAGCCGTTGGCGCCGAGATACATCAGGCGGCCGCCTTCCCGGGTGAAGCGGGTCATCGCGTCCAGCATGCGGGTCGAATAGTATTCGGGGTGCGAGCCGGTGAGCACGACACGGTAGCCGTCGAGCAGGTCGAAGCCCTCTGCGTGCAGGTCCTCGTCGGTGATGACGTCGTATGCGAATCCCTTGCGCTCCAGCCAGTCGGTCAGATGCAGGTCGGCATTGAATTGCCACAGGCCGGAGCCCTTGGCGCCGAGCCAGGAGGCGTATTTCGGGCGCAGGTTCAGGATCGGGCGCAGCCGCGAGGAGTAGCAGATGCCGCTGCCGTCGACGTGGTTGTCGTAGAGCGAGGCGCAATATTCCGGATGCACCATCAAGTGCAGGTCGTTCGGCTGCAGCACGACGAGGCGTCCCGCGACCATTTGCGCGCCGGGCGAGGAGAAGGAATTCGCGTCGTTGGCATAGGCCATGTAGCTCGCCGTCGGCGCCAGGAAGGCGATATCGGCATTGCGCTTGCCCTTCGGGGGGCGGACGAAGAAGGGGATGTGGTCCTCGTCGTCACCTGAGCGCAGTCGCGCGGCATAGATGCCGCTCTTCAGGTCCTGCGGGATCTCCAGGCGGAAATCCTCCTGCCAGTTGGAATCGTAGAGATCGTCTTCGTGGAAATGGATGGCGCCATACTGTTCGGGCGCGCTTTTCCAGTCCATCGCCGCGCCATCCCAGTTCCATCCCTTCATGGCGCGTGCCGGAAGATTGACGAGCTCGCCGTGGAAGGCGTTGCGGCTGAGGTCTTCGATCTTCGTGCCGGTCATGCCGCGGGCGAAGTCCCAGGCGGCAACCAGGCCCGGCAGGCGCATCGCCTCGGTGAAATCGCGCACCGCGCGGTCGGCTTCGTCCGGGGACAAGGCGCGGTCGTACAGGCGCGGGGAATCGATCTTGCCGTTGAAATGCGCGTCGAGCCGCTCCATCCGCATCGCCGCCATGACGAGCGGTACGCTGACCGGCTTCATCGCGTCCCGGGCGATCGCCAGGCTGCGCTCGTCGCTGCGATCGGCGCGGGGGTAGGCCAGCAGCTGGCACTGCCAGAGCCGGACCGTGCCGGTGGCGGCGTCGAAGCTGGCGCCGATGCTGTACCAGTGGCGGGCGAGCAGCGGCTGCGACAGGGCGACCCATTCGGTCAACCGGTTGCCCAGCAGCAGGCCGAGGCAGCCGTCGGTGTTGAGGATCAGCGCCCAGCCTTCCGTGTTGTTGTGCCACTGGCTGAACAGCGCCTGGCGCCGGTCGGGCAGGGTCGGCCAGATCATGGCCGCGACGGTGAAACTGGTGAGCGCGGGCACATTCTGCACGATGGCCGCCGACCCGGCATGGATCTTCTGCGCCCGGCCGGGATACTCGCCGCTGACCTTCGTGGCGATTTCGCGCTCCTGGAAGCCGGGGCCCTCCGGGTTGGTGTCGCCATGCACCAGCCGCACGATGTCGGCGCGATAGCGCGGCGCGTCTGAGCTCACCATGAAGCGTATGGTCTCGCCGGGAGCGACGGAGAAGCGGTCGGCGTAGCCGGTGATCTTCAATTGATGTCCTCCCCCGTCATCGCCTTCCAGCGCTGGCGGAAGACGAAGAGCTCCGCTTCGTTCAGATCGGTGAAGACGTGGCTGGTGAGTTGCACCGGCTGGCCGCGCTTGCCGCTGATAATGCCGAGGGTCCATTCGCGATGCGGCTGGGTGGCGACGAGCACGAACTTGCCGGCCTGTGGTGCTGAGCGCATGGCATTCAGAATGCGCTGCAGCCCGGGCGAATGCGGGCCGACCGGACGGGCGCGGAACTCGTCGACGTACTGACGGTCTTCGGGCGTGATGCGATACATGCGGGTTCCCCGGGCTCGTGACCGTATTAGCGCCTATTGGGTGCGCGTGTTGCAAGTGGCTCGGTCGCATTCCCTCCACCGGAACGGGGGAGGGTTAGGGAGGTGGCAGCCGGTTCGCCGGCGCGGGAAGTCTTCGCGCGCTGCCCCCACCCCAACCCTCCCCCTGAAGGGGGAGGGAGTTTATCGGAGCAGCAGGTCGGCGACGAAGTTGGGCGCGGTCCAGTGCGGCATGTGGCCGGCATTCTTCACGAAATGCACCGCCACTTCGGCGGGCAGATTGGCGGCGTGCTGCCAGGGGATGACGGGGTCGGCGAGGCCGAAGACGGTTGTGATCGAAGTCTTGACCCGCGCCAGGTCCGAAACGATCAGATGCCGCTGCCGGCCCTCGGCGGTGACCGAGGCGGTGATGGCGCGCAGCAACTCGCGGCGCCTGCCGATCTGCGCCAGCAGCCCGTCAAGATAGGCACGGGAGAGGGCGCCGCCGCCGAGCTTGGCGGTTTCGCGCTCCAGATCGGCGATGCTGGTCGCCTCGACCATGCCGGAGATGAAACCGGCATCGATCTCCGGCCCCAGCCCGGCGGGGGCGAGCAGCATCAGGCGCTCGACCTCGATTTCGCGCTCGGCGGCGAGGCGCGCGGCGATCATGGCGCCCAGCGAATGGCCGACCAGCTTCACCGGGCCGAAGGCGCTGGCGCGCACCGCCATCGCGGTGAGCTCGGCGGCCTCGTCCAGACTGCGCGCCACCGCGTCGCTGGCGCCGTGGGCGGGCAGATCGAGCGCCAAAACGCGGATACCCTGCTTCGCCAGACGCCGCGCGAGGAGGGAAAACGAATCCGCTTCGGCAAAAAGCCCGTGGATCAGGAAGGCATCGCCTTTCCGTTGGCCTTGTGCCGGCCATTCCTTGACCACCAGGGTGCCGGCGCGGGTGGCAACCTCGACAACAGTTTCCTTGACCAGCATCGGCTGCGCCACGGCGGCGCCGGCGATGGCCGCCAGGACATCCTCGCCGCTGATGCGGCCGCCGCGGCCGGTGCCGGCCAATCCCGCGAGCGGCACGGCATGATCACGCGCCAGGCGCCGGGCGCGTGGGCTGGCGCGAATGCCGGCGGTCTCCGGCGGCAAACCGCGCGCCGGTGCCGCGCGCGCGGGCGAAGCAGGAGCGGCGGTTTTTGCGGTGGCGGCGGGCGCCGCGGGCGCAACCTTGCCACCCGCCACCTCGATGCGCGCGATGGGCCCGTCGACCGGGATCATCTGGGTTTCGAAAGCGAGATGCTCGACCATCACGCCGTCCTGCAGGGCGGGGACCTCGACCACGGTCTTGTCGGTCTCGACCTCGAGCAGGATCTCGCCGCGCTTGAATCGGTCGCCCGGCTGCTTCAGCCAGCCGACGATGCGGCCTTCCTCCATGGTCTCGCCGAGGCGCGGCAGGGGCAGGGTGACGACGCCCATGTCAGGCTTCCGCCCAGCTCGGCGCCTGGCGCTTCACCTGCCACAGCGCCGTCTCGTAGATCAGCTGTGCGTCCGGCACCGCGCCGCGCTCCAGCGCGGGCGAGACCGGGATCGGGATGTCCTCGCCCGCGACGCGCATCACCGGCTCTTCCAGGTGATCGAAGCAGAGCTCGTGAATGCGCGCGGAAAGCTCGGCGGAGAAGCCGCCGGTCTGGTGCGCCTCGCTCACCACGATGGCGCGGTGGGTGCGGCGGACCGATTGCGCCAGCGTGGCATCGTCCAGCGGGTTCAGCGTGCGCAGGTCGATCACCTCGGCGGCGACGCCATCGGCCGCCAGCATGTCGGCGGCGGTCAGCGCCTCCTGCACCATGCGCGAATAGGCGACGATGGTGACGTCGCTGCCGGGACGGCGCACCAGCGCCTTGCCCCAGGGGCCGTCCGGCTTGCCGACATCCAGCATGCCCTTCTGCGTGTAGAGGCCCTTGTGCTCCAGGAACACGACGGGGTCGGGCAAGGTGAGGGCGTGGCGCAGCAGGTGATAGGCGTCGTTGATGGTGGCCGGCATGGCGACGCGCAGGCCGGGAATATGCGCCATCCAGGCTTCGAGCGACTGCGAGTGCTGGGCCGCCGCCGAGCGGCCGGTGCCGCCCTGGCTGCGCAGCACCATCGGCACGCCGATCTGGCCGCCGAACATGTAGCGGATCTTGGCCGCCTGGTTGGCGAGCTGGTCCATCACCATGCCGACGAAGTCGACATACATGAGCTCGACCACCGGCCGGAGGCCGCTCATCGCCGCCCCCACCGCGGCGCCGACAAAGCCGGGCTCGGAGATCGGCGTGTCGAGGATGCGTTCGGCGCCGAACATTTCCAGCATGCCCTTGGTCACGCCATAGGCGCCGCCATAGAGGCCGACTTCCTCGCCCATGACGACGATGTCGGGGTCCTGCTCCATGGCATCGATCAGCGCCTGGCGCAGCGCGTCGCGGTAGGTGCTCTCCACGGCGCTCATCGCGAATTCTCCGACAGGATGGCGCTCAACCGGTCGCGCAACGGCACCGGCTTCGGCTGGTCCGGGGCGTAGACATCCTCGAACATGGTGGAGACGTCCGGCAGATGCTCGGCGATGGCCTGTTCGAGCGCGTTGTCCATCTCGGTCGCGATCTCCGCGTCGAGCGCATCGAGATTGACCGCCGTCGCGCCCTTTCGCGCGATCAGCCGCTCGCGGGCGAATTTCAGCGGATCGCGCTGGCGGCCCTGTTCCTCCTCCGCGCTGTCGCGATAGGGACTCTTGTCCATGCGGGCGTGGCCGAAGAAGCGGTAGCAGGTGAGCACCAGCAGGCCCGGCTTGCCGTCGCGCGCATTGGCCAGCATGCGCTCGGCGGTTTCGTGCACCGCCTCGATGTCGGTGCCGTCGACAATCTCGCCGGCCAGGCCGAAGGCCCGCGCGCGCTCGTCGAAGGCGAGGTTGGCGGTGGCGCGGTCGACCCGCGTGCCCATGCCGTATTGGTTGTTGATGCAGCAGAACAGGACCGGCAGCGACCACAAGGCGGCGAGGTTCATGCTCTCGTAGAGGATGCCCTGCTGCATGGCGCCGTCGCCGTAGAAGGCGACCGCGACGCGCTTCTGCTTCTTGCGCTTGTAGGCGAGGGCCGCGCCGACCGCGTGGGCGATGCCGCCGCCGACGATGGCGTTGGCGCCGAGATGGCCGAGGCCCATGTCGGCGATGTGCATGGAGCCGCCCTTGCCGCGGCAATAGCCATTGGCCTTGCCGGCGATCTCCGCCAGCATCCGCGCGGGCTCGGCGCCGCGGGCGACGAAGATGCCATGGCCGCGGTGGTGGGTGGTGAAGCTGTCCTTCGCCTCCATGGCGCGGCACACGCCCGCCACGGATTCCTCGCCGATGGAGAGGTGCAGCATCGAGCCGGCGGTTTCCGAGCGCACGAACATCTCGCTGACCCGCTCTTCCAGCGAACGGATGCGCCGCATGTCGCGGTAGAGGGCGAGGAGGAGCTGGTTGTTTGTCATGTGGTCTCGCGGACTTTCTTCAGGGCGGCGTAGAGCTCGCGGTATTGCGGATAGAAGGCGTCGTAGCGTTTTGCGTCGGCCGGGTTGGGTTCGATCACCTTGGAGGTGCGCACCATTGCCTTGGCGCCGTCCTCGATGGTCTTGAAGCGGCCGACGCCATGAGCGGCGAGGATGGCGCAGCCGAGGGCCGGCGCGTCGGGAACCTCGGTCAGCTCCAGCGGCGCGCCGATGGTGTCGGCGTGGATCTGCAGCCAGAGCGGCGAATTGGTGGCGCCGCCGGAGACCACGATCCGCTTGGCCTCGAAGGCGGCGCCGAAATTCTCCACGATCAGCTTGGTGCCGAGGCAGATGCCCTCGATGATGGCGCGGTATATGTGCGCCGGCGTGTGCTTCAGCGTCAGGCCGGTGATGGCGCCGCGCGACAGGGCGTCGGTATAGGGCGTGCGGTTGCCCTGGAAATGGTCGAGCACCACCAGGCCCTCGCAGCCCGGCTCGATCTGCGCCGCCTGCGCGTTCAGCGTGTCGAAGCTGGTGGCTTCGGCGAAATGACGCTTGAACCAGGCGATGACCGAGCCGGTCGACGTCTGGCCGCCCTCGATGATCGGCTTGCCGGGATAGACCGCGTCCATGTAGGTGCCCCAGACGCCGGCTGCGTGAACCGGCTTGGCGGCAACGCCCAGATGCAGGTGCGAGGACCCGGTGATCAGCGCCATCTCCCCCGGCTCGGTGACGCCGAGGCCGATGACGCCGATGAAAGCGTCGGCGCCGCCTTGCACCACCGGCGTGCCGGGTTTGAGACCGAGATGCGCGGCGGCGTCCTTCGCGAGGCCGTCGATCACGTCGCCGGGGCGCACGATGTCCTGCGGCCACTTCTCCGCGAGCTCGGGGATGCCGAGCGTCTGCAGCAGCGAAGTGGGCTTGCCGCCATGCTGGCTCTGGTAGTGCCAGCGCACCGCCATGTTGTCGAGCGAGGCGACCCAGCGGCCGGTCAGGCGCAGATTGATGTAGTCCTGGTATTCGCCGATCCTGGCGGCGCGGGCGAAGAGTTCCGGCTGATGCCGCTTCATCCACAGCGATTTCGGGATCATCCACTCGGCCGAGACCGGCCCGGAGCCGCCGCCATTCACCCGCAGCGCCGGATCGCCGCTGGCCGCGACCAGGGCCGCTTCCTCGGCGGAACGCACATCCATCCAGATCATCGCCGGGCGCAGCGGCGTGCCATTCTGATCCAGCGCGACCACGGAACAGCAGGTCGTGTCGGCGGCCAGCGCGCTGACCTGGTCGCCGGAGATGCCGGCGGCCTGCAGCGCGCCGCGCACGGCCTCGCCCAGGCAGCGCCACCAATCCTCCGGGTTCTGCTCGGCCCAGCTCGGCTTGGGAAAATCGGTCTTGTAGGGCGCCGCCTTCGAGCCCTTCGGCCGGCCCTCAAGGTCGAAGACGATGGCGCGGATGCTCTCCGTGCCGCCATCGATGCCGAGCAGATATGCCATCGCCGTCCCTGAAGTATCTTATCGCGCGCCGCACTAAAGCACAGGGACGCCGGGTGATGCAAAAGGGGCGGCCGAAACTTGTCCGCGCGCCGGATGCCCCATCTTTCCTCCCCCTTGAGGGGGGAGGACGCGGAGGCTTAGCGAACACAGTGACCCCCGGGCTCTATCGACCCGGGGGCGGAGCTAGGTGGGGGTGACCCCGGTCTATCGGCTCGCGCTGCACCATGAAACCGAGCGTTGCAAGTCACCCCCATCCCAACCTTCCCCCCTCCCGTCGGCGCATGCCGACATTCGTCGGCGAGGGGGAAGGAGCAGAGCGAGGCAACGTACGAGCTTTGCGAGGCCGTGCTCTAGTTGAAGAACACTCGCTCCGTCTCGAACAGCCCCATCGCCCCGGCGAGCGTGCGCCAGCGGGCGCGATAGGGGGCGAGGTCGAGGGCGGGTGGCGCCACCGCCACGGGCATGTCCACCGGCGCGTCGGGATCGACCAGCATGGCGGCGCCCAGGCTGGTGCCGTTGGTCTCGTGGCTGGGCAGCACGGGGCTTGCCGGACGCAGGGCGGCGAGGGCGGCGATGTAGACCTCATTCTGGGCAAACGGCCCTTCGACCAGGACCGCCCCACGCGCCTTGATCAGGTCCAGCATCAGGTCGGTCATCAGCGCGCAATAGAGTGCGGCGAGCGTGGCGCGGCGCCAGGGAATGGCGTCGTGGCCTTGCGGATCGACGAAGCGGCCGCGCGTGCCGGCGAAGGGGCCGCCCTGGCCGGAGAAGGCGGGCAGGGCAAAGCACGGATTGGCGATCAGTGCGGAAAGCCGTTCCTCGGCCGAGCCGGGCTCCTCGACGGCATCGTCCTTGATCGTCTCGTATTCCTTGCCGCCGGCGAAGCGCGCCCCGGCGATCAGATTGCCCAGCGCGTCGACATTGCCGAGGCAATCAAGGCTTGCGCCGCGCGCCGGCACCTCGCCGCCGGCGGCGAGCGGCACGATGAAGGTGCCGGTGGAGACCACCGCGAAGGGCTCGCGCATCCGCAGCCGCCAGCGCAGGAAGGCGGCGTTGCTGTCGTGGATGCCGGCGCGGATGCGGCAATCCGTGGGCAGGCCGGTTGCGGCGGCGAGCTCCGGGCGGATCGCGCCGAGGACGTCGCCCGCCTTGCGCAGCGGCGGAAACAGCGGCCGCCAGCCGGCGCGGTCGACCAGCGCCGCGAAATCCGCCGCGCGCGGCCGCCACAGGTCGGAATGATTGCCGAGCGCGGTCACCTCGCTCGCCGCCACGCCGCTGAGCCGCCAGGCCCAGTATTGCGCATAGCCGAGGATGGCGGTGGCGCGGGCGAAGTCCTCTGGAAAGCGGCGCTGCAGCCAGAACAGCTGGCGGCCGGGGTTGTGGCCGCAGGGCAGGCGCGGAGAGAGCGTCGCGGCGAAATCGCGCGCCAGCGGCTCATAGGCGGAATCGTAGTCGCCGATCTCCTGCTGGTAGTCGAGCATCGGCAGC
The DNA here is from genome assembly GCA_044226685.1 of Dongiaceae bacterium. Taxonomy (GTDB): domain Bacteria; phylum Pseudomonadota; class Alphaproteobacteria; order Dongiales; family Dongiaceae; genus Dongia_A. Next base: position 45,724 of record JBGAGP010000005.1, read on the forward strand.
ACCAGCCCCTGGTCGTCGATCACCGCCACGCTGGCGCCATGCGCCACGGGCACGATGTCGGTGATCCGCGCGATCTTCCCCAGCGCCGAGAGCTCACCCAGCGCCCAGCGCCAGATCGCCTCCGTCGGCAAGTGCAGGTAGGGCGGGGCGGGGGCCTCGTCCACATGGGTGCGGCGCAGGTCGAGCACCCGCCCGCCCGCCACCAAGGCGAGCTTCGCGTGGGTCTTGCCGATATCCAGGACCGCGATGGCCTCCATCGCGCCATCGTTGCCGAATGGCGCGCGAATGGCGAGGGCGGCTGGCAGCATGGGTGCCAGGTCGCGCGGGCTGCCGGCGGATTGCGATATATCTTGCTATCTGATATTATTCTACAAAGATAATAGGATCGAATCTGGCTCGGGAACGAGGTTTTTGTGGAACTCTCTGAAATTGCTCAGGACTTCATCGATCGGACCCTGGCGGTACGGCAGCAGGGTGGGCGCGGCCTTCCCGAAACCGCCCCCCATCTGGCCCGGCTGAGGCGCCTGGCCGCCTTGCTCGAGCGGCGGCAGGCCGGCTTCTGCGCCGAGGCCGGTCTCACCCCGGCCCAGTTCCAGGTGCTGGCCGAATTGCGGGGTCGCGACCTGGCTCCCATGACGGCGTCGGACCTGGCGCGGGCCATCGTGCTCACCTCCGGCGGCATGACCCCGGTGCTGGACCAGCTGGAGGCGCGCGGGCTGATCCGGCGCCAGGTCGACAGTGAAGACCGGCGTGCCCGCCGCATCACCATCACCGAGAAGGGCCGGTCGGCGGTCGGCCAGGCCCTGCACCAGCAGACGGCGCATCATCAGGCCATGAACGCGGCGCTGTCGGCGGAGGAACGGGAAGAGCTGTCCGCCATCCTGCGCAAGCTGCTGCTGGCGGTCGAAGGGGACACGGCCTAGCCAAACCGGGTCCAAGGCGGTAAGCAGGGTCATGCTCCGCCTCGGCGCCAACATCTCGTTCCTCTACAAGGAACTGCCGTTCCTGGACCGCTTCGCCGCGTCGGCCGCGGCGGGGTTCAAGCTGATCGAATGCCATTGGCCGTACGAGCATCCGGTCGAAGTGCTGCGCGATCATCTGGCCCGCGCCGGACAAAAGCTGATCATGGTGAATACGTCGCTCGGCAATCGCGAGGGCGATTTCGGCCTCGGCGCGGTGCCGGGGCGCGAAGCCGACTTCCAGGCCGCCTTCGACCAGGCATTGCACTACATCAGCGCGCTGGGCGGCACGCGCATCCATTGCATGGCGGGCAAGGTGCCGGTGACGGCAAGCTCGCATCGCGCCTTCGTCGACAACCTGCGCCTCGCCGCCGACAAGGCGAAGGACAAGGGCGTCACTCTGGTGATCGAGCCGCTGAACCAGCGCTCGGCGCCGGGCTATTTCCTCACCTCGACGCGCCAGGCCTCCGACATCATCGGCGAGGTCGACCGCCACAACGTGCGGCTGATGTTCGACGTCTTCCATCTGCAGATCCTGGAAGGCGACATCATCATGAAGCTGGAAAAGCTGCTGCCCATCATCGGCCACGTGCAGATCGCCGCGGTGCCCTCGCGCGCCGAGCCGGACGAGGGCGAGATCAACTACCGCGCCGTGTTCGACGCGCTGGATCGTATCGGCTATGACGGCATCGTCGGGGCGGAGTATATGCCGCGCGCCGACACGCCGTCCGGCCTCAAATGGATGCAGGCGCTCGGCGTCGCGCCGGCCGCCAGCTAAAGGGGGAAACATGGCGGACATCGCCTTTCTCGGCACCGGCATCATGGGCGTGCAGATGGCGCGCCGGCTGGCCCAGGCCGGCCACAAGGTGACGGCCTGGAACCGCTCGCGCGACAAGGCCGAGCGGCTGGCCGGCTTCGGCGCCGACATCGCCGATACGCCGGCGGCAGCGGCGGGTGGCGCGGAATTCCTGGTCTGCATGCTGTCCGACGGGCCGACTTGCGACGACGTGCTGCTCAAGCAGGGCGCGGTCGCCGCGCTGGCGCCGGGCGCCGTCGTCGTGGTCATGGCCTCGATCCCGGTCGATGTCGCGCAGTCCCAGGCCAAGGCCTGCGCAGCGCTGGGCCGGCACTACATCGACGCGCCGGTCTCCGGCGGCGAGGCGGGCGCCCGCGACGGCACGCTCGCGATCATGGCCGGCGGCGACGCCGCGGCGGTGGCGCGGATGAAGCCGCTGTTCGACATCATGGGGCGGGTGACGCATGTCGGGCCGGCCGGCATGGGCTCGCTCGCCAAGCTGTGCAACCAGATGATCGTCGCCAACACCATCGCCACCGTCTCGGAAGCGCTGCTGCTGGCCAAGCGCGGCGGCGCCGATCCGGCGGCGGTGCGCCAGGCGATCGTCGGCGGCTTCGCCGATTCCACCATCCTGCGGATGCACGGCGAGCGGATCCTGAAGGGCGATTTCAAGCCGGGCGGGCCGGCCAAGCACCAGTTGAAGGATTGCCGCACCGCGATAGACACCGCGCGCCGCGCCGGGCTGGACTTGCCAGTCTCGCAGCTGGTGCGGCAGCTTTACGAGGACATGGTCGCCCATGGCGACGGCGAGATCGACCACAGCGGATTATATCGCGAGCTGGAGCGCCGCAACGGGCTCATCTGATTGCAGTTGAAATTCGTCGGCGGCCCGATCAGGGGGAAGCGTCATGACGTGGGTCAAGGGGGCGGTGATCGCCGCGATCGTCGTGGTTCTGGCGGGCGCGGCGCTGATCTGGGAAGGTCACATGCTGGAGCGCATCTTCTCCGTGGACAAGGTCCCGGTCATCGACTTCGCCAGTTTCCAGCGCGCCGACACGCCGAACCAGTACCTGACCTGCCCGAACAATCTGTGCCCGGCCTATATCGACGATCTGCCGCCGGTCTATGCGGCGAGCGTCGCCGAGGTGCGCAGCGCCTGGGAGGCGATGCTGCAGGCCGAGCCGCGCGTCACCGAGCTGCGCCGCGACGCGGATGGAACCCAGATCGACTATGTGCAGCGCTCGCGGCTGCTGCGCTTCCCCGACCTCATCACCATCCGCTTCATCCCGCTGGACGACAAGCGCACGACGCTCGCCATCTACAGCCGCTCGATCTACGGCGAGGGCGACATGGGGGTGAACAAGGCGCGCATCCGCGCCTGGGTGGCGAAGCTCAATAATGTCCTGAAGCTGAGCTAGGCCACACGGCTGGGCGCTGGATCAATCCGCAAGGGCTCTGGCCAGGGCATCGCCGAAAATTGCCGCCCAGCGCGCCTGGCCGGCCGGCGAATCGATCTCGTCCTGGCGGAACTCGACCTGCAGGTGCGGCAGGCCGCGCTGCATGGCGTGGCGGGGGATGGAATAGTCCTCGCGCGGATCGAGGTTGTAGGGCTCGTTGTCGCCGACCATGATCCCGGCATTGCGGCGCAGGGCGGCGAGCACGCGGTCGTTGAGGGCGCGCTCGGTGTGCGCGCACATGGCGATCTGCCAGGGCCGCATCACGCCATGCATCGCCGGCGTCATCGAATGGATGGCGATGATGGCGGGGCGCTGCCCGGCCGCCAGCTTGCCCTCGATGATCCCGGCGACGGCGGCATGATAGGGCTGGTGATAGGCGTCCCAGCGCCGCCGCCGCGCCGCCGCGTCGAGACCGCGGTTCGCGGGTATCGCGGTGCCGTCGCTCTCTTCCAGGATCAGGCCGGGATCGCCCCAGTTGCGGTTGCAATCGATGACCAGGCGCGACACCTCGGCCAGCACCGCCGGGGCATCGAAGCGCGCGGCCAGGATCGTGCTGACCCCGGCGGCGCCGATGTCCCAGGCGATGTGGCGCTGCATCTCCGGCGCCGGGACGCCGAGATCGCCGAACTCCGCCGGCACGCGGTTGCTGGCGTGGTCGCAGACGAAGACCAGCGGCGCGGCGCCGTGCGCCTGAACGATGCTGTGGGTCTTGAAGGTCATGGGCTCTCGGGATCTGCGGCTCACAGGTTGCGGCGATTCGCGCCAGGATAGCCAGGGTGCTTCCGTATAGTCCATTACAAGATCGGATTGTCCGTTGCGTTTTGCTGTGATTTATTACGACGTCGTTCAGGCCGGATTTTCTGCACAGCGAAGCCGGGATGGGGCCACAAGCGGGGCGGATGTCGAAGCGCGCAAAGCCAGGTCCAGTCCAGGGCGCCGGAGCCACGGTGGCGGATCGCATCCGCGCCATCGCGGCGGCAATGACGCCGGCCGAACGGAAGGTCGCGCGCATCCTGTTCTCCAGCGCCATGCTGGCAGGTCTCGGCACCGTCGCCAGCCTGGCGGTGCGCGCCGCGGTCAGCGGTCCGACGGTCATCCGCCTTACCGCCAAGCTCGGCTTCGCGTCCTATGCGGAGTTCCAGGCCGCCCTGCAGCGCGAACTGGAGGCGCGCGGCACATCGCCGCTGTCGCTCTATGCCCAGACGCCGCGCGGCAAGCGGGGCGACGTGCTGGCGCGGGCGCTCGAGGTGTTCTCCGGTGCCATGCGGCGCAGCTTCGAGCGCGTCTCGCCGGCCGAGTTCGCCGGCTTCGTGGCCGCCCTCTGCGATGCCAGGCGGCCACTCCATCTGGCGGGCGGGCGATTCACCCAGATGATCGCGCAGATGCTCTACCTGCACCTGTTTCAGATGCGCCCAGGCGTGCATCTGGTGCAGGAAGGACCGCAGCCGCGCGACGAGCAGCTGCTGGAGATCGGGCCGAGGAGCGTGCTGCTGATCTGCGATTTCCGCCGCTACCAGGCAAGTTCCGTGAGCTTCGCCCGGGCGGCCAAGGCACGGGGGGCCACCGTACTGCTGCTGACCGACCCCTGGGAATCGCCGATCGCCGAATTCGCCGACCGCGTGCTGATCGCCGAGGTGACTTCGCCCTCGGCCTATGATTCGATGGTGCCGGGCTTCGCGCTGGCGGAGGCGCTGATCGGCGCGGCGTTGACGGCGCTGGGACCCAGGGCGATCGCGCGGATGCGCGACCTGGAGAAACTGCGCGTCGGCTTCGAGTATCAAGGCAACGGCCGCGGCGCCGTTGGGCGGAACAGGGCCGGGCGGGCCAAGGGAAAGGTTGGGCATGGCTGAAGGGGAAGTGATCTATCTGGGCTGGAACGACCTGGTCGGCATCACGCGGGTGCGCGGCGTGCCGGCGGCGGAAATCTCCAAGCGCATGGCCTATGGCCTGGGCTGGGCAGTGGCGGGACAGGCGCTGACGCCCTTCGAGGACATCGCGCCCAATCCCTGGGGCCCGATGCTGGAGGTGCGGCAGACGCCGGTCGGCTCCACCGAGACCCGCGTCGACATCTGGCCCGATGCGGCGCCGCTGCATTTCTTCCTCTGCGATTCCAAGATGCCCGACGGCAGCAACTGGGAATGCTGCGCCCGCGGCTTCATGCTGAAGGCGCTCGACGCGCTGGAGGCGGAAACCGGCCTGCGCTTCATGGCGGCGTTCGAGCATGAGTTCCTGCTGACCGGCAGCGAGGCGAAATGGTGTGTGCCGTTCTCGCTGGAGCAGGTGCGCATCAACGCCGGATTCATCCGCGACATGACCAAGGCCCTGAACACGGCCAAGGTGGAACTGGAAACCGTCGAGCCGGAATACGGCATCCTGCAATACGAGGTCGCCTGCGCGCCGGCCGTCGGCCCGATGGCGGGCGACCGCGCCATCATCACCCGCGAGGTGATCCGCGAGGCGGCGCGGCGCCTTGGCTTCCGCGCCAGCTTCACGCCGAAGCCGATGCCGAACGCGGTCGGCAACGGCGCCCATGTGCATTTCAGCTTCCAGGACAAGGATGGCCGCAACGCCACCTACGACCCGACTGGTACGGGTGGCACGTCCCAGGTGGCGCAGCATTTCATCGCCGGCGTGGTGCGGCACATGCGGGCGCTCTGCGCGCTGATGGCGCCGAGCCCGGTGTCCTATCTGCGCCTCGGGCCGCATCACTGGAGCTGCGGCTACAACGCCTTCGGCATCCAGAACCGCGAGGCGGCGATCCGCGTCTGCCCGTCGCCGGATCGCGACCCGGCGCGCAAGGGCGCTGCCTTCAACCTGGAGATCCGCATCCCCGATGGAACCGCCAGCCCTTACATGGTGATCGGCGCGCTGGTGAATGCCGGGCTTGCCGGCATCCGCGAGAAACTGCCGCTGCCGCCGGCGGTCGATCGCGACCCGGCGGAGCTCAGCGACGCGGAGCGGGCGAAGCTCGGCATCGTCACCCTGCCATCCTCGCTGGCCGAGGCGCTCGACGCGCTGGCCGAGGACAAGGTGGCGCGCGGCTGGATGTCGCCGACCTTCTTCGAGGCCTATACCGCGGTCAAGCGCATGGAAATCTCCATGTTCGCCGACAAGAGCCCGGAACACATGTGCGAGCGCTATCTCAATGCCTACTGACATCGTGATCGACCTGCCGCTGATCGACCATCACTGCCACGGCGTCTCGCCGGCCGAGCTCGACTGGAAAGGGTTCCAGGCGATGTTCAGCGAGAGCTATCTGCCGCCGCCGCCGGGGACCAGCGAGTTCCAGAAACCGCTCGGCCTGATGATCCGCCGCTTCTGCGCGCCGATGCTGGACCTCGAGCCGCTGGCGAGTGGCGAGGCCTATGTCGAGCGCCGGCTGGCGCTGGGCGCGGCGGAGGTCAATCGCCGGCTGCTCACTTCCTGCGGCCTCGATTCCCTGCTGATCGACACCGGCCACCGCTCCAACGCCATCATGACCTGGCAGGAGATGGCGAAGGTCGCCGGCCGCCCGGCGCATGAGGTGGTGCGCATCGAGGCGGTGGCGGAGGAGGTGGCGAAGAGCGGCGTTTCCGCGACGGATTTTCCCGGCGCCTTCGCCGCCGAGCTGGACAAGCGCGCGGCCGGCGCCGTGGGCCTCAAGACCATCGTCGCCTACCGCGTCACCTTCGCCATCGACCAGACCGCGCCGGACAAGGCCGACGTGGTGAAGGCGGCCGGCGCCTGGTTCGCCAAGGCGGCGGAGAGCAAGCGCTGGCGCCTGGAGGATGCCACCATCATCCGCCACGGCTTGTGGATCGGCGGCGAGATCTGCCGGGCGCGCAAGCTGCCGCTGCAGGTGCATGTCGGATTCGGCGACCCGGACATCTACATGCATGCCTGCGACCCGACGCATTTCACCGACTTCATCGCCGCGATGGAGAAATGGCAGGTCGCCATCACGCTGCTGCATTGCTATCCCTTCCAGCGCGAGGCGGCGTGGCTGTCGGAGATCTTCCAGAACGTCTACTACGACGTCGGCGCGGTGCTGAACTACACAGGCGCCATGTCGGCCGACATCCTGGGCGAGGCGCTGGAGATGGGGAAATTCTCCAAGCAGCTCTATTCCTCCGACGCCTTCGGCCTTTCCGAGCTCTACTACCTGGGCCAGTTGCTGTTCCGCCGCGGCATCAAGCGGCGCCTCGATCGCTGGATCGCCGAGGATTTCTGCAGCGTGAAGGACGCCGACGAGATCGTCGGCCTGATCGCCAGCGGGAATTCCCGCCGTATCTATCCGCTGGGTTGAGCCGCGGGCGGCAGTTTGGCCTTGCCAGCGGGGCCGGCCCTGAGGAAACTCCGCCGGCGCCCGCCAATGGGCCATGCCGTCGAGGGAGCGGCCGTTTCATGACCGGATACGGAATCGACCGATTCATCGCCGATTGCGAGGCCGCGGCCGCGGCCAATGTCGCGGCGGCGGATTGCGTGGTGGCGGCCCTGCCGCTGATGGAGCGGCTGCTCGAGGGCGACAAGTCCTTCCTGAAGCCGGAGCATTTCCGGTCCGACCCCGCGCATTATGCGCGCAATGCCATCTACGTGGCCGAGGACGAGAGGATGTCGCTGTTCGCCCTGGTGTGGCTGCCGGGGCAGTGGACGCCGGTCCACGATCACGGAAGCTGGGGCGTGGTCGGAATCCTGCAGGGGGCGCTCGAGGAGCGCAGCTACATGTCGGAAGGCGCGATCACCGCCGATCACGACATCCACCTGAAGCGCGGCGGGGTGGTCCTGCTCAAGGAGAAGTCGGTCACCAGCTTCGTGCCCAACCCCGACCACATCCACATGACCGGCGTGCCGGAAAGCCGCGAGATGGCGGTGAGCCTGCATCTCTATGGCCGCAACATGAACTCGTTCCACATCTACGACGTGGCGCAGGGTACGCGCCGCCTGATCAACGTGCCGCACCAGAAGAGCTGAGACCAAGCATGTCGCAGACCATGAGCCGTGAGATTCCCCTGGTGAAGCGCGAGAGCGCGCTGCTGTTCATCGACGTGCAGAATTTCTGCGCCCGGCGCGACGGGGCCGAGTTCAAGGACCTGCCCGAACCGGAGTTCCAGGCCAGATACGGCTGGTTCATGCGCGAACTGCACGGGCGCGTCATCCCCAACATGCAGCGCCTCCAGGCGGCGTTCCGCAAGGCCGGGGTCGAGGTCATGTACACCACCATCGAGAGCCTGACCAAGGACGGCCGCGACCGCTCGCTCGACTACAAGATCACCGGCTTCAACGTGCCCAAGGGGTCCTGGGACGGCCAGACCATCGACGAGTTGAAGCCGGGCGAGGACGAGATCTGCCTGCCCAAGACCTCGTCCAGCGTCTTTGTCTCGACGCATATAGACTACATCCTGCGCAATCTAGGCGTCCGGCAAGTTGTGATGAGCGGCATCCTCACCGACCAGTGCGTGGAATCGGCGGTGCGCGATGCCTGCGACCTAGGCTACCTGGTGACCCAGGTGACCGATGCGTGCCTGACCTACAGCCAGGAGCGGCACGACAATTCGCTGCGCACCATCAAGGGCTATTGCCGCCAGCGCACCGTCGACCAGGTCATCGCCGAGCTCGCCTAGTCCCCGAAGACTCTAAGGTCATCGACGCGCGGCGGGCGATGGAGCCTTGCGGCGCGGCGCGGCTGTCATGAAGATCGGCTACAGATCAGGCCCATCCGACAGAAGACAGGAGCGCTGCATGGCCACCATCACCACCAAGGACGGGGTCGAGATCTATTACAAGGACTGGGGCAGGGGCCGACCCATCGTGTTCTGCCACGGCTGGCCGCTGACCTCCGACAGCTGGGAGGCGCAGATGTTCCACGTGGCCGATAACGGCTTCCGGGCCATCGGCCATGACCGGCGCGGCCACGGCCGCTCCAGCCAGCCCTGGGACGGCAACGACATGGACCATTACGCCGACGATCTGGCGCAGCTGCTCGACCATCTCGACATCAAGGACGCGACGCTGATCGGCTTTTCCACCGGCGGCGGCGAGGTCGCCCGCTATATCGGCCGCCACGGCACGAAACGGCTGAAGCAGGCGGTCCTGGTCTCCGCGGTACCACCGCTGATGCTGAAGACCGCGGCCAACCCCATCGGCCTGCCGATCGAGGTGTTCGACGGCATCCGCGCCGGCAGCCTCAAGGACCGCTCGCAGCTCTACATCGACATCGCCTCCGGCCCGTTCTTTGGTTTCAACCGGCCGGGCGCCAAGGCGTCGCAGGGCATGATCGATTCCTTCTGGCTGCAGAGCATGACCGGCGGCCACAAGAACACCTTCGACAGCATCAAGGCGTTCTCCGAGACCGACTTCACCGAGGATCTGAAGAAGTTCGATGTGCCGACCCTGATCATCCATGGCGACGACGACCAGATCGTGCCGATCGATGCCGCCGGACGCTCCTCGGCGAAGCTGGTGAAGGGCGCGACGCTGAAGGTCTATCCCGGCGCGCCGCACGGCATCACCGACACGCACAAGGACCAGCTCAACGCCGATTTGCTGGCGTTCATCAAGAGCTGAAATTGCCTTTACCATGACGTGGATCAATTCCCCTTCCGGTTGCGAGGGGGATTGATTCGCGTCTGCACTTCTGTTATCAACCGCGCCCTTCGCCGCCCTTGCGCGGCATCGACTGGCTGAGGAGTGGACCGATGCGTTCGCTAAACCAGCCGGCTCGTTCCTGGATCGCTCTCCAGCCGCGCTAGCGGCATGGCCGGCGCCCAGGGCCGGCCGGCATTCGACTGAACCGGGTTGAGCTTTGTGCTGCGCGTGCGTGCGCAGCACGGGGACGACTCACGTCTCGATGCGAGAGAGAGCGACTGTGTCATGATGAGCATGTCACAGGCGGCGATGGCCGCCTATGTGCTGGCGATGGTGCGCAGCTTCGCCCCGGCCTCACCGCCGGGGAAGGTCGTCGCGCAATGGCTGCACGATCACCAGGGATTGGTCGGCGTGGATTTCGCCGCCGCAATGCAACGCGCGGCGGGCGAAGGCAAGACTCCCGACGATCCGGACTTCGACAAGCCGATGTCGCGCGCGGTTTGGGTGGAGCTGTGCGCGCAGGTGGAGCAGGCGGTGCGGGAGCCGTCGCGTGAGCCGGACCTGGTCAGCGCCAACATCGACCTGTTCGCCGCGGCGGTGGGCCTGGACGAACTGGAGCGGGCGATCTTCCGTTTCGTCTACTATACGGATTCCGACAGCTCCTTCGGCGCGCTGTGCACGCGCATCATCGGTACCCGCAGCGTGGACACGCAGGGGCTGGCGGCGATGTGCCTGGATGCCGGTGCGGCGGAAATCTGGGCACGGTTGCGCCGCGGGCCGCTGCAGCGCCTCGGCATCGTCGGCGTCGCCAACAATGCGAGCGGCAGCTTCGCCTATTACGTGCCCGAGCGCCTGGTGCGCGCCTTGCAGCCGCCGTCTGCCACCTTGGCCGATATGGAACGTCGGCTGATTGGCGCGCCGCTGGTGCCGCATTTGACCGCGGCGGACTACGATCATGTGGCGCGGGAGCGCGATTTCCTGCTGCGCCTTTTGCGCGGCGCGCTGCGCGACCGTCGCAGGGGCGTCAACATCCTGATCCACGGCGTGCCGGGCACCGGCAAGACCGAGTTCTGCAAGGTACTTGCGCGGGAACTGGGCTGCGACCTGTTTTCCGTCGGCGAGGCCGATGACGAGGGTGGCGAGCCGTCGCGCTGGGAGCGCCTGGACGCCTTGCGCCTCGGCGATCAGCTCGCCGGCGGGCGCGGAACGTCGCTGCTGCTGTTCGACGAGATGGAGGACGTGCTGTGGGACCGGATGCGGCGCGGCGTATCCAAGGTATTCCTCAACCGGCTGCTGGAGAACAACCAGGTTCCGGTGTTGTGGACGGCAAACGATATCGGCTGCTTCGATCCGGCCTTCCTGCGACGCATGACGTTCGCCTTCGAGATGAAGCCGATGGCGGCGACCGCACGCAAGCGGCTTTGGACCGGCTTCGCCGCCCGCGAAGGGCTTGAGCTGGCGCCCGGCCAGGCGGAGCGGCTGGCGCGGCAGCATGCCGTGTCGCCCGCGCTGATGACCGGCGCGGTCGGCGCGGTGAGTCTGGCCGGCGGAGGGGCCGAGGAGCTCGACTTTGTAATCGGTCGCCTCGCCAAGGCGAGCGGCACTGCCAATGCGGCGGCGGCACCGGGCGGCAGCTTCACGCCCGATCTGGCCAATGCCGATCTCGATCTCAGCCGGTTGCAGGCAGCACTCGCCGCGCCGGGCGCACCGCGCGACCACGCGCTCTGCTTCTACGGCCCTCCGGGCACCGGCAAGAGCGCCTTCGCGCGCGAGCTGGCAGTGGCCATGGGGCTGGAACCGATGGTCAAGCGCGGCTCCGACCTGCTGTCGAAATGGATCGGCGAGACGGAGCGCAACCTGGCCGAGGCGTTCGAGATGGCACGGGATGACGGAGCCTTCCTGATCATCGACGAGGTCGACGGGTTCCTGTGGAGCCGCGAGGGCGCCACCCGGTCCTGGGAGGTGTCGATGGTGAACGAGCTGCTGGTGCAGATGGAGAACCATCCATTGCCCTTCGCCTGCACCACCAACCACCTGGACCGGATCGACCCGGCGGCGCTCCGGCGGTTCACCTTCAAGGTGAAATTCGACTACATGACCGCGCCGCAGGCCAAGGCGGCCTACCGGCAGTTCTTCGATGCCGATCCTCCCGCGCGGATCGAGGCGCTCCAGCACCTGACGCCGGGTGATTTTGCGGTTGTGGCGAAGAAACGCCGCCTGCTGGCCGCCGGCAGCGGCGAACTGGACCTGGTACGGCTGCTGGCGCAGGAAGTGGAGGCGAAGAACCTGCGCGCGACGCGGATGGGCTTCTAGGGTTTGGCGCTCGCCTCCAACGCCTTCGCCGTCAGGTCGCCCAGCGCCTGTTTCTGGGTGCCGTCGGCGGCAAAATTGGCGGGGTCGAGCCAAGCCTCGTAGGCCGCCTTCAGCGCCGGCCATTCCTTGTCGATGATGGCGAACCAGGCGGTGTCGCGGTTGCGGCCCTTGTAGATCGTGGCCTGGCGGAAGATGCCCTCGAAGGAAAAGCCGAAGCGCCTGGCGGCGCGGCGCGACGGCTCGTTGAGCGAATCGCACTTCCATTCGTAGCGGCGGTAGCCCAGCTCCTCGAACACCCGGCGCATCAGCAGGAACATCGCCTCGGTCGCCGCGCGGGTGCGTTGCAGGCGCGGGGAGTAATGGATGTGGCCGGTCTCGATGACGCCGAATTTCGGGTCGATGCGGAGATAGCTGGCGACGCCGACCGCCTGGCCGGTCGATCTGTCGACGATGGTGTGGAACAGCGGGTCGTCACCCAGGCAGGTCGCCTTCATCCAGGCGCGGTATTCCGGCAGGGTGGCGAAAGGGCCGTAGCCCATGTAGGTCCAGGTCCGGCCGTCCTGGTCGTCGGAGATCGCCTCGAAGAGCTGGGCGGCGTGGCGCTCGGGGTCGATCGGCTCGATCCGGCTATAGCGGCCATCGATCGGGGTTCGCGGCGGCGGCGCCACCGGCTTCCACTGCGGGACGGGGTCGCCGATCGGCTGCCCCAGGGAATTCATTCGATGCTGCATGCGGCCCCCGCGCGATGATTCGAGGGCGCATCATAAGCCGATTCAGTTCAGCCGCCAGATGACGAAGTTGAGCAGCCCGGCGAAGGAAACCCAGGCCAGGTAGGGAACGAGCAGCAGGCCCGCCCAGCGATCGATGCGATGGAAACCGGCGAGTGTCCCGGCGATGGCCGCCCACAGCAGGATCAGGCAGACAAAGGCGCCTCCGATCGCCTGCAGGCCGAAGAACAGACAACTCCAGGCGAGATTGAGGGCAAGCTGGGCCAGAAACCATCCGAGCGCGGCGCCTCGGCCCGGCATCCGCCCGCGGCGCCAGACCAGGGCCGCAGCCAACGCCATCAGGACAAAGAGCGTGGTCCAGACCGGCCCGAAGATCCAGTCGGGCGGATTGAAGCTGGGCTTGTTCAGGGTCTGGTACCAGCCGTTCACGGAACTCGCGGTGACCGCCCCGCCGATGCCGGCGACGGCGAAGCACAGCAACAGGAACCCTGCGAAGGGCAGCCAGAAGCGAGGCGCATTGTGGTCTTGGTCCAGCTGGCTGCGGCGCATGATCGGTTCCTTGGCTCGCCTCTTGATACGAATCCAGGCGCCGGCGGATCACCCGGAAGAATGCTATAGATTGAATAGCTCTCGCGGCATTATGAAAGTCCAATGTGAGTTGGGCGGGAGCGATTGCGGAGATGCTGAGGCCGGCCGCGACTTATGACTCGCTGCGCGGCACGTTCCGCTGGGACGTGCCGGCGGCTTACAACATCGGCGTCGATGTCTGCGACCGCTGGGCTGACTGCGCCCCTGATCGTGTCGCGTTGATCCAGGCCGCCGAAGACGGCGCCGTCGAATACACCTATGGCACCTTGCAGGCGCAGTCGAACCGGCTGGCGCACTTGCTGGCGGAACTGGGCGTCATGCGCGGCGACCGGGTCGCGGTGCTGCTGCCCCAGGCGCCGGAGACCGCCATCGGCCACATCGCCATCTACAAGCTCGGCGCCATCGCCGTGCCGCTGTTCGGCCTGTTCGGGCCGGAGGCGCTGCAATACCGGCTGGCGAATTCGGGCGCCAAGGCGGTGCTGACCAACGGCGATGGCGTGGCGAAGCTGGCCGGCATCCGCGCCGCGCTGCCGGAGCTGCGCCATATCCTTGCCATCGACGGCCCCGCCGCGGGTGCGCTCGACCTGGCGCGCGAGCTGGAAGGGCAGCCGGCGGACTTCGCCGCGGCGCCGACGCAAGCGGAGGATCCGGCGCTGATCATCTACACCTCCGGCACCACGGGCCAGCCGAAGGGCGCGCTGCATGCCCATCGCGTGCTGCTGGGGCACCTCCCGGGCGTGGAGATGAGCCATGACCTGCTGCCGCAACCGGGGGACCGCATCTGGACCCCGGCGGACTGGGCCTGGATCGGCGGGCTGCTCGACGTGCTGCTGCCGGCGCTGCATCACGGCGTGCCGGTGGTGGCACGGCGGTTCCAGAAATTCACCGGCGAGGCGGCGTTCCAGCTGATGCAGGACTTCGCCGTGCGTAACGCCTTCCTGCCGCCGACGGCGCTGAAGATGATGCGGGCGGTGCCTGAGGCGGAGAAGCGCTGGCGTTTGGACCTGCGCTCGGTCGCCAGCGGCGGCGAGACGCTGGGCGCGGAGCTGATCGACTGGGGCCGGCGCGTCCTCGGCGTCACCATCAACGAGTTCTACGGCCAGACCGAATGCAACATGATCGTGTCGTCCTGCGCGCGGCTGATGCCGGCGCGGCCGGGCATCATGGGGCGCGCCGTGCCGGGCCATCGCCTGGCCGTGGTCGACGCGGCCGGCATGGAGCTCGAGCGCGGCGAACAGGGCAACATCGCGGTGCTGCGGCCGGACCCGGTGATGTTCCTGGAATACTGGAACAATCCGGCGGCGACGGCGGCGAAGTTCGCCGGCGACTGGCTGCTGACCGGCGATACCGGGCGGATGGACGAAGACGGCTGGATCACCTTCGTCGGCCGCGACGACGACGTGATCACCTCCGCCGGCTACCGCATCGGGCCGGGCGAGATCGAGGATTGCCTGCTTGGCCACCCTGCGGTGCGCCTCGCCGGCGTGGTTGGCAAGCCTGACCCCGAGCGCACCGAGATCGTGAAGGCCTATGTGGTGCTGAAGGCGGGCTTCGTGCCCGGCGCGGCCCTGGCGCGCGAGATCCAGGCGCATGTGAAGAACCGCCTGGCGGCGCACGAATATCCGCGCGAGGTCGCCTTCATCGACGAGCTGCCGATGACCACGACCGGCAAGATCATCCGCCGCGAGCTGCGCGCCCGCGCGGCGGCGGAAGCGTCCGGCGCGCGCTAGCGGTCAGTGCAGGATGTCGAGCGCCGCGACCTCGAGGATATCGAGGATGAGATTGGTGGCGCGCTTCACCAGCATGACCTTGTCGTCGATGATGACGTAGCGATAGGCCGGGTCGAGGCGGGGCAGGCGGGTCAGCAGATCGTCCGGCAGGTCGCGATATTCCAGACCCGGCGGCAACTGGCCGTTGCGCTGCAGCTGCATGGCCAGGCCCGGCGGCAGCGTGCCGCGCTTGGCGAGGCCGGGCGGCAGGTCCTTGTGCTTGTTCTTGTGCTTCTTGTAGTCGCGCCCGTCGTCGCTCTCCTCCCAGTCATGGAGGTGGCGCGCGTAGTAGTCGCGGATGATGCTCTTCTCGATTTCGCCGATCACGATGTCGGCGACGTCAGCGCGCGCCAGCGGTGCGGACAAGATGGCGGCGCCGAGGATCAGCAGAGCGTTGCGTCGATGCAGCAGCATGATTTTCCCGAAGGCGAACGTTCCCGGTCCCAAGGATAGAGCCGCAGGACCGAGAGGAAAGCCACGACTTCGTGAAGCCGGAGCCATCGCCGCGCGCAACTTCCGGCGCTGCTCAAGCGACGTTCATCGCGCGATCCGCGTGCGCGGCGATGCCTAGTAGCTCGGATTGTCCGGCGTGCCCGGCGGGACGTTGTCGACGGTCGGCTCGGCCGGGATCGGGCCGGTCTGGCCGGAAGCCGGCGCGCCGCCGCCACCGCCGCCACCGCCCTGGCCGGTCGCGGTGCGGCCGGTGCCGGGAACCTGGGTGCAGCGATCGCCGCAGGCGAACAGCGCCTCGGTGATGTTGGCGCCGTCGGGACGGAAGACCGAGACTTCGTTGCTCTTGTTCTTCGCGGTGACCACGATCTGGGTGTCGAGCGCGATGTCGTTGTTGCTCATCACGATGAGGCGGGTGACGCCCGGCAGCTTGCCGATGATGACCAGCCGGTCGGGAGCCTGCACCGTGACGTCGGCCACTTTCGGGTTGGCGATGATCACGTCGCTGGCCGCGTCGTCCAGCTTCAACACATAGGCGCCGCTGTATTCGACATTGATTTCCGCATGCGACAGGCGCGCGACCCCCAGGGACAGGGTGGCGGCCAACAGGATCGGCCACGTCGATCGAAGCGTGCTCATGGGACCCCTCGTGTAAACCAATTGTTTATTATGTTCCGCGAGACTGAACGTGAGGCTAGTCCAACAGAACATCCTGAACGTTCGGTTAACGCGGCCGGAGCCGCAGGAGCGGGGGTAAAATGGCGCGATCCAAATTCAAGCTGCTGGCGACGGTGGCTCTGTGCATAGCCGCCACCGGCTGTGCCGCGACCGGGTCCAGCCCCAAGGAAGCCAAGACCGCCGATGTCGAGCCGACCATCCGCCAGGCGGCGTTGATGGCCGAGCACAGCGGCAACTACGCCGAGGCGGCGCAACATTATTCCTCGTTGCGCAGCAAGCACCCGGAAGACAAGGCGATCATGCTGTCGCTGGCCCGCAACCTGCGTTTCGCCGGCAACCCGCAGCAGGCGATCGGGGTGCTGAATTCCAACGGCGCCTCGGCCTCCAACGACGCCATCATGCTGCTGGAGCTCGGCAAGGCCTATCTGGCGGCCGACCAGCTCAACCTGGCCAAGCCGACCCTGGAGCGGGCCAAGACGGCGGCGCCCTTGAATTGGGAGGTCCTGTCGGCCCTGGGCGTGGTCTACGACTACGAAGGTAAATATGCCCAGGCCCAGGAGCAGTACGAGGCCGCCCTGTTCCTGGTTCCGGACAACCCGACCGTGCTCAACAACAAGGCCCTTTCCCTGGCCCAGGAGGGCAAGCTGGACGCCGCCCTCGCGGTCATGCAGCAGGCCACCGACCAGCCCGACGCGGGCGCCCAGACGCGGCAGAACCTGGCCCTGCTGATGGCCCTCAAGGGCGACGCCGACGGCGCCGAGCGGCTGGCCCGCAAGGACCTGCCGCCGACCATGGCGGAGGCCAATATTACCTACTACCGGTCCCTGGCGACCCAGCCGTAAGCGGCAGCCCAGGCGCGCGAGACACAACCCCGGCGGAAACGCCGGGGTTTTTGCTTGCCCGCGGGCCGGCGCCGCCGCCGCTTGCGCCTGGCACCGATGTCGAAAGATTTCTTTCGCTGCCGATGGAAACAATTCGACATGGTTTGCCGGCTTGCCGCGCTGGACCCCCGGCCGCATGATGATCGCGGCGGCTGCTGAAAAGATTGAGATAATTACAGTAATACATCTGATCTTTTCTCGTTTGTTTCAGTATATCTCCGCGCCATTTCTCATTATTTCCTTATGATTCAATAATATTTGGCATATTTCCTGCGATCTGTGCGGCGGGCGGAGCGGCCGTCGCCGGCGGCGGCGCCCCGTCCGATCCACAACCAAGGAGATCGACCATGACGACGATCACCGCTGGCTATGGGGGGCAGAGTTCGGCCGCCCTGAGCCAGTTGCGGCAGCAGCTGTTCACGCAGCTGGATGCCGATTCCAGCGGCGGCATCGACGAGACGGAGTTCCTGCAGGGTGCTTCCGGCAGCAACTCCGGCGCCGCGGGCTTGAGCGAGAGCAAGCTCAAGGCCGCCTTCACCGCCTTCGACGGCGACGGCGACGGCTCGCTCACCCAGAGCGAGCTGTCGACCGGCTTCCAGAAGCTCGGCAGCGCCGTGAAGGCGGCGCTGATCGGGCAGCAGGAAGCGGGTCCGCGCGGCGGCCGGGGTGCCGGCGGCCCGCCTTCGGCCGATGAGCTCTTGGCCAAGCTCGACACCGACCAGAGCGGCGGGGTCGACGAGGCCGAGTTCATCGCCGGTGCCCCCGCCGACGGCAAGGGCCCCAGCGAAAGCAAGCTGAAGGAGCTGTTCGCCTCGTTCGACAGCAATTCCGACGGTTCGCTTTCGGCCGACGAGCTGAAGGCCGGCTTCGAAAGCCGCAAGGCCGAAGGGCCCGGCGGTCCGGGCGGTCCCGGTGGCCCGCAGGGCGGCAAGGGGGCCGGCGCGCCGCCGCCACCGCCGCCATCGGCGGGGAGCGGCGCCGACAGCGACGAGACGGAGAACCCGTTCCTGTCGCTGCTGGCCAGCTCCGGCGACAGCTCGGTGAGCAAGTCGGACCTGGCCACCCTGCTGGCGAACTTCGCCAAGCTGGCCCAGTCGGGCCAGGTCCAGGGCCTGAGCGCCACGGCGTAGCGGGCAAACTGGGGGACGATCGGCGGACGCGCTGATCGTCCTGGCCCCCGCCAGGTCTTCGCAGGGCCCTGTTTTCGCGGCGCGCCGTCGCGCCCTATTGCGGCGGCACCGAAATTGCTTCAACAGGTTCGCCCAACGCCATCCGACATCCAGGTTCTGGAACACCGTGACCCTTCATCTTGCCGAGATGCCGCCGCCGCCGGCGCAAGCGCCCCACCTGCTCATCGTCGACGACGACCGGGACCATCGCTTCCTGGTGTCGAAGCTGCTGCAGGAGAACGGCTTCCGGGTCTCGCTGGCGCCCGACGCCGCGGCCATGCTGCGCCTGCTTGAGGCCGGCGAACCCGACCTGGTCCTGCTCGACATCATGTTGCCCGACGAGGACGGGCTGGCCCTGTGCCGCCAGGTGCGTGCCGGATCCGACCTGCCGATCATCATCCTGACCGCGCTGGGGCGCGGGCCGCACAAGGTCGCCGGCCTCGACATGGGGGCGGATGACTATGTGGCGAAGCCGTTCGACTCCCAGGAGTTGCTGGCCCGCATCCGCGCCGTGCTGCGTCGCTCCGGCGCCCGGGCGGCACCGGCGGCGCAGGCGCGCCGGACCGGCGCGCGCCGGGTCTATGGCTTCGAGGGCTGGCGCGTCGACGCGGCCCGGCGCGAGGTCACCTCGCCGACCGGCGTGCTCATCTCGTTGACCTCGGGCGAATTCGACCTGCTGATGGCGCTGCTCGAGCATCCGCAGATGGTGCTGACCCGCGACCACCTGGTGGAGCTGACCCGGCAGCGCGGCAGCGACGGCATGGACCGCAGCATCGACATCCTGGTCAGCCGGATCCGCCGCAAGGTCGAGGACAATCCGAAGGCGCCGAGCATCATCAAGACGGTGCGCGGCGGCGGCTATCTGTTCGCGCCGCAGGTCACCCTTGGCGCCTGAAGCCGCCGCGGCGCAGCCGCTGAACCCGGACCGGCCGGCGCGGCGGGTCCGCCGTGAAATTCATTGGCTGGGGCTGGACCGCATCGTCGTGCGCGTCGCCCTGGTCCTGATCGTGGTCATGCTGCTGGCCCAGGCAGTCGCGTTCGTCTTTTTCGTCAGCGGCCGGCCGCTGCTCGACCGGCTCGGCGATCCCGCGGCCATCGCCGGCCGCTTGCAGGCGGCGGCCGCGGCATTGCAGGCGGCACCGCCATCCGGGCGGGCGGCGGTCGCCGCCCGGCTGAGCGCCCCGGACCTGGCGATCAGCTTCGCGGCGCAATTCCAGCCGCGCGACCTGGTGGTGGACCTGCCCGGATTCTTTCCGCTGCGCGACCGGCTGCTCAACGATTTGCAGGCCAGCATCGACCAGGTGATGATCGAAGCGCCAATGTCGCCGCGCGACCTGGGGCCGCCGCTGCCGTGGAGCCGGCCCGCCGGCAACCTGCCGGTGACGCTGTGGCTCCGCCTGCGCGATGGCGGCTGGCTGCGGGCCGGGTCGACGGCGGGCGAATTGCTGCCGCAGCGGCCGCTGTTCATACCGATCCCCTGGATCGGGGCGGCACTCTCGATCCTGCTGGTCTCGATCTTGGTGGCGCGGCGGGTTTCCGGGTCGCTCGGCCGCTTCGCCGCGGCGACGGAGCGCTTCGGCCGCGACATCGGCGCGGCGCCGCTGGCCGAGGCCGGCCCGGCGGAGGTGCGCGCCGTCCTGCGCGGCTTCAACCTGATGCAGGCGCGGCTGCGGCGCTTCGTCGATGACCGCACCAGCATGCTGGCGGCGATCTCGCACGATCTGATGACGCCGATCTCGCGCCTCCGGCTGCGCGCCGAGGCCCTGCCGGCGGGGGAGGATCGCACCCGCATGCTGGCCGACCTGGCGCTGATGGATCGGATGGTCGCGGCGACGCTCGATTTCGCCCGCGACGACGTGGCGGCGGAGAAACGGCTGCGGCTGGACCTCGCGTCGCTGGTGCAGGCGATCTGCGACGAATGCGGCGGCGATGATTCCGATGGCGGCGAGCGCGCGCGCTATCTAGGGCCGGACTACCTGGAGCTGGTGGCGGCCCCCCTGGCGCTGTCGCGGGCCGTGCGCAACGTGGTGGAGAACGCCATCAAATATGGCGGGCGGGCGGAGGTCTCGCTGCGCCTGGGCAGCGCCGGCGCGGAGATCGCCGTCAGCGATGCCGGGCCGGGCATTCCGGACGCCGAGCTCGAGCGCGTGTTCGAGCCGTTCTACCGGCTGGACCGGGCGCGCTCCAGCGAGGCCGGCGGTTCCGGCCTTGGCCTCGCCATCGCGCGCAACGTGCTGCGCGCCCATGGCGGCGAGATTGTCCTGGAGAACCTGGCCGGCGGTGGCCTGCGGGCGACCCTGAGCCTGCCATTGAGCCCGGCCGGCGGGGATGGCCAGACGCAGCTCAGCGGTTGAACAGCGCGATGACCTGGATTGCCGCCGGGCCGACCACGACGATGAACAGCACCGGCAGGAAGAAGATGATCATCGGCACGGTCAGCTGCGCGGGCAGGGCGGCCGCCTTGCGCTCGGCGATCGACATGCGCGCCTCGCGGTTTTCCTGCGCCAGCACGCGCAGGCCGTTGGCGATCGGCGTGCCGTAGCGCTCGGCCTGCAGCAGCGTGGTGGCCAGCGCCTTGAAGGCGGGCAGGCCGGTGCGGTCGGAAAGGTTCTCGAAGGCCTGGCGGCGATCGCTCAAGAAGGCGAGCTCGGCCGAGGTGAGGCCCATCTCCTCCGCCATCTCGGGCGAGGTCTCGCCCATCTGGTCGGTCACCTTGGCGAAGGCGGCTTCGATCGACATGCCGGATTCGACGCAGATGACGATGAGGTCGAGGGCGTCCGGGAAGGCGCGGCTGAGCGCCTTCTGCCGCTTCTGCACGGCGTTGGAAAGCAGGATCTGCGGCATCAGGTAGCCGAGCAGGCCCATGCCGGCGACGGCGATCAGGCGCACGCCGATCGGCTTGTCCGGGAACACCAGCCAGGCATAGAGCAGGCTGCCGATGATGAGGCAGACCGGCACCGCGACGCGCATGAACAGGTAGTTGGCGACGGCCGACGGACCGCGGCGGCCGGCGCGCGCCAGCTTCATGCGCAGTTCCTTGGCGTCGAGCAGGTCGCGCATGGAAACGCCGCGCAGGGCCAGTGCCTTGATGCCCTTGCCCTGGGCGTCCTGCAGCCGGGCGCGGGTCTGGAACGAGGTGGTCTGCGCCTGGGAGAGCTGGCGCCGGCGTTCCTTGACCGAGCGCAGGCGGCTCTCGAAGCGTTCGCCGCGCATGAACGGCAAAGCGAGGGCCACGATGGTGGCAAGCGTCGCCGCGAACACCACGATGATGATGATGCTGTTGAGGTTGAAGCCGCCCGCGAAGTTGATGCCAAGCTGGTCCATGCGCGGGTTCCTAGATCTCGAAATTGATCATCTTGCGCATCACCAGCACGCCGACCGTCATGATCAGGAAGCCGGCGAAGACGCACCAGTTGCCGGCGCTGGTGGTGAACAGGATCGACACGTAGTCGGGGGCGATGAAGCTGAGGATGGCGCCGACCGCGAAGGGCAGCGAGCCGATGATGCCGGCGGAGGACTTGGCTTCGCTCGACAGCGCGCGGATCTTGTCGCGCATGCGCTTGCGGTCGCGCAGGATGCCGGCCAGCTTGGCCAGCGTCTCGGCCAAGTTGCCGCCGGTGGTCTGCTGCGTCACCAGCACGATGGAGAAGAACCGCGTCTCGTTGCTGGGCACCCGGGCGGTGAACCGGTTCATGCAGTCTTCCAGCGTCAGGCCCATCTGCAGGCCCTCGGTGATGGCGCGGAACTCGATGCCGATCGGCTCGGGCATTTCGCGCCCGACGATGCCGAGACATTCGGCGACGGTCATGCCGGTGCGCACGCCGCGCACTATCAGGTCGATGGCTTCGGCGAAATTGGCGGTGAACTTCTTGATCCGGCGCTTGACCAGCATGCTGAGGATGAAGCGCGGGATGCCCAGGCCGCCGATGACCAGAGCCAGGCCCGGGACGAAGAGCGGCAGGCCGAATGGCAGGGTCAGCAGCGCGGTCAGCAGGGCGCAGACGCCGCTATAGACGAAGAACTGCTTGGGCGTGGTCTTGAGGCCGGCCTGGATCAGCTGCTCGCGCAGCTTGTAGCCGCGCTGCTTGGCCTTCATCTGCTCGGCGGCCTTCAGCTTGGCCTCGATGTCGCGGCGGCGCATGCCGGTCTGGGCCTTGCCGCCCTTGCCGCCGCGCTCGGCCGCAGGGCCGACATGGCTCAGGCGCCGCTCGAGCCGCGCCCGCGGCCCGTACAAGCTGTTGATCAGGCCGATGCCGACGACGATGACGGCCAGCACCAGCACCAGAACGGCGCCAAGGATCATCGGGTCGAGGGTCGCGAGACGCTCAATCAAGTTCGCCTCCCATGATGTCGGCCAACTCGCGCTCCTTGCCGAAGTACTTCACCTGGTCCCAGAAGGCCGGGCGCAGGCCGGTGAATTTGTGGCGGCCGACGATGCGGCCGGAGGAATCCTCGCCCTGGATCTCGTAGATGAAGAGGTCCTGCAGGGTGACGACCTCGCCTTCCATGCCGATGATCTCGGTCACGTGGGTGATCTTGCGCGAACCGTCGCGCAGGCGGGCCGCCTGGACGATCACGTTGATCGATCCGGCGATCTGCTCGCGCACCGTCTTGGCGGGCAGGGTGTAGCCGCCCATGGCGATCATGTTCTCGAGGCGCGAGATGCATTCGCGCGGGTTGTTGGCGTGGATGGTGCCCATCGAGCCGTCATGGCCGGTGTTCATGGCCTGCAGCAGGTCGAAGGCCTCGGGTCCGCGGACTTCGCCGACGATGATGCGTTCGGGGCGCATACGCAGGCAGTTGCGCACCAGGTCGCGCATGGTCACCTGGCCGACGCCTTCGAGGTTGGGCGGGCGGGTTTCCAGGCGCACCACATGCGGCTGCTGCAGCTGCAGCTCGGCCGCGTCCTCGCAGGTGATGATGCGTTCGCCCCGGTCGATGAACTGGGTCAAGCAGTTCAGCAGCGTGGTCTTGCCTGAGCCGGTGCCGCCGGAGACGACGGTGTTGAGGCGGCAATGACCGATGATCTGCAGCAGCTTGGCGCCGGCCGGCGAGACCGATCCATAGGACGTCAGCTTGTCGAGCGTTAGGCGGTCGCGCTTGAACTTACGAATGGTGAGGGCGCAGCCGTCGAGGGCGAGCGGCGGCGCGATAACGTTAACGCGGGAGCCGTCCGACAAACGCGCGTCGCAGATCGGGCTGGCTTCGTCGACGCGGCGGCCGACCGCCGACACGATGCGCTGGCAGATGTTCATCAGCTGCTGCTGGTCGCGGAACTTGACGTCGGTCAGCTCGATCTTGCCGCTGGTCTCGATATAGACCTTGTCGGGGCCGTTGACCATGATGTCGGCGATGTCGTCGCGCGCGATCAGCGGCTCCAGCGGGCCGAGGCCGAGGACGTCGTTGCAGATGTCGGTGATCAGCAGCTGCTGCTCGGCGGCGCTGATGGTCAGGTTGCGGAGGTTGATGATTTCCGCGACGACCTCGCCGATCGCCTCGCGCACCGACTTGTGGTCGAGCTTGGCGAGCTCGGCCAGGTCGACCGTGGAGATCAGGTCGTTGAAGACGTTCTGCTTGATTTCCTGCAGGCGGCCGTCGAGCTCGCCGGCGCGGCCGGCCTTCTTGACCGGCTGCACGGGCGCCTGCGCCACCTCGGCCGTCGCGGCGGTCACCGGGACGGAAGTGTTGGCGGATGGCGTCGTCGGTGGCGAGGAACGGCGGCCGAACATGCGCGGTCAGTTACCCTTAGGCGTGCTTGGTCTGGTGCTGTTTGCGGAACATCCCGCCCAGCGAGAACTTCTTGGCGGGCTTCGGCCCCTTGCTGCTGCCGCGCGCGCCGAGCTTCATCGCCAGGTCGGAGAACACGCCCACCAGCTTGTGCGTCTTGAACCGGTCGCCGATCATCTTGCCGTCATTGGCGGCCTCGATGAACGCCGCCGGATCGAACGGGATGTTGGCCATCGGCTGCACGCCAAGGGTGTTGGAGATGTCCTTGGGCAGCAGGCGCGTGCGCTTCGCCAGGTCCGACTTGTTGATGATCACGCGGCACGGGCGGCTGTCGCCGCGCTTGCCGTTCAGGAAGTCGAGCAGGTTGCGCGCGTCGCGGATGTTGGCGATGTCGGGGCCGAGCACGATGACGGCCTCGTCGGCGCCGATCATCACGCCCTCGACCCAGCCGTTCCAGGTGTGCGGCACGTCGACGATCACCAGCTTGGTCATCTGGCGGCACAGGTCGATGGCCTTTTCCACCGCCTCCTCGTCGATGCCGTCATAGTGGCGCAGGACACCCGAGGTGCTGAGAATCTGCAGATTCTCGTCCTCGTTGACCATGTAGCGCTCGAGCAGGGTGGTGTCGAGGCGGTCGGGATCGGAGAACGCCTCGCCGAAGGGCTGGCGCGGGTCCTGGTTGAAGGCGAGGCCGGCGGTGCCGAAGGTAAGGTCGAGGTCGGCCAGGATCGTGCGCATGCCGACCTTCTTGGCGGCGGCCCAGGCCAGGTTCTGCGCCACGGTCGACGAGCCGACGCCGCCGCGGGCACCCATCACCGCGACATAGCGGCAGCGTTCCGGGCCCTTGGGGTCATGCGCGGCGCGCTCGATCGCGTCCATCATCGCCTCGAGGCGGAGCGGCGAGACCAGGTAGTCGGTGACGCCCAGCGACACGATGCGGCGATAGACCGAGATGTCGTTGACCGCGCCGACGACGATGAGCTTGCGGCCCGGCTCGACGACCTGTGCGAGGCCGTCAAGGCGGCCCTGCAGCGTATCGTTGTCGCCGTCGTCCTCGACGATGATCAGGTTCGGCGACGGATGGTCGGCATAGTGGGTGATGGCGCGGGCCAACCCGCCCTCCCGGACCGCGACCTTGCAGCGGGAGAAGTTGCGCTGTTCGCCCAGGGCCTTGCCGGCCTCGGCGGTCTCGTCCCGGATGGCGAAGACGTCGATGGTCAGACGATATTGCATGGGTTCATCCCGCCTTGTGCGATCTCTAGAAAATCTTGAAGTTGTAGTCCTGCTGCAGATCGTTCGAGCTCGGCAGCGCCTCGCCACGCGTGTATTTGTCGATCACGTAGAAGGCACGGGCGCCGCTGCGGCCCGGCGTCATCTGCTGCGGCTGCGCCAGGTCGCGCGGATTGGCGGCCATCACGTCGATGTTGTGCTGCACGGCGCAGCCGAAATTGCTGGAGATGCCGTTGTTGTAGTCGGAGTCCATCGGCCGGTCCCAGTAGCCGCATTCTTCCGGCGCGACGACGAAGATCGGGAACGCCATGTGGGCGGTGCCGGCGGTTTCGTCCTGCTCGACATAGAGGTTGATGTCCTCGGCGCTGACGCCGCGCTCCATCAGCGCGTTGGCCAGCTGCAGGGCGTGCTCGCGCGCGGCCGGATCCTCGGCGTTGCGGCCGGCGACGGTCACGTCGAGCGGGGCCTGGCCCTGGTTGTGATAGGCGGCCAGGAACTCGTTGATGCGGGCATCGTCTCCGGGGCTCGGCTTGCCGGCATAGAGCGGGCCAAGGTCCAGGCGCGCGGTCTTCTGCTGCACCGTGGTCGGATGCGAGTAGTGCGGGTCGTGGGTCGCCATATCGGTCTCGCAGGCGGCGAGCGAGAAGGCCAGCAGGCCGGCGCCGGTGATGCGGAGGAGGGAGTTGATCACGGCTGGTCCCCTTAGTTGATGATGTAGCCGATGGGGCCCTTCGGGCCATCGGGCGGCAAGTCGGCGGCGGGCGGCCGCTTCACGTAGATGTTCTGCAGGTTGCCGATGAAGTAGCGGTCGAGGTCGTGCGACGGCGCGAAGCCGTCGGTGCCGGCGACCAACTGGTCGGGATCGGTCGGCTTGGCGAGGATGACCGAGACCAGGATCACCAGCTCCGTCT
Source organism: Dongiaceae bacterium (assembly GCA_044226685.1). Classification (GTDB taxonomy): domain Bacteria; phylum Pseudomonadota; class Alphaproteobacteria; order Dongiales; family Dongiaceae; genus Dongia_A. The sequence continues at coordinate 71,944 of JBGAGP010000005.1, forward strand.
CGCTGCGCTGGAACGAGGTCGAGCGGAACAGCGAGCCCAGGATCGGCAGGTCCATCAGTCCGGGCAC
>JBGAGP010000006.1:0-71515 GCA_044226685.1 Dongiaceae bacterium
GACCACGAAGGCGAGGGTCTTCTTGTCGGCCGCCTGGGCCGAGAGGCCAAGGCTCAACGCCAGCGCCAGAGCGGCACCAGCCTGCAAAATACGCTTCATCATTTCCTCCCGTGCGAACGCAATGGATTCGCTTCTGTCCTGACCCTTGCGCCAAGCAGGCCGCGGGTCCCGTGCCAGTTATTTGTCTGACAATTGCACGATAAGCGAGTCACCGCGCGCGCGTCAACGAAAGCTGGCGCGATTACGCCAACTGCGCGCATCCCCTCAAAATGATGCGTAAACGAATCTGTCGTCGCGTCACCCGCGAAGACAGCCAGGGTGTTTCGCGGTGCAGCAAAATCGCCGCGCGTACCTAATCGCTTTGGCGGAAGTTGCGGATGCGGTCGAACAGCACCGCCAGCACGATGGCGCCGCCGATGAAGGCGCCCTGCCAGAAGGCGTTGATACCGAGCAGGCCGAGGCTGTTGCGGATCACCTCGATCAAAGCGGCGCCGACGAGCGCACCGAAGGCGGTGCCGACGCCGCCGGCGAGATTGGCCCCGCCGATGACCGCCGCGGCGATCACGTTCAGCTCCATGCCGGCGCCGATATTGGTGGTGACGGCGCCAAGCCAGCCGGTCTGCACGATGCCGGCGATGCCGGCGGAGAGGGACGAGATCATGTAGACCGCGACCTTCAGCCGGCGCACCGGGACGCCGGTAAGGACCGCCGCGTGCTCGTTGCCGCCGATGGCGAAGATGTGGCGGCCAAACCTGGTCCAGCGCAGGACGAAGCCGGTGAGCAAGGCCAGGGCGACCATGTAGAGCACGGGATAGGCGATGCTGATGTCCCATACGAAGAAGTGGAAATTCAAGGCGCCACCACCGAGTTCAAGCAAGGTGTTGTGGTCGGGGCCGAACTCGAACACCACCGTATTGTTGGAGGCGACCATGGCCAGGCTGCGGGCGATCGACAGCATGCCGAGGGTGACCACGAAGGGCGGAAAGCCGAGATAGGCGATCAGGATGCCGTTGAAGGCGCCGATGGCGAGGGCGGTGGCGATCGAGGCGGCGATGCCGACCTCGATAGAGTAACCCGCATGCATGGTGACCGCGAGAACCATGCTGCACAGGCAGAGCACCGACCCGACCGAAAGGTCGATGCCGCCGGTGATGATCACCAGGGTCATGCCGAGGGCGATGATGGCGACGAAGGTGACGTTGCGGGTGATGTTGTAGAGGTTCTTGCCGGTGGCGAAGGAATCGGTGGCGAAGGAGAGGAACAGGCAGGCCAGGATGACGGCCATCAGGACCCAGAATGTCTGGCTGCCGAGAATCCCCGACAGCCAATTGTGCTGCTTCTGGGCAATCGTCTGGTCGAGGGTGGTGGCCATGGGATTCCTTCGAGTCTAACGCGGCCGCCGGGCGGCGCGGGTCATGCCTGTTCGATGGCGCCGGTGATAAGGCCGGTCACTTCCTCGGGAGAGCTTGCCGCGATCGGCTTGTCGGCGACCTTGCGGCCACGCCGCATCACGATGACACGGTCGGCGACGGTGAAGACGTCCGGCATGCGGTGGCTGATCAGCACCACCGCCATGCCCTGGTCGCGCAGGAAGCGGATGAGGTTTAACACCTCAGCCACCTGGCGGACGGAGATCGCCGCCGTCGGCTCATCCATCAACACGATCTTGGCTTCCGACAGGCGGGTGCGGGCAATGGCGACCGCCTGGCGCTGGCCGCCCGACATCTGGCGCACCAGATCACGGGGCCGGGTCTCCGATTTCAGCTCGGCGAAGATCTGCGCGGCGCGGCGGTACATCGCGGCGTAGTCGAGAATGCCGAAGGGGCCGAAGCCGATGCGCAGCTCACGGCCGAGAAAGACATTCGCCGCCGCCGTCAGGTTGTCGCACAGCGCCAGGTCCTGATGCACGATCTCGATGCCGTGCTGGCGGGCTTCGACCGGGTGATGCATCACCAGTTCCTTGCCCTCCATGCGCATGGCGCCATGGCTGGGACGGAAATTTCCGGCGATCATCTTAACCAAGGTCGATTTGCCGGCGCCGTTGTCGCCCATCAAGCCGACGACCTGGCCCGCCTCGAGCGACAGGCTCACGTCATTGACTGCCTGGATGGCGCCGAAATGCTTGGAGATGTTCTGCAGTTCCAGAACCGCCACCCGACCTTCCTCCCGTTCCGCGCCGCCGGTTCATCCGGCTTGATGGAAAACACTGCAAGAGTGCCCCAGTCCTTGTAGCGCCGACTGTATGCAAAGGCCGCCGCGGGCGTCAATCAATTGTCAGACCATTGGCAATCGGCTGGCCATTGGCAATGGATCGACCATTGGCAATTGTCTGAGCATTGCAAATCGCCGGTCGCCGGTATTCGCAGGCGCACAATGATCCTTTTGTCGGACAAAACCGTTGACGCGCGAACCGCTCCCGATATTAGCTAACCGGAGGGAGGCGGCATGCTGATACTCGTCACTGGCGCTACGGGAAAGGTCGGCCGCGCCTTGATCGCGCGGCTGCTCGCGGAGCCGCGATTTTCCGGCGCGCGCATCCGCGCCCTCTGCCACAATCGGCTGCTCGACCGCCAGGATCGCCTCGAACTGGCTCGCGGTACCATCGCCGATCGAAATGTCGTCGATGCGGTGTTGGATGGGGTGACCCATGTGGTGCATCTGGCGACCTGCAAGGAAGTCCCGGCCGACGTCATGGACGTCACGGTCAAAGGGCTGTTCTGGCTGCTTGAGGGGTTTCGCCTCAGCGCGGCGGCGAAGCAGTTCATCCTGATTGGTGGTGACGCGGGAATTGGTCACTTCTACTATCGTCATCCCGGACCGATCACCGAGGACACGCCGCACATGGCCTATCCGGGCTGCTATGCGCTCTCCAAGGTTCTCGAAGAAGTGATGCTCGAGCAATTCGGCATTCAGTATGGTACCAACGGATGCTGCCTGCGGGCGCCGTGGATCATGGAAAAGGACGACTTCAAATACACGCTGTCCTTCGGCGACGACGTGTTCGGCGGGCCCGATTGGAAGACCATGGTTCCCGCGGAAGACGCCAAACGCTATGCGAAGAACGGCACGGTGCCGCTCTTGCGCGATGCCGACGGCAATCCGCTCAAGCGCAATTTCGTCCATGTCGAGGATCTGGTCTCGGCCATTCTCGCGGCCATCGACAATCCGCGCGCGCATCGCCAGCTGTTCAACATCTGCATGGACCGGCCGGTCGATTATGGCGAGGTCGCCGCCTACCTGCGGCGCACCCGCAACCTGGACTCCGTCGACATCCCGAGCGCATTCCAGTCGAACTGGATGGACAACGGCAAGGCCAAGTACCTGCTCGACTGGCAGCCGGAATACGATTTGGAAATGCTGATCGACGCGGCCTGGACCTATGAGCGGTCGCAGAACGACCCTCGTATCGTCTGGTACCCGGGTTGATTGCTACGGCGGGCAGGACGCGCCCGCCTGTCTCAAGAGCGTCTGTATCAATGGGAGGAAACGAATGAAGAAGCTATCCCTGCTCATCGCCGCCGCCGCCTTGGCGCTCGGCGCCAGCCCGGCGCTGGCGAAAAAGCAACTCGTCATCGTGGTCAAGGGCCTCGACAATCCGTTCTTCGAGGCGATCCACCAGGGCTGCGAGAAGTGGAACAAGGAGAACGCCAGCTCCGAATACGAATGCTTCTACACCGGCCCGGCCTCGACCTCGGACGAAGCCGGCGAGGCGCAGATCGTCCAGGACATGCTGGGCAAGCCCGACACGGCGGCGATGGCCATCTCGCCGTCCAACGCCAAGCTGATCGCCCAGACGATCAAGACCGCCGCCCCGACCATCCCGATCATGACCGTCGACGCCGATCTGGCGAAGGAGGATTCGGCGCTGCGCATGACCTATCTCGGCACCGACAACTACCTGATGGGCTATCGCATCGGCGAATACATCAAGCAGCACAAGCCGAACGGCGGCACCTTCTGCTCGATCCAGGGCAACCCGGGCGCCGACAACATCCTGCGCCGCGCGCAGGGCACCCGCGATGCGCTCAGCGGCCAGAAGGACCTGCCGGCGCTGGCGGGCGAAGGCGGCTGGACGGAAGTCGCCGGCTGCCCGGTCTTCACCAATGACGACGGCGCCAAGGGCGTCCAGGCGATGACCGACATCCTGGCGGCCAATCCCAAGCTCGATGCTTTCGCCATCGAGGGCGGCTGGCCGCTGTTCGGCGCGCCGCAGCCGTACCGCGATCTGTTCAAGCCCTATGCCGATCGCATCGCCAGCGGCGATTTCGTCGTCTCCGCCGCCGACACCATCGGCGACGAAGTGGCGATCGCGCGCGAAGGCCTGGTCACCGCGCTCGTCGGCCAGCGGCCGTTCGAGATGGGCTACAAGGCGCCCGCGGTCATGATCGACCTGATCGAAGGCAAGAAGGTCGAGGATCCGGTGTTCACGGGCCTCGACGAGTGCACCAAGGACACCGTCGACACCTGCATCCAGAAGTAAGCCTGCGTTGACGATCCGGCCGGCGACGGCCGGAAACCCAAGCCTCCAACTCACCCGCCGGAGTCGCATCCGGCGGGTGATCTTTTTTTGCGGCCCGATGAAACGCAATTGGAGAATCTTGCTGCGGCATCCTGACATTTTTTGTCATTGCCCCGCGCTATACCTTGTCCCAGGCGCATAAACCGCGCTGCGGACGAACAGGCGCCGATCGAAACAGGCGTTGCAAAGAACCCAGGTGTGCGGCCATGCGGCCGCGCAACGGGCCTTTGCGCGCCGGTGGTCGGGCGCGGCGCGCCTTTGCGGGTGAACGGGATAGATGGAGGTTGTCATGGCGCATTATCATTCCTTCCGGCTGCTGCCGGCGCGACGCGGGACGATCGGCGTCGCGGCGCGGCGGTACCGGCCGCTCGCCGGCCTCGCCGGAGCCCTGGTGCGGAAATCCATCGAGATGTGGGTCAGGCATCGCGACGAAAGCCGGCTGCAGGCGCTGAGCGACCATCAGCTGCGCGATCTCGGCATTTCGCGGCTCGATATCGGGCGCGTGGTGCGCAGCGGCCTGCACCGCTAGGCGGGCCAGGTTCGCATCGACACCATGCCGGGTCGGCATTGTCGAAAAGTGCTCGTATTTTCAATAAGTTGTGCAGGGGGCGGCGCGGACGGCGCGGACCACACGCGGGCGTGAGTTGCGGCGGCTGCGTTCCGGCCTAAGTTGCTGGGGACGTTCCCGCCAACTAGCCTGTCACGCCATGACCAGATCCGCACAGCGCCCGTCGCCGCTCTCCACCTACCTGCCCTGGCTCGACCGGGCGGGGCGGGTCTCGGCGTTCAAATGCGCGGTGCTGGCGCTGTTGCTGCTGCCGGGCGTCTATGTCGCCGCACAGCTGGCGACCGGCGGTTATGCGCGGCCGTACATCCTCGCGAATCACGATCTGGGCCTGTGGTCGATCCGGCTGCTGTTCGTCTCGCTGCTGATCACGCCGCTGCGCAAGATCACGTCCTGGCCGATGCTGGTGCAGGTCCGCCGCATGATCGGCGTGGCGGCCTTCGCCTATGCCTTCGCGCATTTCCTGTTCTACGCCCTCGACAAGTCGCTGCAATGGGGCGTCATCGCGACCGAGATCGCGCTGCGCTACTATCTCACCATCGGCTTTGCCGGGCTGCTCATCCTGCTGGCGCTGGCGGCGACCTCGACCGATCGCATGGTCCGCCGGCTCGGCGGCAAGCGGTGGATCGCCCTGCATCGGCTGGTCTATGCGGCCGGCGCGCTCGCGGTGGTGCACTTCTTCATCCAGGTGAAGGCGGATGTGACCGAACCCATCATCATGGGCGGCTTCTTCGCCTGGCTGATGCTGTATCGCGTGCTGGCGCGCCGCGGCGCTGTCTCGCTGCCGAGCCTCGTGGGGCTGGCGGTCCTGATTACCGCGCTGACGGCGGGCGCGGAGGGATTCTACTACCACTTGAAGACCGGCGCCGATTTGCTGCGCGTGCTGTCGGCGAACCTGTCGCTCGACATCGGGTTGCGCCCGGCCTGGGTTGTCGGCGGTGCTTCGCTCGCCATGACGCTGCTGGCCGCGGGGCGGACGCTGTGGAGCAAGGGCCTCACGCGGCGCGGGGCGCCCGCCCGGGCCTGACTGCGCGCCTTGGCGCGCCTAGAACTTCCGCGCCTGGACGATGTTGACCTGGATGGTGGTTTCGCCGAGCGCCTTGCAGGCTTCCAGCCGGTGCAAGCCGCTGACCAGCACGTAGCGCGTCTTGTCGTGCCGCACCAGGATCGGCGATTGCAGGCCGTTCGCGGCGATGCTTTCCGCCAGCTGCTGGACTTTCTCCGCGTCGACCGGCTTGCGCAGGGCCTGCGGTACGTAGATCTGCTCGATCTTGATGGAAACCGGCTTCATCGGGGCCGCCTCGGCTGCGTCTGGCCCGCGACCCTGGCCGAGCGGTTCCCCGCGGTCAAGCGGGAAGAAGCCGCCGCGCCGGCAGGGTCAGGCGCAGGATCGTGCCCTTGCCCTTGGTGCTTTCGATCTCCAGCGTGCCGTCATGCAGCTCGGCGATGGAGCGCGACAGCGGCAGGCCGAGGCCGGTGCCTTCCACCGTGGTCTGTGAATCGCTGACCCGGCCGAAGGGCGCCCAGGCGGTCTCGATCTCCTCCGGCGTCATGCCGGGGCCGTCGTCCTCGATCTCGACCACCAGCGTCCCGTTCCGCGCCCGCATCGTGCCAAGCGTGATGTGGCCGCCCTCGGGGATGAACTTGTGGGCGTTGCCGAGCACGTTCACCAGGATCTGCAGCAGCTTCTGCCGGTCGGCGCGCAGCCGCAATTCGCCGCCGCTGAGCCGCACCTCGAGCACCTGGTCCTTGCTGGAAATCTGGCCGCTCATCAGGCTGGCGGCCTCCTCGACCAGGTCGCGGAGCGAAAACTCGCTTTCGGCCAGTTCCATCTTGCCGGCCTCGATCTTGGACAGGTCCAGGATCTCGTTGATCAGGCCCAGCAGATGCTGGCCGCCGGCGAGGATCGAGCTGGCGTAGTCGCGATAGGTCGGCGCCACGCCCGGGCCGACCTGCTCGTCGGCGATCATCTGCGCGAAGCCGATGATGGCGTTGAGCGGGGTGCGCAGCTCGTGGCTCATGTTGGCGAGGAATGCCGACTTGGCGCGGCTCGCCTGATTGACCCGGGCCAGGGCCGCCATCAGCTTCGCCTGGGTGCCGGAGAGCTCGTCCTCGCGCTGCTTCGAATCCGTGATGTCGATGATGTAGCTCTCGAAGGAACGCAGGCCGAGCTGCTGGTCCTCGACCGCCCAGGCCACCTCGCGCGCCCAGCGCGTCTCGTTGGTGACCGGGTGGATGAAGCGGAATTCGAGGTCGTAGACCTCACCCAGCTCGCGCCGCTTGCGCTCCATGTCGAGGTAGCGCGGCCGGTCGTCGGGGTGGATGACGCTATGCCACAGGTCGACATCGGCGACGCCTTCGGGCGAGATGGTGCCGAACATCGCCGGCGCGTCGCGGCCATAGATGCGCACCCCGGCCTGGTCGTAGCTGGTGCGGCTGTCGCCCTGCAGGCCGTGGCAATAGGCGATGTTGCGCATGTTCTCGAACAGCATGCGCAGGCGTTCCTCGCCCTCCCGCGCGCTTCGCGTGCTGCGCTGCTCCTCGGTCACGTCGATATAGACGCCGATGATGCCGCCGGTGGCGGTGGGCAGCTCGGTCACCCGGAAGCTGCGGTCGCGGGAATTGTGATCCGTTACCGTTCCGGAATTGCGCCGGCGGTCCATGCGCTCGGCCAGCATCTGGGCGGCGTCGACGCCTTCGCGCCGATTGGCCGGCTCCGCGTAGTAGATCGTCGCCAGGTCGCGGAACTGGCGGCCGACATATACCTCCGCCTCCAGCCCCGGATAGACGAGGCGGCGATAGGCCTCGTTGAAGGCGACGAGCCGGTCCGCGCTGTCCCACAAGGCGACGCCGACCCGGGCCAGGTCCAATGCCGTGGCAAGGCTGGCAATGTCCTTGGGGTCGACGATGGCGCCGATCATGCAGCATTCCCGAGTTGACCGCCGCGATTCTAGTCGCGCGACTCGGGTCCAGCCTAGGCGGTAATCCTCACCAGATCATTGCTAACGGCGGTCCAGGGCCCGGATCAGCGGGTCATAGAGCGCGGCCGGCAGCAGGCGCATCACCCGCGCGATCCAGGCGAGGCGCGCGGGAAAGCTCACATAGGATTGCCTTGCCAGGATCGCCGCGGTGAGCAGGTCGGCGGCGGGGTCGAGGGCCATCGCCATCGGTTTGCTTCGCTTTTTGCGCGTGTCGCGGCTGACGATGAAGCCAGGCGCGGCCAGCGTCACCGCGATGCCCCTGGGCGCCAGGTCGAGGCGCAAGCTCTCCGAATAGTTCATCAGGGCGGCCTTCGCGGCGCCATAGGATGCGGCGTGCGGCAGGCCGCGGAAGCCGGCGATGCTGCCGATGGTGACGATGTGGCCGCCGGTTCCATCCCGAGCCTGGCGCAGCAGCGCCGGTAGGGCGGCCTCGACGAAATGTGCGACACCGAGGACGTTGAGGTCGAAGGCGGCACGCATCTCGGCCGCGGTCAGCTGCTCGGGCGGCGTGCGCCCGCCGCCGCCGGCATTGAGGATGAGGCGATCGATGCGGCCGTGGTCCCGCAGCACGCGCTCGACACAGGCGCGGACAGCGTCGCCATCGGTGACATCGCAGGGCTGCGCCTCAGCCAGGCCGCCCGCCGTGGCGATCTCCGCCGCCAGCTGCTCAAGCAGGACGCGGCGGCGGGCCACCAGGATCACGCAATCGCCGCGCCTGGCGAAGCGGCGGGCGAGGGCGGCGCCGATGCCGGAGGAGGCGCCGGTGACGAGGGTGACGGCGCGGTCGGGCGCCGCCATCTAGTCGGCGACGCGCTGCATGGCGCCGGCGATCGCCTCGTCGCGTGCCGTTTCCGTCATCAGCGCGCGTTCGTGCCGCTTCAGGTTCCTGCGCGCGTCGCGATAGAAGGCGGTGCGCTTCAGCAGCGCCATCGCCCAGCGGTTGAGCATGCTGGCCGGCCAGCGCATGGGGCGGTCGAAATCGTAGAGGAGAATGACGCGCTCCTCGTCGGTGTCGTTGATGACCTGGTGCGTCCGCGCGTCGTCGAAGACGAAGCACTTGCCTTCGCGCCACCAGACCACGGTGTCTTCGACGCGCATGCGGCAACGGCGCCAGTTCTCAGGCACGATGAGCCCGAGATGCGAGCGCAGCACGCCCTTGGTGATGCCGCGATGCGGCTTGATCTTGTAGCGAGGGCCGAGGATCGAGAACCACGCCGAGCGCAGCCCGGGCACCTGGCGCAACAACTCCGCCGTGCGCGGGCATTGCGCGGTGTTGCCGGTCAATTCCTCGCCCATGCCCCAGAGGAAAAAGGCGCGCCATTTCTGCGAATGCGAGATGCGCGCCTGGTCGGGCGAGATCTTGTCGAGATGGGGGATCTTGTCGCGGTCCTGGAGGATCACGTCGAGCTCGGCCTTGATCGCCGGCCAATTTGCCTCCAGCGCCGCGACGAAGGGGAAATGCTCGTTCGGGATGATGGCGACGTCGGGCACGCTGGACTGGCGCGCATAGAGCCTGGCCAGCAGCTTCAGGGTGGCGAGGCCCAGCATCTTGACCCGCGCGCGACGCCAAGCCTTCCAGGGCGACTTGCCCTCCGCTCCCCGCAATGCCTGTGTTCCCGCCATTCGCCCCTCAGCCGCCTGGGTGCCAATTCATACGGGGCCGGGGCTGGCGCGCGCAAGGTCGAACGTGTCGCGGGCCACGGCCACCAAATCAGCGCCTTAGGCGCGAATCAGGCTGCGGAACAGGCGGTCCGCCGCCGCCCGGTCATCGGCCGACCGCTCCGGCGCGCCTGCGATCAGCTTGGCCGCGGCGGCCACCTCGGTCCGGATCAGGCGATCCAGCACGGCGATGCGCGGCCCCGATCCCATTTCCCTGGTCCTCCGCTTCGTCTCCACCAAGCGGTCGATCGTTTGCGACACCGCATCGGCCAGGTCGGTCGACGCCATCAGGGCCTGAAGCTGCATGGGTGGTCTTCGCCCCGGATGCAGGCGCAGAAATCTGAGGGCAAGGGCGGGGCGCAAGGCATAGAAGTAGCGCTTCAGCGCCACCTGCTCTCGCTCCAGCTTGGCGGTGACCTGACGGCGGGCAAGATGGAGATAGTGGTAGGTCATGGCGCGGGGATGCAGCGCGCGGTCGGCAAAACCTCGTAGGCGGCGAAGCGCCGCGGCGTCGCGGCGATAGAAGATCGGGGATTCCATCCACTCCGAAATCACAGCGTTGGATTTCAGCACCAGATGCAGCGCCTTGCGCACGTCCCAGCCGTTCACGTCCATGTCGTCCTCGATCGGCGTCTCGATCACATCGCGACCGGCATAGAGGCTGAGATACCATTCGGCGGGCCGGGCATAGACGAAGCGCACGTCGTAGTCGCTGTCGGGCGAAGGGAAGCCCCAGGCGCGGCTGCCGGATTCCACGGCGAACAGGATGCGGCAATGCTGCTGAGCCTCGATCGCGTCGAGACGGCGCTGGACCTCGACCCAGCGATCCTTCGAAATGGCGGAATGGCGCTTCATGCTATGTTCGGCCCTCCCCTGAAGGCACATTAGACATGAGTCGGGTTCAAATCGAAACAGCGTTGGGCGTCATCGGGATTGACGTCTTCGAGACCGAGGCCCCGGCCAGCGCGGGATACTTCCTCAGCGATGTGCGGGCCGGGCGGTTCGACGGGTCAAGTTTCTTCCGCATCGTCACCCTGGCCAACCAGGACGCGGAGGAGGGGCGGCGGATCGAGGTCATCCAGGGCGGCTTGAAGCATTCCGCGCCTGACCTGCCGCCGGTCATTCCGCACGAGACCACGGCGATGACGGGTCTCCGGCACCTGAAAGGCACGGTCTCGCTGGCGCGCTTCGCGCCGGGCGCGGTCTATCATTCCTTCTTCATCTGCCTGCGCGACGAGCCCTGCCTCGATTTCGGCGGCGCAAGGCATCCGGACGGCCAGGGCTTCGCGGCGTTCGGGCGCGTCACGCGTGGGTTCGATGTGGTGGAGAAGATTTTCGCGCGCGCGGAGGCGGAGGAATACGTGAAAGATGCGGTGCGGATCGCGCAGGCGACGGTGCTCTGACAACTCTGTTCGTCATCCCGGGCTTGACCCGGGATCCATTTCTGAACCGCACGAAGCGAAATGCCGGGACCATGGACCCCGGATCTAGTCCGGGGTGACGACCGGGTTGACCGCGCATGCGCCCGCCGGACGCACACCCCCAAAACAGTCCCGCCCGCCTCCGGGGCCTAGTCCGGAGGCGGGCGGGGTAGGCGACAAGCTGCCGCGCGTCAGAGCAAGGGATAGAGAGCCTTACGAGCAGCCGCTTGTCGAACCGCAGGTGGTGCACTTCATGCAGGTGCCGTTGCGCACCAGGGTGAAATTGCCGCATTCGCCGCAGGCATCGCCCTCGTAGCCCTTCATCCGGGCTTCGCGGATCTTCTCCAGGCGGCTTTCGATCTCACGCGCCAGGTTCGGCGCGGCGATCAGCGCGTCGACTTGGGTGTGGCGCTCGACATGGACATGCATCGCGCCGTTGCCGGCGTCATGGCCGCCATGGTCGTGGCCCCCGTGGTCGTGGCTGGGGCCGTGCAGGTGCGCGTGCACCTCGTGCGGGCTCGGCGCCAGGGCGGTGTTGCCGATGGTGCGGGCCACGTTCGACAGCACGACCAGATTGGAGCGGACGTAGCCGGAGGAAGCGATGCGCTTCACCGTGGCGATCTCCTGCTCCTGCGCCGGCAGGTTGGCCTGCGACGTGCCGCCGCCCAGCGCGTCCGGGTCGAGGTCGTCCGGCTTCACATGGGCAAGGTCGTTGCGGCCGAGATAGGAGATGGCGAGCTCGCGGAAGATGTAGTCCAGGATCGAGGTCGACATCTTGATCGTGTCGTTGCCTTCCACCACGCCGTTCGGCTCGAAGCGGGTGAAGGTGTAGGCTTCCACGTATTCCTCGAGCGGCACGCCGTATTGCAGGCCGATGGAGATGGCGATGGCGAAGTTGTTCATCAGGCTGCGGAAGGCAGCACCTTCCTTGTGCATGTCGATGAAGACCTCGCCGAGGCCGCCATCCTCGTATTCGCCGGTCCGCAGATACACCTTGTGGCCGCCGACGATGGCCTTCTGGGTATAGCCCTTGCGGCGCTCCGGCAGGCGCTTGCGGCCCTGCTGCACCTGGCGCTCGATGATGCGCTCGACGATCCGCTCCGCCACCATCGGCGCGCGGGCCGCCGGCGTCGCCTCGATCACGTCGTCGATGATGTCGTCGTCGAGCAGCTGGCTCGCCAGCGGCTGCGAGAGCTTGGAGCCGTCGCGGTAAAGCGCGTTCGCCTTGATGCCCAGCTGCCAGGACAGCATGTAGGCGTCCTTGCAGGCCTCGACCGAGCTGCTGTTCGGCATGTTGATGGTCTTGGAGATGGCGCCGGAGATGAAGCTCTGCGCCGCCGCCATCATGCGGATGTGGCTGTCGACCGAGAGGTAGCGCTTGCCGATGCGGCCGCAGGGATTGGCGCAGTCGAAGACCGAGAGATGCTCGTCCTTCAGATAGGGCGCGCCCTCCAGCGTCATGGCGCCGGAGCAATAGGTGTTGGCCGCCTCGATCTCCGCCTTGCTGAAGCCGAGGGTGGCCAGCATGTCGAAGGTCGGGTCGTTCAATTGCTCGGAGGTCAGGCCGAGCGCCGCCTGGCAGAAATCCTCGCCCAGGTTCCACTTGTTGAACACGAAGCGGATGTCGAAGGCGGTCGCCAGCGCATTCTCGACCGACTGGATCGAGCCGGTGGTGAAGCCCTTGGCCTTCAGCGTCGCGTGGTTGATTCCGGGCGCCTCGGCGAGGGTGCCATGGCCGACGGCGTAGCGGATGATCTCCTCGATCTCATGCTCCGGATAGCCGAGCTTCTTCAGCGCGGCCGGAACGGTGCGGTTGATGATCTTGAAGTAGCCGCCGCCGGCGAGCTTCTTGTACTTCACCAGGGCGAAGTCGGGCTCGATGCCGGTGGTGTCGCAATCCATCACCAGGCCGATGGTGCCGGTCGGCGCGATCACCGTCGCCTGGGCATTGCGGTAGCCGTGCAGCTCGCCCAGCGTCAGCGCCTGGTCCCAGGCCTGGTGCGCGGCGTCGAGCAGGGCGGCGTCCGGGCAATTGTCGTGGTCGAGCGCCACGGGCAGCACCGAGAGGCCCTCATAGCCCTCGCTGTCGCCATAGGCGGCGCGGCGATGGTTGCGGATCACCCGCAGCATCTGCGCGCGGTTCTTCTCGAAGCCGGGGAAGGTGCCGAGCTCACCCGCCATTTCCGCCGAGGTGGCGTAGGAGATGCCGGTCATGATCGCGGTCAAGGCGGCGGTCAGCGCCCGGCCCTCGTCGCTGTCATAGGAGAGGCCCATCGCCATCAGCAGGCCGCCGACATTGGCGTAGCCGAGGCCGAGGGTGCGGAACTCGTAGGACAGCTGGGCGATCTCCTTGGACGGGAACTGCGCCATCAGCACGGAGATTTCCAGCACCACGGTCCACAGCCGCACGGCGTGGCTGTAGGACTCGATGTCGACGCGGCCATCCGGCTTCAGGAAGGTCATCAGGTTGAGCGAAGCCAGATTGCAGGCCGTATCATCCAGGAACATGTATTCCGAGCACGGATTGGAGGCGTTGATGCGCCCCGATTCCGGGCAGGTGTGCCACTCGTTGATGGTGGTGTCGAACTGCACGCCCGGATCGGCCGAGGCCCAGGCCGCGGCGCCGATCTTCTCCCACAGCTCGCGGGCCTTCAGGGTCTTGTGGACCTTGCCGTCGATGCGGCGCTTCAGCTGCCAGTCGCCATCCTCCAGCACCTTCTGGATGAAGTCGTTGTTGATGCGGACCGAGTTGTTCGAGTTCTGGCCCGACACGGTCAGGTAGGCGTCGCTGTCCCAATCGGTGTCGTAGGTCTTGAAGTCGATCTGCTTGTAGCCCTGCTGCGCGAAGTGGATCACGCGCTGGACGTAGTTCTCCGGGATCTTGGCCTTGCGCGCCTCGCGGATCGCGGCCTTCAGCGCCGGATTCTTCAACGGGTCGAACTTGCCCTCGCCTTCACCGGCATGGCAGGCCTTGATGACGCGGTTCAGGTGCGTGTTGCAGGCCTGGGAGCCGGCCACCAATGCCGCGACCTTCTGCTCCTCCAGGACCTTCCAGTCGATGTATTCCTCGATGTCGGGGTGATCGAGGTCGACGGTCACCATCTTGGCGGCGCGGCGGGTCGTGCCGCCCGACTTGATGGCGCCGGCGGCGCGATCGCCGATCTTGAGGAAGCTCATCAGGCCGGAGGACTTGCCGCCGCCGGAGAGCTTCTCGTTGGCGCCGCGCAGCTTGGAGAAGTTGGAGCCGGTGCCGGAGCCATACTTGAACAGGCGCGCCTCGCGCACCCAGAGGTCCATGATGCCGCCCTCGTTCACCAGGTCATCGGCGACGCCCTGGATGAAGCAGGCATGCGGCTGCGGGTGCTCATAGGCCGAGGCCGAGGCGGTCAGCATGCCGGTCTCGAAATCGACGTAGTAGTGGCCCTGGGCCGGGCCGTCGATGCCATAGGCCCAGTGCAGGCCGGTGTTGAACCATTGCGGCGAGTTGGGGGCGCCCATCTGCTGGGCCAGCATGAAGCGCATCTCGTCGAAGAAGGCGCGGGCGTCCTCCTCGGAATCGAAATAGCCGCCCTTCCAGCCCCAATAGGTCCAGGTGCCGGCCAGACGGTCGAAGACCTGGGCCGCCGACATCTCGCCCACATAGCGCGCCTCGGCCGGGAGCTTCAGCAGCTCCTCGCGGTCGGCCTCCTTGCGCCACAGCCATTCCGGCACGTCGCGCTCGACCACGGGGCGCAGGCGCGCAGGCACACCGGCCTTGCGGAAATACTTCTGCGCCAGCACGTCGGAGGCGACCTGCGACCAGGAGGCGGGGACGTCGATATCCTTCAGCTGGAAGACGACGGAGCCATCGGGATTGCGGATCTCGCTGGTCGTCTTCTGGAACGCGATGTCGGCGTAGGGTGAGCAATCGGTCTTGGTGAATCGGCGTTCGATGCGCATGGTGACCCCCGGTCTACGGCCCGCTTTGCGGACTCCTCCGCCATGTCGAAGAAACTGCTTCAACAATGCGGGTTAAGTTGTTCAGATCGGTCGCAATATCTTGCGGGTGACCCCGCAGCGACATGCTGGATATTGAGCGCGGGCCGCGCGTCGGATCAAGAAAACATTTCTAGATATTGTCACATTTGCCGCTTGACGATCCCATATCTAGTGGCTCCCCCCAGGGTCTTGTAGGTGTTGCGGCTGCTTGTGGATAACTGGGTATAGTAAATTCAGGCTTTTCCGCGCCGCGGCAATCCGGCAAGCGTCGAAATCGCCAAGAATATCAGCAGGATGGCCATGCCAATCCACTGCTGCAGGGCGACCGCTTCGGACAGCAGCAGAATCGCCGCCAGGGTGGAGAAGGCCGGCTCCAGGTTCATGGTCAGCGCCGATTGCGCCGGCGGGATGTAGGTGAGGCCGAGGAACAGGAACAGGATGCCGAGGGTGTAGCAGATGCAGACGCCCGCCGTGGCGATCCAGCCGAGCGCCGTCTCCGGCGGTGCGAAGTCGCCCGAGACCGCCAGATAGACCGCCAGGCCCAGCACCACCCACAGATTCATCCAGGCATTCATGGCGAAGGGATGCGCCTTGGCCATCGCCGCGCCACCGAACAGCGAGATGCCGGAGACGCCGGCCGCGGCGGTCAGGGCCAAAGCGATGCCGCGCCAGTCGAGCGCGCCGAAATCGCCCCAGGATGCGTAGACCAGGCCGCCGAAGGCGCCGAGCAGGCAGACCGCCTTCAGCGCCGTCATGCGTTCACGCCCCAGCAGGGGCGAGGCGATGCCGACCATCAGCGGGAAGGTATAGAGCAGCAGCACCGCCAGGCTGACCTTGATATAGGCGACGGAGGACAGGTAGCCGAACGACATCAGGAAGATGCAGATGGCGAGGCCGAGCGTCGCCGGAACCACTTTCCGCGGTACCAGGAGGCTTCGACCGCGCGCCAGCTGCAGCAGGCTCAGCGCCAGCATCATGCAGGTCGAGCGCAGGAAGACCTGGGTGGGTGGATTGCTGCCGGCATCGTAGGCGAGCCGGGCAAAGGTGGTGATCAGGCTGACGAACAGGGCGGCAAAGAAGGTAATGGCAAGCCCGGTCATGCGGCGCTTCGAGTCCGTCGTCGCAAGGCTGGTCAGGATTGCCTCCTCAGGGAAGGGATGTTCCGGGCGGGGATGGTTCTTTCACCAGTCTAGCGGAAGAACGGGAAGCGATGCGCGTGCCAGCGACAGGGGGCGCCCCGGTTTCGCCGTGACGGCCGGCCGGAAAGGCAGAAAAGCCTGATTTGACCGGGACTTGGCCAGGTCCGGCGGCGCGCCCGTCAGCTTGCCAGCGGCGCGGGCCGCCGATATAGTCCGGCCAGTTTCGGAAGCCGCCCCGACGCGGCCTTCCGAGTCCCTGGCACTCCTGGGCAGGCAGATGTCGTTCGGCACTTGGCTTTTCACCCGCCTCCACGGCGAGCTCGTCGGCAGCGACGAGTTCGGCAACAAATACTTCGTCGACAAGCGCACCAAGGGCCAGAAGCGGGAACGCCGCTGGGTCATCTACAAGGGCGCGCCGGAAGCCAGCAAGGTGCCGGCGGAATGGCATGGCTGGCTGCATTCGACCACCAATCAGCTGCCGACGCAGGCCGGCCCGCGCCAGAAATGGCAGAAGGCGCATGTGCCCAACCTGACCGGTACCGACCTCGCCTATCGCCCGCCGGGCCACACGCTGAAGGGCGGGCAGCGCGCGCCGGCGAGCGGCGATTACGAACCCTGGACGCCCAACTGAGCCGCTGGGCGGCCTGACGCAGCCGGGGCCGGGGGCTTCGGGCGCGGCTGGGTGATCGAGGCCATTTCCGCGATTGGGAGGAAGCTAGAGGGCCATGGAGCGCAATACTCTCGAAACCGTTCTGGGCGCCGTGGTGCTGCTGGTCGCCGCCGGATTTCTCTATCTCATCTATTCCGAGACCGAGATCGGCGCGACCTCGTCCGGCTATCCGCTGGAGCTTCGCTTCGACAGTGGCGGATCGACCATCGTCGGCACCGATGTGCGCATCGCCGGAGTGAAGGTCGGCTCGGTGATCGACCAGCATTTCGATCCCGCGGCGTACCAGGCGGTGGTGACCATCGAGGTCGACAACGACGTGAAGCTGCCGAAGGACACCTCCGCGGTGGTGACCAGCGACGGCCTGCTGGGCGACAACTACATCCTGCTCAACATCGGCGGCGATGCCGAGATGCTGGCCCCGAAGGAGCGCATCCGCAACGTCCAGGGCGCCATAAATTTGGCCGATTTGATCAACAAGTTCGTGGTCGGGACGGATAGCGGCGGCACCAGCAACTGAGTGCCGGCCGCAGCGCGCGCAAGGATATCGAGATGCCGGCGAAAAGCGGCTCCAACGCCAAGGACGGCACGGGAAAGGCCCCCGCAAAGGACACGGGCAAGGCGGCTTCGAAGGCGGAGCCGGTCTGGCGCCAGCCCGACGGCAAGCCGGTCTCCTGCGTCGAGAAGATCAAGGTGCTGAACCAGAATCTGGACGAGATTCGCCAGCTGGCCCAGGACGCGCTGGAAGACGCCATCCTGATGGGCTGCGACGAGACTCAAGTGCGCGCGGTGCTGCAGGGCCTGGTCGACGACCTCCAGAATCCGTATCGGAAGAAGCCATGAAGTTCCGGCATGCGGCGCTGGGCGCCGCGCTCGCCGCGGCCGTGCTGACCGGCCCCGCTTACGCGATGCAGATGCAGGGCGCCGTGCTGCAGGGCCTGGACAAGATCACCGCGCGCATCTCCACCATCAACGTGGCGGTCGGCCAGACCGTCGCCTTCGGGTCGCTGCAGATCACGCTCAAGGCCTGCGACAAGCACCCGCCGGAGGAAACGCCGGAGAGTGCCGCCTTCCTCCAGGTCGTGGAGCAGAAGCCGGGCGAGGCGCCGGTGACGCGGTTCTCGGGCTGGATGTTCGCATCCTCGCCGGCGCTCTCCGCCATGGAGCATCCGGTCTACGACCTCTGGGTGCTGGACTGCACCGGCACGGCCGAGAGCGAGCCGGCCCCGGCGCCGCAGGACGAATCCGGCGCCCCGGCGCCGGATGACGGCACCCCCTCCAACTGATTCCGCTGACAGAAGCCGGCTCTAGCGGCCCGGGGCGGGCGCCGCGACGGCCGCGTCGAGCATCGTGCGCAGCGCGTCCAACGGCAGGTCGAGCGGAAAATTCGCACGCTGCTTCATCGCCTCGTTCAGGTGCTGGCGATAGACCTCGCGCGAGATCTCGACGGCGCCAAAGCGCTCCAGGTGCTTGGTGACGAATTGCGTGTCGAGCAGGGTGAAACCGCCCAGCTTCAGCCGCGCCACCAGATGCACCAGCGCGAGCTTGCTGGCGTCGGTCTCGCGGCTGAACATGCTCTCGCCGAAAAACGCGCCGCCCAGGGCGACGCCATAGAGCCCGCCGACCAGCTCGCCGTCCAGCCAGGTCTCGACGCTATGGGCGTAGCCCATGATGTGCAGCTTGCGGCAGAGATCGAAGATGGTGTCGTTGATCCAGGTCTGGCGGCGGCCGGGCGCCGGTTCGGCGCAGCCGGCGACCACGTCCTCGAAGGCGCGGTCGGCGGTGACCTGGAAGGGTCCCTTCAGGGCCGTCTTGCGCAGGCTGCGCGAGACGTGGAAGCGATCGAGGGGCAGGATGCCGCGGGCGTCCGGGTCGATCCAGTAGAGGTGCGGGTCGTGCCGCGATTCGGCCATGGGGAAGATCCCGATGGCATAGGCGCGCAGGAGCATTTCCGGCGTGACACGGGGCGAGCCAGCACGATTGGACATGGCGCCTCCTCTGGATTTGCAAGCCTAGCGCAATTGCCGGCCGTGGCAAAGTCGGAGCGTAGGGCGGGACGGGCCGCCGATGACCCTGGGGATGTGGGGGATTCATGGAACCGACCTATGTTCGGATGATGGCGGCCTATGGCGGCTGGATGAACGAGCGGATGCTCGATCGCTGCGGCGGCCTTGCCGACGAAGCGCGCCGGCGCGACCTGGGCGCCTTTTTCGGGTCCGTGCACGGCACGTTCGACCACCTGATCTATGGCGACATCGCCTGGATGGGCCGCTTCACTGGCAGCGCGATGCCGCGCGGCGCCATCGGCCACGTCGCACACGAATCCTGGTCGGACCTGGCGGCGGCGCGGCGCGCGCTCGACCGGAGAATGGTGATGTGGGCGGAGAGCGTGAGCGAGGCCTGGCTGGCCGAATCGATGTCCTATTCAAGCGCCGTCGACGGACAGACACGCATTCTGCCGCGCTGGATCCTGGTCACCCACATGTTCAATCATGGCACCCATCATCGCGGCCAGCTGACGACCCTGATGAAGCAGCTCGGCATCGATCCCGGGATCACCGATTTGCCCTGGCTGCCCGGCCTCTATGACGGCAGCCTTCTGGCCGCGGCGCCGCAAAAGTGATCGCGAGGGGACTTTACAATCCCGTCGATCAGTTCAGGATATCCACTTCAACCACAGCGAAAGGAGGTGCCGATGAAAAAGACAGCAAGGGTGGCGCTGGGGTTCGCTGCGGCAATCGCGGCGGCCCCAGCGTTCGCCGAATGCCCGGCCCACACCGGAACAACCGCGCAGGCGCCGAGCACGCCCGTGCCGGTCGCGCAAGCGACCGCACCGGCCTCGACCCCGGTCGCCGACCAGCAGGTCGTGCTGACCCAGAGCGGGCCGGTTCCGGCGACCGAGGCGGACGCGCAATAGCGTCGGCGGGCCGTCGACCAGCAAGCGCCGGTGTTGCCCCGCCGGCGCTTTTCTTTTGCGCGGGGCGAAGCCCTCCGCTAATGCTCCTAAGGTTGTTTTCCAGGCCGGATCTGCTGCGCGGGATTCGCCGAAATGGGGACTTGCCGGATTCCGGCACATGTCACAGGGGATTTCGTGAAGCGAAGCATCGCCCGCGCCGCCATCTGGCCGATGACGACCGCACTTTGCGCCATCATGGCCGTCACCTTCATCGGGACCTACGCGGCCGCCCAGGCAACCCAGCCCGCGGCACCCGAGGTGATCAAGGATTGGGAGCTGTTCTGCCCGGAGCCGAAGCCGAAGGACAAGCCGCGCATCTGCGAGATCCGGACCGTCATCAAGGGCAAGGAAGGCGCGCGGCTCGGTGCCCTGGCGGTTGCGGCCGGCCCGGAACCGGGCAGCGCGACGGACGTGATGATCGCCACGGCGCTGCTGCCGCTCGGCGTCGACCTCACCTTGGCGCCGGCGCTCAAGGTCGGCGAGAATGCGCCGGTGCCGCTGCAATTCCGCCGCTGCATGCAGCGCGGCTGCGAGGCGGTGGCGCTGCTCAACCTCGAGCAGCTCAACACAATGCGGTCCGGGACTATCGCGAAAGTGGCGGTCGGCATCGGCGGCGGCAAGACCGCGGTCTTCGAGTTCTCGCTCAACGGCTTCACTGGCGCGCATGACGCGCTTAAGAAGCGCATCGGCAAGTCATGAGCGC
Organism: Dongiaceae bacterium; assembly: GCA_044226685.1. Taxonomy (GTDB): domain Bacteria; phylum Pseudomonadota; class Alphaproteobacteria; order Dongiales; family Dongiaceae; genus Dongia_A. The sequence goes on from JBGAGP010000006.1 coordinate 20,589, forward strand.
GGACATGGCCGGCAACGTCGCGGAAGGCCAGGAAGCCGCCAAGACGGAAATCACCTGTTCGCGCGGCCTTGCCGGGTGGCTGGTCGCGAACGACGTCAGCCTCGCCTTCACTTCGTACCAGACCGGGCAGCTGTTCCTGGTGGGCGTGCAGCAGGGCGGGGTGATTTCGATCAACCAGATCGGCTTCACCCGCGCCATGGGATTATGGGCCAGCCAGCAGCGCATCTACCTCGCCGCCCTGGCGCAGGTCTGGCGGCTGGAGAACATGCTGCGGCCGGGCGAGAAGGCGAACCAGCATTTCGACCGCTGCTACATGCCGCGCAACGCCCAGAGCACCGGCGACATCGACGCGCATGAACTGGCGGTGCAGCCGAACGGCCGCGTCATCTTCGTCAACACGTCCTATTCCTGCCTCGCGGAGTTCGACCTCACCCACAGCTTCCGGCCGATCTGGAAGCCGCCCTTCATCAGCAAGCTGGCGCCGGAGGACCGCTGCCACCTCAACGGCCTCGCGATGCAGGACGGCAGGCCGCGTTACGTGACCGCGGTGTGCCGCAGCGACATCGTCAACGGGTGGCGCGACCGCCGCGCCGAGGGCGGCGTGCTGATCGACCTCAAGGACGACCGCATCGTCACCGAGAAGCTGTCCATGCCGCATTCGCCGCGGCTCTACGACAACCGCCTGTGGCTGCTCGATTCCGGGCGCGGTTACCTGTGCCGGGCTGACGAGAAGAGCGGCAAGCTGGTGGAAGTCGCGTTCCTGCCCGGCTTCCTGCGCGGGCTGGCGTTCCACAACAACGCGGCCGTGGTGGGCCTGTCGCTGCCGCGCGACAAGAGCTTCGCCGGGCTGCAGCTGGACGCCAACCTGAAGCAGAAGGATGCCGATCCCTGGTGCGGGATCCAGGTCATCGACCTGCGCACCGGCGACGTGCTGCAATGGCTGCGGCTCGAGGGCCTGGTGCGCGAGTTGTTCGACGTCGCGGTCATTCCCGGCGTGCGCTGCCCCATGGCGGTCAGCCCGCAGGCGCCGGAATTCGCCAGCACGGTCACGCGGGTCGAGCAGTTCGGATCGCTCACCGGCGTTCATGATGCGGCGGTGCACCGGGATCGAGGTGTGCACGCCGTTGATCACCATCTCCTCCAGCGCGCGGCGCAGGCGCATCATGCATTCGTTGCGGCTGCGGCCGTGCACGATCAGCTTGGCGATCAGGCTGTCGTAATGCGACGGCACGCGGTAACCGCCGTAGAGCGCGGAATCCACGCGCACGCCGAGGCCGCCGGGGGCGTGATACTCGGTGACCCGGCCCGGCGACGGCGCGAAAGTCTCCGGGTTCTCGGCGTTGATGCGGCATTCGATGGAGTGGCCGTTGAAGGTGATGTCGGATTGCACCATGCCCAGCGGCGCGCCGGAGGCGACGCGGATCTGTTCCCGCACCAGGTCGATGCCGGTGATCATCTCCGTCACCGGATGCTCGACCTGCAGGCGGGTGTTCATCTCGATGAAATAGAACTCGCCGTCCTGGAACAGGAACTCGATGGTGCCGACCGAGCGATAGCCCATCTTGCGCATGGCGCCGGTGGCGACTTCGCCGATGCGGGCGCGCTGCTCCGCGTTGAGCGCGGGCGATGGCGCCTCTTCCACCAGCTTCTGGTGGCGACGCTGCAACGAGCAGTCGCGCTCGCCCAGATGCACGACGTTGCCGTGGTTGTCGGCCAGGATCTGGATCTCGATGTGGCGCGGATGGGAGAGGTATTTCTCCATGTAGACGGCGTCGTTGCCGAAGCTCTTCATCGCCTCGCTGCGCGCCATCGACCAGGCCTGCGACAGCTCGCTCTCGTCATTGGCGACGCGCATGCCCTTGCCGCCGCCGCCGGCGGCGGCCTTGATCAGGACGGGATAGCCGATCTGCTTCGCCCATTGCCTGGCGTCGGCCTCGTCCTTCACCTCGCCGCTGGAGCCCGGCACCACCGGAATGCCGAAGCGGATGGCGGCGTCCTTGGCCTGCACCTTGTCGCCCATCAGGGTCAGGTGATCCGGCGCCGGGCCGATGAAGGTGAAGCCGTGCTCCTCGACCATCGCGGCGAAGCGGGCATTCTCGGACAGGAAGCCGATGCCGGGATGGATCGCGTCCGCGCCGGTGATGGTGGCGGCGGAGATGATCGCCGGCATGTTCAGGTAGGAATCGCGCGACGGCGCCGGGCCGATGCACACACTCTCATCGGCCAGGCGCACATGCATGGCATCGGCGTCGGCCACCGAATGCACGGCGACGGTGCGAATCCCCATCTCGCGGCAGGCGCGGTGGATGCGGAGCGCGATCTCGCCGCGATTGGCGATCAGGATTTTTTCGAACATCGCCTTGCCGTCTTCCCGGGCGGCCTAGGCGATGACCATGAGCGGCTCGCCGAACTCGACCGGCTGGCCGTCCTGCACCAGGATCTGGGTGATGGTGCCGGCATGCGGCGCCGGGATCGGGTTCATCACCTTCATCGCCTCGATGATCAGGATGGTCTGGCCCTTGGCGACGCGGTCGCCGACCTTGACGAAACTGGCGGCGTTCGGCTCCGGCGAGAGATAGGCGGTGCCGACCATGGGCGAGGAGACCGAGCCGGCCGCCGGCGCGTCGGGCGCGCCGGACGCAGCTGCCGCCGCGGCAGACGCTGCCGCGACCGCCGCGGGGGCGGCGAAGACGGCGGGGCCGGTGCCGCCGGCATTGACGCGCACGCGCGCGCCGTCCTTTTCGAACTCGATCTCGGTCAGGCCGGTTTCCTTCAGGAGCTGCGCCAGCTTGCGGATCAGGGCCTCATCGATATCGAATTTGCTCATGTTCAGACTTTCTTCTTGACCAATGCCGCGATCGCATCCAGCGCCAACAGATAACCCTGGGCGCCGAGCCCGCAGATGACACCGGTCGCAGCCTGGCTGGTGAAGGTGTGATGGCGGAAGCGCTCGCGGCGATGAATGTTGGAAAGATGCACCTCGATGACCGGCAGCTCGGCGATCTGCAAGGCGTCGAGCAGAGCGATCGAGGAATGGCCATAGCCGCCCGGATTGATGACGATGCCGGCGGCTTGGCCACGCGCCTGCTGGATCCAGGTGACCAGCTCGCCCTCGATGTTCGACTGGCGGAAATCCACCGCCAGGCCGAGTTCCTTGCCCCGCCTGGTGCACATCTTGGCGATCTCGGGAAGCGTGTCGCGGCCATAGATCGACGGCTCCCGCACCCCCAGCATGTTGAGGTTTGGGCCATTCAGAATCAATATGTTAGGCAGCTTTGCCACGCCGGCTCCCCCGGGCCTTCCGATCCGTCGAATCGTTATAGCTGCGGCAATCCCCGGGCGCAACTTGAGCCACCCCGGTCACCGCCGGGGGCCATCCCTACCGACGCAGAGGCAGGGCGGCGCTGTCCTTGTGCGAGGTGAGGGAAATCACGGTCTGCGTGCGCAGCACGCCAGGCACCGATTTGAGGCGGTTGGTCAGCAGCGCTTCGAAGGCCGCCGTGTTGTGGACGCGCACCTTCAGCAGGAAATTCCAATCGCTGGCGATGTGGTGGCATTCCTGCACCTCGGGGACCTGGGCGACGACATCCAGGAACGCGCCGGAATTCTCCGGCTTGTCGATCAGCACATAGACGAAGGCGAGCAGGTCGAGGCCGAGCGCGGCGGGATCGAGCCGCGCCGACCAGCCGGCGATAATGCCTCGCTGCACCAGCTTGCGGATGCGCTCGTTGACCGATGAGACCGCCAACCCGACCAGGCGCCCGACCTCGGCGTGCGACAGGTGTCCGTTGCGCTGCAGGGCCTCGAGAATCGCCAGGTCGATCTCGTCCAGCCCCCGTCTGGAAGCCGAAGGTGCGTCAGTGGATCCGCGCAAGTGGTTCCCCCCGGAAGTGCCCGATGCCCATTGCCCAATGTCACCGGTGGCGCCCGGTGGCGTCTGTAATGCCGGTCACAGATCGCACGGCGCGACCGGCCGTCCAGAGTATCCCCTCCAGTTAGCGATGCTGTCGCGCCAACGGGAAGCCGGCTTTATGCGGGGTATCCTTCAATTCCGGCGCCCGCCACGCGGCGTCGCCGCCTTGAGCAGAACTGACCGTTCGGGGTCAGCCGGCCTTGGCGCGCTGCTCGGCCACCAGCTTCTTCATGTCGTCGAGCGAAATGGCGCCGGGGACGAGCGTGTTGCCGAACAGGAATCCAGGCGTGCCGGTGATGCCGAGCTTGGCGGCCAGCGCGTCATTCGCCTGTAGTTGGCCGAGAATGGCGGGGTCCTCCATGTCGGCGGACAGGCGCGCGCCGTCGGCTCCGGCACCGGCCGCGACCTCGATCAGCGCGTCCTTGTCGAACGAGCCCTTGTGGGCCATCAGCGCCTCATGCACTTCGTGGTATTTGCCCTGGCGCTGCGCCGCCAGCGCGATCTTCGCGGCGACCAGGGATTCGGGGCCGAGAATCGGGAAGTCCTTGTAAACGACACGGACCTTGGGGTCGCCTTGCACCAGGGACAGCAGCGAGTCCGACACGCGCTTGCAATAGGGGCAGCGGTAATCGAAGAACTCGACCACCGTGACGTCGCCCTCGGGATTGCCCACCACCGGATCGGCGGGATTGTTGTAGATCTCGGCCTTGCGGTCCTCCAGGGCCTGGGTGGCCTCGGCCTGCTGCTGCTGCTCGGCCTGGGTCTGGGCGGTCTTCAGCGCCTCCATCACCTCGGCGGGATGCTGCTTCAGGTATTGCGAGATTGCCGCGTCGACCTGGTCCTGGGTGAGCGCCGGCTGGGCATCGCGCGCCACGGCGAATTCCTTGAACGCATAACCGCCGGTGGCGGCCAGGATCACGGTGAGGAGGATGAGCAGGGTACGCATCGGAATGCCTTTCTGTGGGCCGCAGCCGGCGACCTTATCGGGGTCCGGGGGCCGGCGCCACTGGCCGTGGGGATACGATCACCATCTTGTTATTCGGGCCTGCTATTCGGCGTCGCGTCCTTGCCCGCAACGGCGCCCGCCACCGGGTCAGTTGTTCTTGTCTTCCTGGTCGGCGACGAACTGGATGTCCTGGGCGCGCAGCCAGCCCGGAGACCCCTCGGGCAGCGAGGCCAGGGCCCGCTCGGCGAACTGCTTGGCTTCCTTCGGCTTGCCGGCGGCCAGCCGTTCCTCGGCCTGCGACAAGGCCGCCATCGGCAGGTCGCCGGACTTGCCATAGGCGATCGCCAGCAGGCGGAAGGCGCCGGCGTTCTTGGGTTCCAGCCGCACGACTTCCTTCAGGTTGGCGATGGCGGAGCCGAGCTCCGCCGGGTCGACGCGCTGGCCCTGGGATTCCGCCTGGTCCGCGCCCTCGATCTGCGCCTGGGCGACTTCCATGCGGATCAGCGGCTCGGTCGGCGCCAGATCGAGCGCCCGCTGATAGAGCGGCAGGGCCTCGCCGATGCGGCCGTTTTCATAGAGGATCTGGGCCTTCTGCTCGATGAAGAAGGGGTCGTCCGGCGCGTCCTTGAGCAGGCCATCCATCAGTTCCAGAGACTCGGCCAGGCGCGAGGTGCGGAAATAGGCGATGGCGCGGGCATAGCGCGCCGGCACGCTGGTGTCGGACTTCGGATAGATCTGCGCCACGCGGTTGGGCTCGAGATAGCCGTTGAGCTTCGCCAGCATGCGCTTGTGGCGCATCATCATCTCCGGCGAATCCTGGACCGTCGCATAGGGTGACCGGGCAACCGCGGCCTCCGAGGCGTCGATACGGTTGCGGGTAAGCGGGTGGGTGCGCAGATACGGATCCTGGCTCGAGGACGAGAGCGCTTCCTGCCGCCACAGGATCCGGAAGAAATCCACCAGGCCCTGGGGCGACTGCTCGGTCTTCTCCAGCAGCGAATAGGCGGCCTGATCGGCGGCGCTTTCCTGGCCCTGGGTGTACTGGAACAGGTTGCGCTGCGCGATGCTCTGGCCCAGCGCGCCGACACCGGCGCCGGCGCCGCCATTGCCACTGGCGACGCCGATTGCCACGCCGGCGATCAGGCCGATGATGGCTTCGATGGTCGCGTTCTCGATCGCCTCGTCGAAGCGCGCCAGGTGGCCGCCCATGATGTGGCCGGTCTCATGCGCCAGGACGCCGATGACTTCGTTGGGCGTATCGGCCTGGGTCAGCAGGCCGGTGTGGATGAAGATCTGCATGCCGCCCGAGACGAAGGCGTTGATGCGCTTGTCCTCGATCAGGTGCACCTGGACGGCGGAGGTGTCGAGGCCGGCGGCGGCGAAGATCGGGTCGGCATAGGCGCGCAGGGTCGCCTCGATCTCGGCATCGCGGATCTGCCGCGGCCGGGCCTGCGCCAGGGCGTCGCAGACCGGGGCGAGGGCCAGTCCGGCGGCGATGCCGGCGCCGATCAGGGATCGTATCAGGCGTCGAAACGGGGCGCGGGGTGCCCGGTTGATCACGTGGCTGGTCCTTCCTATGCTCCCCGCCCGGGCCGGCCACCGGCCAAAGCCTTGTTTGCAGCGGAGTTGCCGAATGCGCATGCGCCATCATATCGGCCGGAAAAAGTCCGGCAAGCCAACCCTTTGGGCCGGACGGCGGGTTCCGGCGGGGGTCCGTGGCGCAGGGCTGGCCCTGGCAATCCTCGCCACCGCCTGCAGCGGCACCGGACAATATAGTGCGCAATACGCCGGCGAGCTGTACTCCCTGGACAATTTTTATGGCGGGATTGTGGCGGATGAGCCGCGCGCGGCCCTGGTCGGCCGGGAGATCCTGGCGGCCGGGGGCAACGCGGTCGATGCCGCCGTGGCGACCTATTTCGTCATGTCCGCGACCATGCCCTCCACCGCCGGATTGGGCGGCGGCGGGGTCTGCGTGGTGCATCGCGGCGAGGACGACAAGATCGCCGATGAGGTGTTCGATTTCCTGCCCCGCGCGGCGGCCGGCGGCCTGGTGGCCGTGCCGGGCTCGGCGCGCGGCATGGCGGCGCTGTCGGCCCGCTACGGCAAGCTGCCCTGGTCGCAGGTCGTGGCGCCGGCGGAAGCCATCGCCCAGGGCGGCGAGGCGGTGAGCCGGGCGCTGGCCAAGGATGTCGCGCTGGGCGAGAAGAAGCTGCGCGCCGATCCCGCCATGGCGGCGCTGTTCGTGCGCCCCGACGGCGCCATGCTGCAGGAAGGCGACAACCTGCGGCAATCGGCGCTGGCCGGCGTGCTCGGCCAGCTGCGCGCCAAGGGCCCCGGAGAGTTCTATGGCGGGCTGCTCGGCCAGCAGATCGTGGCCGGGGCGCAGGCGCTGGGGGCGCCGCTGACCATCGAGGACCTGCGCAACTTCCAGGTCCAGGTCTATGCGCCGCTGGAAATCAAATGGGGCGACCAGCTGGTGATGATGCCGAAGCCGCCGGCGGCGGGCGGCGTCAGCGTGGCGCAGATGCTGCAGGCGCTGCGCAGCGAAGGCGGCGACCACTTCAGGTTCCTCGCCGAGGCCAGCCGGCGCATCGCCGGCGACCGCGCCCAATGGATGCAGCCGGGCGGCGATGCAAGCCAGCCGGTGGAAAGCCTGGTCGCGGCGGATCACGTCGCGCAAATCCTGCAGGCGGCACCCGGCGCCAACGCCCTGCCGGAGAATCCCTTTGCCGCCAGCATCGTCGCCGCCGACGCCGAGGGGCTTGGCGTCGCCTGCAACTTCACCATGAACGCCCTGTTCGGCGCCGGTCGCATCGCCGAGGGCACGGGGCTGATCCTGGCGCCGGCGCCCGACGCGCGCGGCTTCGGCTTCTCGGCCCTGGCGCCGATCGTGATGGCCAATCGCAACAACGGCGAATTCTACTTCGCCTCGGCCGCCTCGGGGGGCCTGGCCGGGGCGCTGGCCCAGGCGGACATCCTGCATGGCGTCACCGACGGGAAATTGTCGCTGGAAGCGGCGATGCTGCGCGCGCGCGTGTTCAATGGCGGCGACACGGTGCTCTACGACGCAAGCGCCAACGAGAATCCGGGCGGCGCCTTGCAGGCAGCCGGGTTCCAGGCGGAGCAGCGCAAGGGCATCGGGCGCATCAACGCCATCTTCTGCCCGGGCGGCTCGCCGACGAATCCCGACACCTGCCAGGTACGCAACGATTTCCGCGGTGACGGCCTCGCCAATTTCGTCACCTCGGACTAGGGCGCGGCGATGGTCCTGAAAATCGCGGCGCGTGGACGGATCGATCCGTTCATCGTCATGGAGGTGATGCGCGCCGCCGCCGAACGCGCGGCGAGCGGCGCCGACGTGGTGCATCTCGAAGTGGGGCAACCGTCGACGCGGGCGCCTCGCAAGGTGCTGGAGGCGGCGCGGGCCGCGCTCGACTCCGATTTGATCGGCTACACGCTCGCGCTTGGCATCCCGCAGTTGCGCGAGCGCATCGCGCGGCACTATCGCGACTTCTACGGCGCCAGCGTGCCGGCGGAGCGGATCGTGATCACCACCGGGTCGTCCGGCGGATTCCTGCTGTCGTTCCTGACCGCCTTCGAACCGGGCGACCGCGTGGCGCTGGCCAGCCCCGGCTATCCCTGCTACCGCAACATCCTGTCCGCGCTCGGCATCACGCCGGTGATCGTGCCGATGGAGGCGGATACCAAGTTCCAGCCGACCATCGCGGCGCTTGAGCAGGCGGAACGCGCGGGCGGCAAGCTGGATGGGCTGATCGTGGCAAGCCCGTCCAATCCGGTCGGCGCCGTGATTCCGGAGGCCGAGCTGCGGGCGCTGATGGCCTATTGCCGCGAGCGCGGCATCCGTTTCGTCTCCGACGAGATCTATCACGGGATCACCTATGGCGTGGACCCGGCGACCGCCGCGGCGATCGACGACCAGGCGATCGTGGTCAATTCCTTTTCCAAGTATTTCTCGATGACCGGCTGGCGGCTGGGCTGGCTGGTGGTGCCGGAGGACCTGCTGCAGCCGATCGAGCGGCTGGCGCAGAACCTGTTCATCTCGCCGCCGACGCTGTCGCAATATGCCGGCGTCGCGGCCTTCGACGCCCAGGACGAGTGCCAGGCCAATGTCCGCCGCTATGCCGAGAACCGCGCGCTGCTGCTGAACGACCTGCCCGGCGCCGGCTTCGACAAGCTGATCGCCACCGATGGCGCCTTCTACGTCTATGCCGATGTCGCGCGGTTGACCAATGACAGCGTCGCGTTCTGCCGGCGCATGTTGCTGGAAACCGGCGTCGCGGCGACGCCCGGTGTCGATTTCGACGGTGCGCGGGGCCACGCCACCATGCGCTTCTCCTTCGCCGGATCGACGGCGGACATGGCGGAGGCGGTGAAGCGGCTGAAGGCCTGGCGCAAATAGGCCGACGCTTGACCGCCGCGGCGATTGCCGGTCTGCTGGCGGGCGGCGTGCAGGGGGATGTGCTTCGGGGGCACGATGTGGATTCTTGCTAAGCTCGTCGTCGTCGGCTTCGCGCTGTTTCCGGCGGCGGTGCTGACGGCTTTCCTGGTCAGCCACTACCGCAAGCGGATGGGCGTGCGCCTGATCGTGCGGACCCTGGTGCTGGGCGCCATGTCGGGGATGCTGGTGCTGTCGGTGACCCGGCTCATCGACTGGGCGTCCGACCTGGCGGCGCCGGGCTTCGGCGACGCGCTGGCCGGCGCCTTCGTCGGGGCGGCGATCCCGGAGGAACTGGTCAAGTTCCTGCTGCTCTATTTCATCGTGCGCGAGCACAAGGATTGCGATTCCGGCGGCGACCTGTTCTGCGCCGCCATGCTGATCGGGCTCGGCTTCGCCGGGCTGGAGAACGTGCTCTACCTGCTGCGCAGCGGCGAGGATTGGATCAATCTCGGCCTGATGCGCGGCGTGCTCGCGGTCCCGGCGCACACGACCTTCGGCTGCCTGATGGGCATGTTCGCCGCGCGCGCCTATCGCGGCCGCGCGCCGGGGCTGAACTGGGCGCTGGCGCTGATCGTGCCGATCGCCGGCCACGGGCTCTACGATTTCCCGCTGATGATGTGGGCCGAGTTGCCGAACGGCCAGTTCGAGAACGCGGACGAGATCTGGCGCCAGATGTTCCTGCTGCTGATGGCGGTCCTGGCGGTTTCCGGAATCGCCATCTACGCCATCTGCCGCCACGAGCTGGTGCAGGTCTTCCTGCACGAGGGGCAGGACCCCGACCTGCATCTGCCGGCGCGCTGGGCGGTGCGGCCCTGGCGCGCCGTCGGCCTGGTGTTCGTCGTCGCCAGCACGGTCGTGGGCGCGATCGGCCTGTGGTACGTGCGGTCGGACGAAGTGCGCGGCGCCTTCCTGCTGGCGCCGTCCGTTTTCCCCAATGTGTTCGGCTGGATCATGCGGCTGCAGCCGCCCCGGGAATCCGCGGCGCACGCCAGCATCGCCGCGCGCGACTAGCGTTCCACTCTTCGCGCTTGACGGGCGCCGGGGCCATTGCGATTGTGCACGCGCAAGTAGCGATCCGTGCAAGACGGTGGCGGGGCATAGCGCGTGGTAAGTCAACTCTCGACGCGGCGAATCGAGGAGATCTCCTCCTCCAAGATCCGGCGCCTGAGCGATTACTGGATCTCAAAGCGCCGCCCCGGACAGGATTTCCCATTCCGCGAAGACATCGAGGCGACGGAACTCCGCGACCTGCTGCCGCTGATCAGCATTTCCGACGTGGAACACGAGCCGTTGCGGTTCCGCTATCGCCTGGTCGGAACGCGCGTCGTCGAATACAACCAGCGGGAGTTCACGGGCAAATACCTGGGAGAGGTCGGCTGGGTGGACGAGCATCTGCTGCTGAGCGCCTATGTGAAGGCGGTCGCCGACCGGCAGCCGCATTTCGGCATCTACAGCTGGGATCTGCGAACGGGGCTGGTCGGGCGATGCGAGTTCGCAATGTTCCCATTGACCAATGACGGCAAACTGATTCATCAGATCCTCGCCATCGAAGACTACGAGTTCCCCGCCCGCGAGGTGGATCCGGAACGGATCTAGGGGCGGCGTTCCCGCCGCACGCGAAGCGTCACTTTCGTTCGCTTGACGATGCGCGCCCCCGGCTGCGAGTCTGTCGGCACCCTTGGGCGGCGGCACAGGCGCGATGGTCGAGCAGCTTTTCTATCCCGACAGCGGCCAGATCAAGTCGGCGCGCGTGGTGCAGCTCTATACCTATTGGCTGAAGCGGCAAAGCGAGGCGGGCGGGCTTCCGACCCGGTCGCAGTTCGATCCGGTCGACCTGCGCGGACTGCTGCCGAACCTTTTCATCGTTGACGTCGAGCAGAACCCACGGCGGTTCCGGTATCGCCTGGTCGGCACCGCCGTGGTCGAATACAACCAGCTGGAATTCACCGGGCGCTATCTCGGCAGCATCGGCTGGGAGGAGGAGCAGGCATTGTTCGCGCAATATGCGCGGGTCCTGGAAACCCGCGGCCCGGTCTTCGGATACTATGACTGGATCCTGCGGTCGGGCGCCAAGGGCCGGGCGGAATATGGGTTGTTTCCCCTGGCCGGCGCGGATGGCGCGATCGTCCAGGTGATCGGCGTAGAAGACTACGATTTCGCCCTGGCCGACGCCCAGCCGAGCCCGAAGGACGGTTGAGGGCGTCGGGGTAGCGCGGCCCGACCGCTATTCGCCGTCGGCGGCGACGCGCATCTTGACGATGCGGTCCGGCACCATGACCAGGCCGTTGTTGCTCGGGTCGCCCTTCTTGATGCGGTCGACGAACTCCATGCCCTCGGTCACCTGGCCGAAGGCGGTGTACTGGCCGTCGAGATAGGGCGCCGCGGCGAAGCAGATGAAGAACTGGCTGTCGGCGCTGTTCGGGTCCGAGGAGCGGGCCATGGAGACCGTGCCGCGCTCGTGCTTCAGGTCGGAGAATTCCGCCGGCAGGGTCTTGCCCGAGCCGCCGGTCCCGGTTCCGGTGGGGTCGCCGCCCTGGGCCATGAAGTCCCGGATCACGCGGTGGAAGGGCGTGCCGTCGTAGAAGTGCTGGCGCGCCAGCTCCTTGATGCGGGCGACGGTCTTCGGCGCCTTGTCGGGGCGCAGCTGGATCACCACGCGGCCATAGCTGAGGTCGAGATAGAGGGTGTTCTCCAGGTCCTGCGCCAGCGCGCCGGTGGCATTTGCGGCCAGCGCGACCGTGCCGAGGGTGACAAGAGCGCGCGCGCCGAAGGCGCGGCGTGAAATGGTCTTCATCGGTTCATTCTCCGGATCAGGACGGCCCAGGTCAGGCCATCGCCTTCTTGAGGTTCTCGTCCAGCTTGTCGAGGAACTGCGTGGTCGTCATCCAGGTCTGGTCGGGCGAGATCAGCAGCGCCAGGTCCTTGGTCATGTGCCCGGCCTCGACGGTGTCGACGCAGATCTTCTCCAGCGCCTCGGCGAATTTCTGCACCTCCGGCGTGTTGTCGAACTTGCCGCGATACCACAGGCCGCGGGTCCAGGCGTAGATCGAGGCGATCGGGTTGGTCGAGGTCTGCTTGCCCTTCTGGTGCTCGCGATAGTGCCGCGTGACGGTGCCGTGCGCGGCCTCGGCCTCGATGGTCTTGCCGTCGGGCGACATCAGCACCGAGGTCATCAGGCCGAGCGAGCCGAAGCCCTGGGCCACGGTGTCGGACTGCACGTCGCCGTCGTAGTTCTTGCAGGCCCAGACGAAGGCGCCCGACCATTTCAGCGCGCTCGCCACCATGTCGTCGATCAGGCGGTGCTCGTAGACCATCTTCCGCTCCTTGAACTTGGCGGCGAATTCCTGGTCGAACACTTCCTGGAACAGGTCCTTGAAGCGGCCGTCATAGGCCTTGAGGATGGTGTTCTTGGTCGAGAGATAGACCGGCCAGCCGAGGCCGAGGCCGTAGTTGAAGCAGGCACGGGCGAAGCCGCGGATCGAATCGTCGAGGTTGTACATGCCCATGGCGACGCCGCCGCCGGGGAAATTGAACACCTCCCGCTCGATCGGCTTGCCGCCGTCGGCGGGCTCGAATTTCATGGTCAGCCTGCCCTTGCCCGGCACCACGAAATCGGTGGCGCGGTACTGGTCGCCGAAGGCGTGGCGGCCGATGACGATGGGCTGGGTCCAGCCCGGCACCAGGCGCGGCACGTTGCGGCAGATGATCGGCTGGCGGAACACGGTGCCGTCGAGGATGTTGCGGATGGTGCCGTTGGGCGACTTCCACATCTGCTTCAGGTTGAACTCCTTCACCCGCGCCTCGTCCGGGGTGATGGTCGCGCACTTGACGCCCACGCCGTACTGCTTGATGGCGTTGGCGGAATCGATGGTCACCTGGTCACCGGTGGCGTCGCGGTGCTCGACACCCAGGTCGAAGTATTTCAGCTCGATGTCGAGATAGGGGAGGATCAGCTTCTCCTTGATGAAATGCCAGATGATGCGGGTCATCTCATCGCCATCGAGCTCCACGACCGGAGTCTTGACCTTGATCTTCGCCATTAGGACGCTGCCTCCGAAAGACCGGCTCGGCGCGCCAGGGCGCGCCGGAACCCTTGTTGCATTGCAAAATCGGGCCGCAGGATAGCACCGCTTCCGCGGATTTCCAGCGCGACCATTCGCCCCCTAGATCCGCTCCGGGAAGCTCGGCTCGCGGGTCTGCGGCGATGCCTCCAGCAGGTCGAACAGCCGCCCGACGCCGGCCACGACGGAGAACAACTGGCGTGCCGCGGGACGGGCGAAGCCGTTGTCGATCACATGGTCGATCAGGCCCAGAAAGGGGTCCCAATAGCCGGCGTGATTGATCAGCACGATCGGCTTGTCGTGCATGCCGAGCTGGCGCCAGGTGATGATCTCGAAGGTCTCGTCCAGCGTGCCCATGCCGCCGGGCAGGATCACGAAGGCGTCGGACTGGTCGAACATCATGCGTTTGCGCGTGTGCATGGTGTCGACGATCTTGAGCTCGGTCAGCCCGCGATGGCCAAGCTCGGCGCGCTCGAGGTGCTGCGGGATGATGCCCAGCACTTGCCCGCCGGCCGCCATCGTCGCATCGGCCACGGCGCCCATCAGGCCGATCCCGCCGCCGCCATAGACCAGGCGAATGCCGCGTTCGGCCAGTTCCCGGCCGAGTTCCTTGGCGATCTCGATGAAGGTTTCGGAGGTGCCGGGCGAAGCCCCGCAATAGACGCAAACGGATTTAATCATCTCACTCATATATCATCCAAGGGGCCATCCCCTCGGCCTTTCATCTCTGTCCTTCTTGCCAGCCATGTTATGGCCGGAATCCCTCCTGGCGGCAAGGTGCGGGATTGCCGCCACAGGGTGCGGCGCGCCGGCACGGTCAGCCGGCCGGGGCGGCGCGCGGCAGGCATCCGGGCCCTGGGGTGCAGGCAAAATTCGCTGTGATTCCCGCAGGATCAAAGGGCGCGGGCTGTGACTTCGGTCTTTCTCATGCGCGGCCGGGTCTGATACTGTCCTGCAACAGGGTGGTCACAGGAGGCTGCACGTGACGCGCGTGGCATTGACCGGGACAATCGGCGCCGCCGTTCTGGTGGCGGCCCTCGGTCTGTTCTTCGCCATCTACCAGCAGGACCAGGACGACACGGCCGATACGCCGCCGGCGGCGTCCACCGCGCCAGCGGACCAGGCCGTGACGGGTGGAGCCGCGACGACCGGCAGCGAGCAGACGGCCTCGACCCAGGGTGAGCAAGGTGGCGGCCAAGGGACTGGCCAGGGCGCCGCCCAGGGTGCGGCCACCGGCGCGGAGGCTGGGGCCGGCGCGACGCCGGTGCCGCCCAGCTTCGATGTGGTGCGGGTCAATCCCAGTGGCGACACGGTGATTGCCGGCCGCGCCGAGCCCAACGCCAAGGTCACCATCCTGGACCGTGGCAACGTGCTGGGCACCGTCGATGCCGATGGGCGGGGCGAATGGGTGTTCCTGCCCGACGCGGCGCTCAATCCGGGGGAGCATAGCTTCACCCTTGAAAGCGGCGCCGGCGAAGCGCCGAAGCAGGAATCCGACAGCACCGTCGTCGTCATCGTGCCGGAAGTGGCCAAGGACATCGCCGGGCAGCCGAGCGACCAGCCGGCCGGCGCGCTGGCCATCGAGGTGCCGAAAACCGGCGATGGCCCGACGCGGGTGCTGAACGTGCCGAACGCCACGGCCGAAGCCGCCGCCGCCGCGCCGGCAGGTCCTGAGATCGCCGCGATCGACTACAACGCGGAGGGCCGCGCGGTGCTATCCGGGCGCGCGCCCGGCGGTGCGCGGCTGTTCGTCTATGTCGACAACAAGCCGGCGGGCGAGGCCGTGGCCGACGAGGATGGCGCCTGGTCGTTCACGCCGAAGACGGCGATCGCGCCCGGCCTGCATGTGATCCGCATCGACCAGGTCGATGGTTCCGGCAAGGTCCTGGCGCGGGCCGAAACGCCGTTCGAGCAGGCGACGTTCCCACTCGCCGCCGGGGCCGCCACGCAACCGGCGGCCACCGCGGAGACTGCCGCGGCAACGGGTCAGCAAGGTGCCGCCACCGCGGCGGGAGTCGGCACCATCGTGGTGCAGCCGGGCAATACCTTGTGGCGCCTGGCACGCGAGAGCTACGGCGCCGGCGTGCGCTACACGGTGATCTACGAGGCCAACAAGGAACAGATCACCAATCCCAACCTGATCTATCCGGGCCAGGTTTTTTCGGTTCCAGCCGAGAACTGAGCGCCTTGGGGCGCCGCGGCGCGTGCGCTTCGCGCGGCGATCTGGCGCGCGATATCGTTACGATGAAACTTGAGCCCGGTGCAATTGGAGCCGGCGCTATTGGACCGAGGCCGGGTTCGTGACCGCCGCCGCGTGCGGCCATTTCGGCAGGATGTCGCGCAGCACCAGCAGATAGGGCCGCACCTCCAGGATGAGCCCGGCGGCGGCGGCGAGCAGGGTGGTCGGGGTCCAGGGCTCGGCGATCTCGGCGCGGCCGACGCAATAGATCCGCTTCTGCCGCGACACCATGAGGCGGCAAGCGGGCACGCCCTGGCTGGCGCGGATGATGGCATGGGCGCTGTCGCGCAACTCGACGCCCTCGGCGGTATAGGGGTCGCTGCCGATATCGGCGGAAATCTGCAGCACCGGACCGGACTCGATAAGCCGGGTATTGGCCGAGAAGGTCAGGCCATAGGCATGAAAAGAAAACGCGACGTTGGTCTTGCTGTTGGAAAGGGCCACGGTGCCGTCGGGCAGGAAATCGAGCCCGTGCAACTCGTCTGGCGCGGGGTTGCTGCTGGTGTTCGGCATCATGGTCGCCGCCTGGGCCTGGATCGAATGGTGAACAGCGGCGATGGTAGCGGCGGGATCATTAATTAACCCTGAAAGTGACAGACCGGGCCGGTCACCGGGCGAAACCGGCGGCTTTCCCCGCCAGGCCGCCGGACCGTGGGTGGAAATGCGCGTGACCCCTCCCCAAATCTATGGCAGATCAAGCTTCTAGCGAGCGCCCAGCCGAGCTGCGGGGAGTCGCGCCGCGCTGCAATGAGGTGGCCTCCTTGTCGACCTTCACGGTCCCGCCGATCCATCGAGAGGGCTGGCGATTCGTCGCCCTGTTCGCCGCCGCCGCGGCGGTGCTGTTCTATCTCTGGCAGCCCTTGGGCTGGGTCGGGGTGATCCTCACGCTGTGGTGCGCCTATTTCTTCCGCGACCCGGCGCGGGTGACGCCCAGCCGGGACGGGCTGGTGATCTCGCCCGCGGACGGCGTGGTGCAGATGATCCAGCCGGCGATCCCGCCGGCCGAACTGGGCATGGATCAACGGCCGCTGACGCGCGTTAGCATCTTCATGAACGTGTTCGACGTGCACGTGAACCGGGCGCCGATCGACGGCGAGGTCATCGCGCTCGCCTATCGTCCCGGCAAGTTCCTCAACGCGGCGCTGGACAAGGCGAGCGAGCACAACGAGCGCCAGTCCATCCACCTGCGCACGCGCGACGGCCTCAATATCTGCATGGTGCAGATCGCCGGGCTGGTGGCGCGGCGCATCAAATGCGACCTGGTGGCCGGGCGCAACGTGCGCGCCGGCGAGCGGGTCGGCCTGATCCGCTTCGGCAGCCGGGTCGATGTCTACCTGCCCGACGGCATCGCGCCGCTGGTCTGTGTCGGGCAGCGGGCGGTGGCCGGGGAGAGCGTGCTGGCCGACATCAGGTCCGAGGAATCGTCGCGGCTTGGCGAAGAACGGTGATTGCGGCACTCTAGGTTGATCCAGGAGGGCAAGACGATGCGACGCACACGATTGCGGGATCATTCGATCAATCGCCTGATCCCGAACATGCTGACCCTGTTCGCGCTCAGCGCCGGGTTGACGTCGATCAAGTTCGCGCTGGACGGACGGTGGGATCACGCCTGCATCTCCATCATCGTGGCCGCGCTGTTCGACGCGCTGGACGGCCGCATCGCCCGGCTGCTCGACAGCACCAGCAAGTTCGGCGCCGAGCTGGATTCGCTCTCCGACTTCATCGCCTTCGGCGTGGCGCCGTCGATCATCCTCTATGTCTGGACCATGGATCAGGCCGGCCGCATCGGCTGGGGCTGCTCCATGCTGTTCAGCGCCTGCATGGCGTTGCGCCTGGCGCGATTCAACACCAAGCTCGACAATGCGGATGTCCCGGCCTGGACCTCGCGCTTCTTCACCGGCGTGCCGGCGCCGGCGGGGGCCGGGTTGGTGCTGCTGCCGCTGATCGCCTTCAACGAATACGGCACCGGGCTGGCGGATGAGCCGGCGCTGGTCGGCATCTGGATGGTCATCGTTTCCGGCCTGCTGGTCAGCCGCATTCCAACCTTCTCGTTCAAGCGGCTGGCGATCACCCAGCGCTGGGTGCTGCCGGCCATGGTGATCGTCACCGTCTTCGTGGCGCTGCTGGCGAGCGAAACCTGGAACACGATCCTGGTCTGCGGCCTGCTCTACCTGGCCTCCATCCCGTTCAGCCACCGGCAGTTCCAGCGGTTGTCGATGCAACGCCCGCATGCGGCGAGCGTCGATCATCGTGTCGGGCTGGATCATGGCGGCGATCATGGGCAGGACCGCGGGCAAGACCGGGGCCAGCACTGAAGCCGCCCGATGCTGGATCGCGCCGCGCGGCGGCTGGTTGACCCAATTCTCGAATCGGTCGCGGCGCGCGCGGCGGAACTGCGGCTGAACGCCGACCAGGTGACGATCATCGGTTTCGGCTTCGGCCTGGCGGCAATCGCCGCGATCGCCGCGCAGGCCTATCTCCTGGGGCTGGTCCTGCTGCTGCTCAACCGGCTGGCCGATGGCGTCGATGGCTGCCTGGCGCGGAAATCAGGGCCGACCGATCTCGGCGCCTATCTCGACATCGTGCTCGATTTCATCGTGTATTCCGGCGCCGCCTTCGCCTTCGCGCTGGCGATGCGCGAAGACGCCCTGGCCGCCGCGTTCCTGATCTTTTCCTTCATGGGCACAGGATCGAGCTTCCTGGCCTTCGCGATCTTCGCGGCCAAGCGCAGCCTGCGGCCCGCGAGCGAAACGGCGAAGGGATTCTACTATCTGGGCGGCATCACCGAAGGCACCGAGACGATCCTGCTGTTCGTCTTCGTCTGCCTGATGCCGGGCTATTTCCCGATCGCGGCCTACGTCTTCGGCACACTGTGCTGGCTCACCACGCTGGGCCGCATCGGCGCCGCGGTCCAGCGCCTCAGGTAGCTATTCGGCCAGGCTCTTCTCGGCCTCCGCCGGTTCCGGCGCCGCGCCGCTGCGACGCGCCCGGCGCCGTGCGCGCCAGTCATAGAAGCGGCCCTGCAGTTCCAGCGCGCAGGGCGTGAACAGCAGGGTCAGCGGCGAGGCGAACAGCACGCCGAAGGTGATGGCGGTCGCCAGCGGCGACCACCACTGCGTCGACGGCGCATTGAAGGTGATGTCGCGGGCGGTGAAGTCGATGGTCATGTGGAAGACCAGCGGCAGCAGGCCCAGCACGGTGGTGAGCTTGGTGAGGATCACCGGGCGCAGGCGCTGCACGCCGGTTACCAGCAGCGCGTCGCGGCGCGAGGCCATGGTCTTCTTCAGATGGTCGTAGGTGTCGATCAGCACGATGTTGTTGTTGACGATGATGCCGGCCAGCGCGATGACGCCGATGCCGGTCATGACGATGCCGAAGGGCTCCTGCATGATGAGCTGGCCGAACATCACGCCGATCGACGACATGACGATCGCGGTCAGGACCAGCAGCACCGAGAAGAAGCTGTTGAACTGCAGCAGCAGGATGAGCGTGATCAGGAACATCGTGGCGCAGGCCGCAAGGCTGAGGAAGTTGGCGGATTCCGCCTGGTCCTCGTCCTCGCCGCGGAAGCTGACGTTGACGGCGGCCGGGATGCCGGAATCGCCGGCGACCCAGGCCTTGATCTGCTCCAGCTCGCCATAGGGGAGCACATCGGGCTTCAGGTTGGCCTCCACATCGATCACGCGCATGCCCTCGACGCGGCGAACCAGGGCCAGCTTCGGCTTGGCCTCGCGCTTCACGAAATTGCTCAAGGGCACCGAGCCGTTGGCGGTCGGAATGCGCAACTGGTCGAGCTCGCTGAGGTTGCGGATCGATTCCGGGAAGCGGGCGACGATGTCGATCTCGTCATCGGCATCGTCCGGGCGGTAGTCGCCGAACTTGAGGCCGCGCGTCACCAGCTGGATCACATTGCCGACGGCGGTGACGTCGAGGCCGTATTTGGCCGCCTCGGCGCGGTCGACGGTCAATTCCCATTCGATGCCGGGGACCGGGCGCGAATCCTGCACGTCGACCAGGTTCGGCATGGATTCAAGTTTCTTGCGCACGATGCCGGCCGCCTGCTCCAGCGCCGGGAAATCCTGCGATGTCAGCTGCAGGTGGATCGGCTTGCCGCCGCTGGGGCCGCCTTCCTCCTCGGCCAGCTCGATCTGGATGCCGGGGATGGGCGCGGTCTTTTCCCGGATTTCGCCCAGGATCGTGTCCACTTTGCGCCGCTTGTCCCAGTCGCCGAATTCCAGCGTGATCATGCCGATCACGTCCTCGGCCAGCTCCTGTCCGCCGGAGCGGCCACCGACATCGGCCTTGGTGACGCTGTAGATGCTGCGGATCTCGTGATGCTCGGCGTTGACGGCAAGGATCTTGGCCTCGACGCTCTTCACCAGGTCGTTGCGTTCGCTGACCGACATGTTGCCGCGGGCATGGATCTGCACCTGCGCCCGTTCCGGCTCGACGTCGGGGAAGAACTCGATGCCGGCGTTCCACATCATGAAGGCGAAGACGGTCGCGAACAGGATGCCGACGCCGCCGAGGATGACCAGCGCCGGGTGCCGCAATGCGCCGCGCAGGGCGGCAAGGTAGATGCGGTCGAGGCCACGGGCCCGCGCCAGCTGCTGCTGGGCGCTCAGGCGCTCCGCTTCGACCAGGTCGATATCCTCGCCGTTCGGCTTGCCGATCATGGCGCCGATGCACGGGATGAAGATCATCGCCATCAACAGCGAGGCGAACAGGGTCGCGGTCAGGGTGATCGGCAGGTATTTCATGAACTCGCCGGTGGTGCCGGGCCAGAAGGCCATCGGCCCGAAGGCGGCGATGATGGTGAGGATCGACGAGGTGATCGGCCAGGCCATGCGCTTGGTCGCCTCGGCATAGGCGCTGCGCCGGTCCATGCCGTTCAGCATGCAGCGGTCGGCGTATTCGACCAGGATGATGGCGCCGTCGACCAGCATGCCGGTCGCCATGATCAGCGAGAACAGCACCACCAGGTTGATGGTGATGCCGAAGCCGGCCAGCATCAGGATGCCGATCAGGAAGGAGCCGGGCACCGCGATGCCGACGATGATGCCGCCGCGCAGGCCGAGCGAGGCGACCACGATGATGAGCACCAGCAGGACCGCGGTGATCAGGCTGTTCTCCAGCTCGCCCAGCATGGAGCGTATCTGCTCGGAGCTGTCCTGGGAGAAGGTGACCTTGACCTGGGGCGGCCAGGACTTGCTCTCCTCCGCGACCAGGGCGCGGACCTTGTTGATGGTCTCGATGATGTTCTCGCCGGCGCGCTTGGAGACCTCGATGCCGATTGCCGGCAGGCCGTCGATGCGCGCCACCGATTCCGCGTCCTTGAAGGTGCGGCGGATGGTGGCGACGTCCTTGACCCGGATCACCGCGTCGCCCGCCACCTTGAGCGGCATGTCCAGAATGTCGCCGGCGGTCTCGAACAGGCCGGGCACCTTGATGGCGAAGCGGCCCTGGCCGGTATCCATGGTGCCGGCGGCGACCAGCCGGTTGGAGCGGGCGACGATGCTGCCCACCTCGTCCAGCGCCAGGCCGTAGGCTTCCAGGCGCAGCGGGTCGATCACCAGCTCGACCAGTTCCTCGCGCTTGCCGCTGATCGGCGCCTCGAGCACGGCCGGGATGCCCTCGATCTTGTCCTGCAGGCGCTCGGCCAGTTTCAGCAGCGAGCGCTCCGGCACGTCACCGGAGAGCGTCACCACCAGGACGGGGAAACGGCTGAAGGCCACTTCCTGCACGAAGGGCTCGTCGGCGTCCTCCGGCAGGTCGGGCTTCGCCAGATCGACCTGTTCGCGCACGTCGGTCAGCGCCTTGTCGATGTCGTAGCCGGCCTGGAACTCCAGCACCACCGAGCCGCCGCCGAGATAGGTCATGGAGCGGAACTCCTTCAACCCCTCGATCGTGCGCAGGCGCTGTTCCATCGGCCGGGCGAGCAGGCGCTCGGCATCGTCCGGCGAGACGCCCTCCAGCGACATCATCACGTAGATGAAGGGCAGCTGGATGTCCGGCCACAATTCCTTGGGCAGGTTCTTGTAGGTGATCCAGCCGGCGGCGAGCAGCAGGATCAGGCCGGCCAGCACCACCCGGCTGTTGGCGATGATGGCCTCGACCAGGCGGCTCATTGCGGCGCGGCCCCGGCTGGCGGAACAGTTGCGGCGACCGGGCGTACGAGCTGGCCGTCGAGCACGAAATCCTGTCCGACGACGATGAGTCGCGCGCGCTCGGGCAGGCCCATGATCCAGAGGCCGCTGGGATCCTCGCGCAGGATCTCGACCGGGACGAACCTGACCTTGTCGGCCTCGTCGACGGTCTTCACGCCGACCTCGCCATTGGCGCCGAGCGTGAGGATGGCGGGCGAGATGCGATGCGCCGGCACGGCGTCGACCGGGATCACCAGTTCGGCGGAAAGGCCGCTGCGGATCGCGTAGTCGGCATTGGGCACCTCGACCTCGACCCGGAAGGTGCGGGTCTCCTGCTCGGCGCGCGAGGAGATGAAGCGCAAAGTGCCGGCGACCTCGCGGCCGTCGAGCAGGCGCGCGGTCGCCGCGCCGCCGATGACGAGCTGGCCGATGTCGCGCTCGGTGGCGAAGCCGACCAGGACGATGGGATCGAGGTCGACGATCGTGGCGACCGGATCGGCGGTCTGCAGATAGCTGCCGACTTCGATGGCGCGCTCGTCGAGCACGCCACGGATCGGGCTCTTGATCGACAGGTGGCCGATCTCGATTTCCATGGCGGTGACCTGGGCCTGCGCCAGGGCCAGATTGGCGGCCAGCTCCGCCAGGTTCAGCTTCGGCGAGAAGCCCTTGTCGGCCAGCCGCTTGGCGGCGTCGGATTCAGCCTTGCGCTGCTGCAGCAGGGCCTTCGCCTCGGCCAGCCGCGCGGCGCGGTCGGAGCTGTCGATGACGGCGAGCAGGTCGCCCTCCTGCACGATGGTGCCTTTTTCCGCCGGGGTCTTGATCACCCGGCCGGACGTCTCGGCGCGCACCTCGACCAGGTGGTCGGCCTCGGTGCGGCCGCGCAGGACGATGGTGCGCGGTTGCGCCTCAGCCACGGAATCGAAGGTCTGCACGCTGACGATCGCGGCGGGCGCGGCGCCATTCGCGGCAGCCGGTGCTGCGGGTTGGGCAGGCACGTCGCTCTGTGCCGGCGCGGATGCCGGGTCGCTCACGGCTTCGGCGGTGGCCGCGGCATTCGCCGCCGGCGCGTCCGTCCCGTTCGCCGCAACCGGTACCGGCGCACCATCGGAGCGCTGGAGCAGACCGGAGGCCAGCCAGCCGGCGGCGAGGACGGCGATTGTGGCCGCAATCAGATAGGAACGTCGCATGATCTGCTCGTCGTCTCTTCGAATTGACTTCTAGCCCAGCTAGATCGATACGCGCGGCCCGGATCGCAAGACCACTCGCTTAGGCGGTTCTCCCGCTCGATTCCGGCTGAGTTTTCCCCGCGGAAGATCGCCGCGGGCGGCTGCCTAGCGAAGCAGCCTATTTGCGGCCATGATGGACCTGCAGGCTCTGGACGATGTCCATCAGCTTCTCGCGCTCCATCAGGAACAGGTTGCGGCCCTTCCGCTTCAGGATGCCGGTCGGATAGAGCTGGCTGATCGAACGGTTGACGGTTTCGCGCGTGGTGCCGGTCAGGCTGGCGATCTCGTGCATCGGCGGCAGGGGGCGCACCACCCACAGACCCGGCACGGCCACGTCGGGCTTGGCCATGCGCAGCAGTTCCGAATAGACGCGCTGCGCCGCCTGCAGGGTGGCGAGTTCCATGATGCGGATGCCGGTGTTGCGGATGATCGCCGCCAGACGCTGCAGCACGCCGAAAGCGACGGCGGCATGCGTCATCAGCAGGTCGCGGAACACCTCGGCCGGCATGATCGCGACATCGGTCGATTCCATCGCCGTGACCGTGGCGGAGCGCGGCTCCTGGTCGATCGCGGCCAATTCGCCGAACTGGTCGCCGGCGCGGATGATGCCCAGCGTCACTTCGCGGCCGGCCGGCGAGAAGGTGACGGCCGCCGCGGCGCCCTTCAGCACGAAGAACACCTCGCGCGTCAGGCTGCCCTTGTCCAGCAGGGTCTCACCCTTGGTATAGGAGCGAAAGCGG
Organism: Dongiaceae bacterium; assembly: GCA_044226685.1. Taxonomy (GTDB): domain Bacteria; phylum Pseudomonadota; class Alphaproteobacteria; order Dongiales; family Dongiaceae; genus Dongia_A. The sequence continues at coordinate 44,319 of JBGAGP010000006.1, forward strand.
CACTGCGCCTCGAGCGCCTTCAGATCCGCGTCCGGCAGGCCATCGAACAGCTTGATGCCGCGGAGCGAACGGGCGGAATGTTGCGTCAGAGTCGTCGACATGGCGGGGAGCATACCCAAACATGCGGGGAGTTTCCAAGGGCAAGCACGCCGCAGTACGGCCGACAAATGCTCACGAGCACGTCATTCCGCCGGTCTTTTCCGGCGAATACCACGCAGGTACCAAGAAACAGCAACAATTTGCAGCAGAAAGGCCAGCCCGAAGGCCCAGCGGTAGCCCAGGGGGTCGCTGGCCCCATCCGTCGCGCCGGGAAACAGGTCGAGGATCACGCCGATGCCCCATTGCAGCCCCCAGGCCGTGGCGAAGAGCAGCAGGTTGGCCGCCGATTGCGCCCGTCCGGCGGTCCCGGCGCCGAAATGCGCGGCCAGCGTGGCATAACCGAGATTGCCGGCCTGGCCGGCGAAACCGAACAGTATCCATGGCAGGACCGGCGTAATCGGCGCCCGCAGGATGACCAGCGCCTGGGCGAGCGCGAAGAGCAGGAACGCGCCGCCGACCACCGCTTCGATCGAGTAGCCGCGGCGCTGCGCGAAATCGGCGATCCAGCCGGTGGCCAGCGAACCAATCGTGAAACCAATCGCCATCCACAGCAGCACGCCGGCCGCGCCGGCGCGGTCGTAACCCGCCACATCGGTGAGCCAGCGGCCGGCCCACAAGGTCTGCACGGCGATGAAGGTGCCCGACATCGCCGCCACCATCGGCGCGACGCGCCAGAACACACGGTCAGCGAACACCCGCGCCATGACGCGAAGCTGACCGTCGAAGGTTTCGCCATGGGTCCGCGGCGCGCCCTTGGGCACTGAAAGCAGGATCAGCAGGGCGACGCCAATGGTGACGGCGGCCAGCACCTCGAACATCGCGCGCCAGCCGATCGCCTGCGCCAGCCAATCCGCCGGCCTGGTGGCGGCCACCACGCCGAGCGCGCCGATGGCGATGGTCGAGGAATTGCCGAGCGCGACACGCGCCATCGGCAGCCAGAGCGCATTGGCCTTGAACGCGGACATCAGGCAGCCGGACAGGCCCAGGCCGATCACGCCACGCGCCAGGGTGAGCGACCAGGCGTCCGGCGCGATGGCGAAAAGCAGCGCGCCGCAGGCGGCGACCGTCAGCAGCCCGCCCTGGACCCGGCGCGGCCCGAAGCGGTCGAGCAGGAGGCCGAGCGGCAGCTGGAACAGCAGGAAGCCGAACAGATAGGCAGAGGTCAGACGGCCCAACTCGCCCGGCGTCAGGCCGAGCTCGGCGATCAGGTCCGGCGCGATGACCTGGTTCACCGCGCGGAACAGGTAGGACATGAAATAGCCGAGCGCGAAGGGCAGCAGGGCGCGCCAGACGATCGGCCAGGAAACGCGATCGGCAGTCGTTCGACTTGGGGGCATTCGATCGGCTGTCATTCAATCGGCGGTGCGACGCGCTTGATCTGGGTCATTTCGGACAGCGTGTTCCAGATCACCGCGGCGATGACGATGGCGCCGCCAATGATGGCGCGGTCGCCGGGATATTCATGCAGGGTCGGCCAGATCCAGACCCAGATCGGCGCCAGGATCGATTCGAGCAGGCTCAACAGGATCGCCTCGCCGGCGGGAATCAGCCGCGCGCCGGTGGTGAAGAGGATGAAGCCGACGCCGAGCTGGCAGGCCCCGAACAGGAACAGCAACCCGAGGTCGGGCGCGCTCACGGTGGCCGGGGTACCGAAGATGCCGCCGACGACGACCAGCCACAGCGCGGAGAGACACGTGGCCGGCGCCATGCGGATATGGGCATAGCGCCGCACCAGGACCGTGGCCAAGGCGAAGGCGATCATGATGACGACGGAGAGCGTGATGCCCAGCGCGTCGCCCTTCGCCTCCTGGTCGGAGATGATCACCGCGACACCGGCCAGCGCGGCGACCATGGCGGTGGCCTTGATCCAGGTCATGCGTTCCCTGAGCCACAGCCAGGCGAGGCCGCCGGCGACCAAAGGCGAGGCGCTTTGCGTGAACAGGATGGTGGCGACGCTGGCATGCTGCAGCGCGACCACGAAGCTGAGCGAGGCGGCGCCGAAACAGGCGGCGACGCCGAGCCCTGGCCAGCCCATGTCGCGGAACAGGCCGATGGTCTTGCGGCCGTCGCGGATGGCCAGATAGGCAAGAAGGGTCAGAACCGCGAAAGCGCCGCGCCAGAAGACGATGGTCCACTGGCTTTCGTCGACATGGCGGACGATCAGCCCGCCGGTGCTCCAAACGATCGCGGCGCCGGCAACGAGCACCACACCGCGCGTATGAAGCGACCAGGCCAACGGATTCCCCCACGGAACTTGAGCGCGCGGCAGACGGCGCGGCATGCCGGTCGACACGGTCGACCATGTCCGCCACGGACAAGAGGCATTAATCCGATTTCGCCGGGGGATTCAAGCCCGCCCCGGCGGCCGGGAGCCGCGTACTATGGGGCCAGCGTTCAGCCGGCACTCAGTCCTGGGACCTGGCCTTGCCCAGGAGCCAGCGCCGGAAGGTGCGGAAGGAGGCGTGGCTGCGCGCTTCCGCCCGATAGATCAGGCGCCAATACAGCTCCTTGTCTTCCAGCGCGAGGGCAAAAGGCGCCGCCAGCCGGCCGAAACGGAGGTCGTCGGCGACATAGGGCTCGCGCACCAGGGCGATGCCCACGCCGTCCAGCGCCGCCTGGATGGCGAAGGCCGAAAAGTCGAAGGACAGGGTCTGGAACCGGGCGCGGTCCGGCAGCCCGGCGGCGGCGAGCCAGCGTGGCCAGTCCTCCGGCGAATGGCGCACGTCGAGCAGAGTCTTGTTGCGCAGGTCGGCGGGCGAGGCCAGCCGCGCCGCCAGGTCCGGCCGGCAGACCACGATGAGGCGTCCGGGGAACAGGGCGTCGCTGACGAAATCGGGTATGCGCGGTTCCGCCAGGCGGATCGAGGCGATGGTGTCGGGCCCCGGCGTCACTTCGCGTCCGATGGTGGTCGCGAGGCGCAGATCGACGCGCGGGTACGCGGCGTGGAACTCGGTCAGGCGCGGGATCAGCCAGCGCATGGCGAAGGTCGGCCCGACGGCGAGCGTCACGGTCGGGTCGTCGATGCTGCGGCGCGCCTCGCCGATCGTGCCCTCCAGGCGGCGGAAGCCATCGGTCAGGCCGGCCTGGAGCGAGAGCGCCAGGGGCGTCGCCACCGATTGGTTCGCCTGGCGCTGGAACAGCGGCCGGCCGAGCTGGCGCTCGACATCCTTCACCAGGCGGGAAATCGCGGTCTGGGTCACGCCGAGTTCCTTCGCGGCGGCGGCGAAACTGCCCAGCCGCAGGGCGGATTCGACCGCGCGCAGACCCTTCAAGCTCGGCAACCACATGGCCGGCACCCTTCGCATTTGTTGGTCTAGCGCAAGAATTGGGCGTTTGCGCCGCCGCGACAGTTCCGACCAAAATAGTGGAATCCGGCTGGCCTTGCCAAGCCGCGCCAGCTTCGGGGGTAGCCAAATGTTTGATTGGAGTACGGTCGCGCTGGTCGGGGCCGCCGCCTTGGGCACGTCGTTCCTCAGCGGGGTGTTCGGCATGATCGGCGGGCTGGTGCTGATGGGCGTGCTGCTGCTGTTCCTGCCGGTCCCGGCGGCGATGACCCTGCACGCCATCACCCAGATGACCGCCAACGGCTGGCGCGCCGTGGTGTGGCGGGAGCATATCCTGTGGCGCGTGCTGCCCGGCTATCTGCTCGGCAGTGCCGCCGTCTTCGCGGTGCTGGCGGTGGTGCAGTTCTCGCCGCCGAAGCCCTGGGTCTATCTCTGCCTCGGCATCATGCCGTTCGCGGCACGCGCCCTGCCGCGCCAGCACGCGCCGGAGATCCGCCGGCGCGGCGCGCCGGTCGCCGTCGGCGCCATGGTGATGACGCTGCACGTGCTGGCGGGCGTGTCCGGCGCCATCCTCGACATGTTCTTCCTGGCCAAGGATCTCGACCGCCGCCTCGTGGTCTCGACCAAGGCGATGACGCAGAGCGTGGGCCACGCGATCAAGTTCGCCTATTTCACCCTGATCGCCGCGCTCCCGGCGCAAGCCGCGACATCGGTGACGCCAGATGCCGCGCCGGCCAGCGTGCCAGTCTGGCTGTTCCTGATGTCGGCGGCTCTCGCGGTCTGCGGCACCACTCTGGCGAAGCCCTTGCTGCATCGCTTCAGCAACGAATCCTTCCAGACCTGGTCGCGGCGGCTGGTGCTGGGGATCGGCGCGGTCTACCTGGCGCAAGGCATCGCCGGGTTCCTGCCTTAATTCAGCACCGCCGCGCGATGCCGCGGGCGATGACAAACGCGCGCCCCGCCCCTATCCTGGCCTCCGATTCGCAGAGATTAGAAGGGTTTGAGCATGCGGACGCGGATATTGCGCGGGCATGGGTTGCGTCGTTCGGCGGCGGTCACGGTCTTCGGTACCCTGGTGGCGCTGGCGGGCTGCGCGGCGCAGCCACAATCGCAGCCGGCGGCTGCGGCAACCGAGAGCACGGCGCAGGGCGCCGCGGCGCCTGCCAGCAAGCCGGTCGATTTCCACACCCTGAGCGAAACCAAGTGCCCGACCAGTGCTGCGAGCTATCAGGAGTGGGTGGCGAAGTTCCAGTCCTTTGCCCTCAACAAGGGCCGGCCGGATGCGGTGATCCAGACCGCCTTCGCTGGCGTGCAGGAAAATCCGGAGATCAGCGACCGCGCGTCGAAGCAGCCGGAATTCGTGACGCCGATCTGGACCTATCTTGACCGCGCGGTTTCCGACGACCGCGTGGCGCGCGGCCAGGTCAAATACCAGGAGAACAAGGCGCTGCTGGCCGGGATCGAGAAGGATTACGGCGTGCCGCCGGCCATCATCATGGGTATCTGGGGCATCGAGACGGATTTCGGCAACAATTTCGGCGACACCAACGTCTTCGAGGCGCTGACCAACCTGGGCTATCGCGCCAAGCGTGAGACTTTCGCCTGCAACGAGCTGCTGGCAGCCCTCGACATTGTTGCCACCAAGAAAGTCCCGGCCTCGCGCCTGGTTGGTTCCTGGGCCGGCGCCATGGGGCATCCGCAGTTCCTGCCGTCGAACTACCTGACCCTGGCGGTCGACCGCGACGGCTCGGGCGCGGCCGATCTTTGGGATTCGCTGCCGGACGCCTTTGCCTCCGCCGCCAATCACCTGGTCGATGACCATTGGGTGCGCAACCTGCCCTGGGGCTTCGAGGTGAAGCTGCCGGCGAAGTTCCCCTATGGCGAGGCGGAGCTTGATCTGGCGAAGCCGGTCGCCCATTGGAAGAAGCTGGGCGTCAAGCGCGCGGACGGCTCGGCGCTGCCCGATCTGCCCGGCGACACCTCGATCCTGGTACTGGCCGGCCATCGCGGGCCGGCTTTCCTCATTACCGAGAATTTCAAGGTGATCCTGAAATACAACTACTCGACCAGCTACGCGCTGTCGGTCGCGCATCTGGGCGACCGCATCCTGGGCGGCAAGCGCTTCGTCGGTAGCTGGCCGGTGGACGAGCAGCCGCTGAGCCTCGAGGAGCGCGAGGAGGTGCAGACGCTGCTGGCCGCCCGTGGCCTCGATGTCGGCAAGGTCGATGGGGTCCTGGGCCTCAAGAGCCGCAAGGCGGCACGCCAGTTCCAGAAGGATATCGGCTGGCCGCAGGACGGTTTCATCAACAAGGCGTTGCTCGAGGAATTGCGCAAGCGCAAGACGGCCTAGCGAAAAGCCTCGGAAAATCAATACTTTCCGGGCCGAGCCCGGGCGCGCCGGAATCCGTCGGCCGGGCCCTTGGCATTTGCAATTCGGATTCCGATCTGTATAGTCCGCCGGAATTTTTGGGACGGTCTTCCGGCCAAGGCGAACGCCGCCGGATCAAGCACTTAGGGAGCGTAGGATGTTCATTTCGGAAGCCTGGGCGCAGGCAGCCACGGGCGCGCCGGGAGGCGGGGGCCTGTTCGATCAGTTCGGGATGTTCGTCCCGATGGTGCTGGTCTTCGTCGTGTTCTGGTTCCTGTTGATCCGTCCGCAGCAGAAGAAGGCCAAGGAGCACAAGGCCATGGTCCTGGCGCTGAAGCGCGGCGACCGGGTGGTGACCAATGGCGGCATCTATGGCCAGGTCTCCCATGTGGCGGACGACCACCTGATGGTCGAGATCGCCGACGGGGTGAAGATCAAGATCATGCGGGACGCGGTGGCGGCGATCCCGGGCAAGCCCGAACCGGTGAAGAAGGACGACGCCAAGCAGGGCGCCAACGACCGCTGAGGCGGTCGTCCGGCGTCGGGCAAGGCCGACACGCGCCATGCTTCATTTCTCCAAGTGGAAGGTGACCGTCATCCTGCTGGTGCTCATCGTGGGCACCTTGCTGGCGGCGCCGAACCTGATCAACCGGGCGACGCTCGACGCGCTGCCGGGCTGGTTCCCGAAATCGACGGTCAATCTCGGCCTGGATCTGCAGGGCGGCTCGCATCTGTTGTTCGAGGTGGACACTGGCGCGCTTGTTGCCGAGCGGCTGAACGGCGTGTTGGACGAGACCCGCACCAAGCTGCGCAACGCCAAGATCGGCTACAAGGACCTGGCGCTGGTCGACGGCGCCGCCACGGTCAACCTGCTGGACGAGGCCTCGGTCGAACCGGCGCGCACGGAATTGAAGGGACTGGCGGGTGAGGGTATGGACCTCTCCGTCGAGGGCACCAAGATCGCGATCCGCTTCAGCGATGCCGGGCTCACCGCCTTGAAGCAGCACGCGGTCGAGCAATCGATCGAGATCATCCGCCGCCGTGTCGACGAGACCGGCACGCGCGAACCGACCATCATCCGCCAGGGCGAGGACCGCATCGTGGTCCAAGTGCCGGGCGTCAAGGACCCGCAGCACCTGAAGGACCTGATCGGCCAGACCGCCAAGCTGACCTTCCAGATGGTCGACGAGGGCGCGATGACGACCGGAACGCTGCCGCCGACCTCCATGTGGGTGGACTCCGCCGATCCGGATTCCGGGCGCCGCCTGCCGCTGCAGAAGCGCATCCTGGTCGCCGGCGAGAATTTGACCGACGCGCAGCAGACCTTCGACCAGAACAGCCGTCCGGCGGTGTCCTTCAAGTTCGACTCGCTCGGCGCGCGGAAATTCGGCGACGCCACTTCGAAGAACGTCGGCAAGCTGTTCGCCATCGTGCTCGACAACAAGATCATCTCCGCGCCGCGCATCCAGGACGCGATCCTGGGCGGCAACGGCATCATCACCGGCAACTTCACCGTGGAGAGCGCCCGCGACCTGGCGCTGCTGCTGCGCGCCGGCGCGCTGCCGGCGCCCCTCACGGTGCTGGAAGAACGTTCGGTCGGCGCCGACCTGGGCGCGGATTCGATCGAGGCCGGCAAGCTCGCCTGCATCATCGCCATCGCCGGCATCGTCGTGGCGATGGTGCTGCTCTACGGCATCTTCGGCGTCTTCGCCAACGTCGCGCTGATCTTCAACGGCGTGCTGACCCTGGCGGCACTGTCGGTGCTGGGCGCCACGCTGACCCTGCCGGGCATCGCCGGCATCGTGCTCACGCTGGGCATGGCGGTCGACGCCAACGTGCTCATCCTCGAGCGCGTGAAGGAAGAGGTGCGCAACGGCCGCTCGGCGGTGACGGCCATGGAGTTCGGCTATCGCGAGGCGCTGGCCACCATCGTCGACGCGCATGTGACGACGCTGATCTCGACCCTGCTGCTGTTCATGTTCGGCACCGGCCCGATCAAGGGCTTCGCGGTGACGTTGACCATCGGCATCATCATCTCGCTGTTCACCGCGCTGCTGGTGACGCAGCTGCTGACCTCGGTGTGGCTGCGCCGCACCCGGCCCAAGCTGCTGCCGCTCTAAGGGACCCGGAGCCATGTTCAGACCCATCCACCTGGTTCCGGCCAATACCCGCATCAACTTCATGCGCGGGCACAAGATCACCTTCGTGATCTCGCTGGTCCTGATTCTCGGCTCGATCGGCCTGCTGTTCACCAAGGGCCTCAATTTCGGCATCGACTTCGCCGGCGGCATCCTGATCGAGGCGCGGGCGCCGGAGCAGCCGGACATCGGCCAGCTGCGCGAGCGCCTCGGCGGCCTCGGCCTCGGGGAGGTTTCGCTGCAGTCCTTCGGCGACCAGAACGACGTGCTGATCCGCCTGCCGCAGCAGGAAGGCGCGGAGAAGGAGCAGCAGGAGGCGGTCGCCAAGGTCCGCGCCGAACTGGGCGACAAGTGGGAATACCGCCGCACCGAGACGGTCGGCCCCAAGGTCGGCGGCGAGCTGGTCAAGAACGCGGTCATCGCCGCGCTGCTGGCGATGGGCGGCATCTTCCTCTATGTGTGGATCCGCTACGACTGGCAGTTCGGCTTCAACGCGCTGCTGGCGATGTTCCACGACGTCATCACCACGCTCGGCCTGTTCTCGCTGCTCGGGCTGCAATTCGACCTCGCCACGGTGGCGGCCATCCTCACCGTCGCCGGCTATTCGGTAAACGACACCGTCGTCATCTTCGACCGCATCCGCTACGAGATGCGGCGCTTCAAGTCGATGCCGATGGGCGAGCTGATCAACCTGTCGATCAACGAGACGCTGAGCCGCACCACGGTGACCAGCGGGCTGACCTTGATCTCGGTCATCGCGCTGTTCCTGTTCGGCGGCGAGGTGCTGCGCGGCTTCGCCGTGGCGCTGATCTGGGGCATCGTGATCGGCACCTATTCGACGATCTGCGTCGCGTCGCCGCTGCTGCTCTACGCCAACCTGCGGACCTCGAAGATCCGCGGCGGCGAAGACAAGACCGCGAAGGCCGCCGAGCGCGCCTGATCCGCATCGACTGGCGCCCGCGCGGCGCGGAGGGTCGACCATGGACGTGACGCCGCTGATCCCCCAAGGCAAGCAGGTCATCGACGCCTATGGCGATGGCGGCTTCCGCGTCTCGGGCACGCGCGTCGAGGGCTCGGTCATCGTCTTTCCCGACCGCCTGTTCGCCTGGAGCGCCATCGCGCTGGCGGAGGTGACCGCCGCCACGCTGGACGCGGTGACGGCCGCGGGCCGGGCCGGGCAGGTCGACCTGCTGCTGCTGGGCACCGGTCCGCGCATGGCGCAGATCGACCGCGGGCTGCGCCAGGATCTGCGCGCGGCCGGGGTGGTGATCGAGGTCATGGATACGGGGGCCGCCTGCCGCACCTACAACGTGCTGCTGGCCGAGGGGCGCAAGGTGGCGGCGGCGCTGATCGCGGTGCAGTAGGCGACCGTCCCTGCCGCCTGGCGTTGGACCTTGCCGATTGGGGGCGTTGGACCCATCCTCAGCGCCAGGGAAATCCGAGTCGCGCAGATGGACCTGGAAACGGCAACGCAGACCAGCGGCACGGAGGCAGGCGATTTCGCGGCCGGCCTCGCCGCGTTCGACGCCTTCGGCCAAGCCACCCGCCGCTCGGCGCGGGATGGCGTCGAGGTCTTCGAGAACGAGTTCTGGACCGCGAAGCAGCGCCAGGCCCATTCGCTGCACGAAGTCTCCTACCGCGCGTGCTTCAAGCCGCAATTGCCGCGCTTCTTCATCGAGCGGTTCACGGCTCCGGGCGGCGTGGTCTATGACCCCTTCGCCGGCCGCGGTACGACGCTGATCGAGGCGGCGCTGCTCGGGCGCCGGGCGATCGGCAACGACATCAATCCGTTGAGCGCGATGCTGGCGGCACCGCGCCTCGACCCGCCGGGTCCGGAGGCGATCGCCGACCGGGTGGAGCGATTGTCGCGCATTTTGCCGGAAGCCGAGATCGATCCGGCACTGCTGACCTTCTATCATCCGAACACGCTGCGCGACATCGCGCGGCTGCGCGCGCATTTCCTGCGCGGCGATGGCGACGTGGTCGATGCCTGGCTGCGGATGATCTGCCTCAACCGGCTGACCGGGCATTCCAGCGGGTTTTTCTCGGTCTACACGCTGCCCCCCAACCAGGCGGTGTCGGTCGCGCGCCAGCGCAAGATCAACCAGCAGCGCGGCCAGGTGCCGCCGGAACGCGACGTCTTCGCCATCATCCTGAAGAAGAGCCGCGCGCTGCTGAAGGACGCGCTGCCGGCCGTTTTCCAGCGCGATGCCGGGCCGATCCTGACCGGGCCGGCGGAGCGCACGCCGGACATCGGCGATGGCAGCGTCGACCTCATCGTCACCTCGCCACCCTTTCTCGACGTGGTCGACTATCCGGCCGACAACTGGCTGCGCTGCTGGTTCGCCGGCATCGCGGCGGACTCGGTGCCGATTTCGCTGCATCGCGGGCTGGCGGACTGGGAGCGGTTCGTCGCCCGCTGCTTCGCCGAATTCGCGCGCGTGCTGCGGCCGGGCGGCATCGTAGCCTTCGAGGTCGGCGAAGTGCGGGGCGGCAAGGTCGCGCTGGAACAGGCGGTGCTGCGCGCGGCGCAAGGCATCGACGTCGCGCCCCTGGCCGTGATGGTGAACAGCCAGAGCTTCACCAAGACCGCGCAATGCTGGGGCGTCGACAACAACAGCAAGGGCACCAACAGCAATCGCATCGTGGTGTTCGAGCGGCGCTAGCCTCCGGCCGGCGTCCATGCCGGCACGTCGATGTGATCCGGCGGCAGCCCGTCGCGGCAGCGGCGCCAAGCCGCTTCGAAGCCGGCTTCCAGGTTGCGGGTGAACAGCGCGCTGTCGAAGAGCGGCATAGACAGCCGGTTGGCGGCCAGCCGCGCACGGATCACCGCGTAATACGCGCGATCGCCGGCGAGACGCAGGGCCAGGGCGCGATAGGTCTCAACATCCCCGGCGATCAGCTCCGGCAGACCGATCGCAGTCAGGGCGCTCGACGATACCCGGGAGGCGAAAGTGGCGCCGCGCAAGGCCAGGTGGGGCGTGCCGGCCCACAGCGCATCGCTGCAGGTGGTGTGCGAGCCATAGGGCGGCCCGTCGAGGGCGAGATCCGCGAGACGCAGGCGGGCGAGGTGCTTCGGCATGGGGATGCGCGGACCGAAGATCACCCGTTCCGGCGCGATGCCGAAGTCCCGCGTCCGGGCGCGCAAGGCCTCGGTCGCCCAACGATTGTCGTCAAGCAGCCAGAGCACGGATCCTGGCCGCGCCCGCAACAGCTCCATCCACAGCGCGAAGTTTTCGCGGTTTGCCTTGAAGGCCTGGTTGAAGCAGCAGAAGACGAAGGCATCTTCCGGCAATCCGGCGGTGGCGCGGGTGATCTTGTCGCCGATCTGCCGCTTGCGATCGTTCGGCATGTAGGTATGGGGCAGGCGCAGGATCTTTTCACTGAACTCCGCTTCGCTCCCCGCCGGGGCGAGCACCGGATCGGCGACGATGTAGTCCACCCAAGGCGCGCCGAGAGTTCCGGGAAAGCCCAGCCATTGCATGGTGACGGGCGCTGGCCGGTGGGCCAGAATCTGGCTGCGCGAGCCGGTCGTCCAGCCGGGGAGGTCGATGGCGATGGCAATGCGCTCGGCGGCAACGGCGCGGGCGGCATCCTGGTCCGACATGCCGCGAATGGGAATGACCTTGTCAAAGGCGGCGAGGACGCGGTCGCGATACACGCTCTTGCGGTCGCGGCTATAGTCGAAGGCGACGATCTCGAATCGCGTTCGATCGTGCAGCTCCGGTATTTCCGAGAACAGATGCGTGAACGGATGGTCGTGCAGATCTGGCGACAGGTAGCCGATGCGCAGCTTCCCGTCATCGATTTCGGCGACGGGCCGGTGGGGCACGGGTGCCAGGGACTTGTGGTAGCCCGCCATCTGGCGGCCGGCAGCGAGCTGGTCCTGCGCCGTGACTCCCGGCATCGCCAGCAGGGGGAAGGGCGGCGCCCGGTCCGTGGGATGCGGGCCCCGGCGCAATGCCGACAGGATGACCGGTTCGAGGGCTTCCGCGGTTTCCCAGTCGCCAATGCGGCGCGCCTGATGCGCGGCGCTGATCTTGTACGTCAGATCGGGCGACAACTTCGCCGCCTCGGCATAGTGGGTCGCGGCGTCCTTCAGGCGGCCGAGGCCGACGAGCACGTTGGCAAGGTTGTTGTGAGCGCGGAAGTGCCGCGGCTCCTGCTTCAGCGCGCGCTCGAAATGCGCGACGGCATGCTGAGGCTTGCCCTGCGCCACCAGGACATTGGCGAGGATCACGCGGCCGCGCAGCCGGTCGGGCAGGATCGCGAGGCAGGACTTCAGCGCGTCCGCGGCCTGCTGCAGGCGGCCGGTGCGATGGTAGATCCAGCCAAGATGTTCGAAGGCGACGGCGTCGCGCGGCGCCAATTCGATCGCGCGCCGCAGGGCGCTTTCGGCCTCGGGGTAGCGACCGCGCATGAGGAGCGCGTAGCCAAGGACGCGCCAGGCGCTGTTGTCCTCCGGCGTCCGGGCGACCAGTTCGCGCGCCTGCCGCTCGGCGGCTTCGGCCTGGCCGGAATCGGCCAGCGCCGCGACCGCGTGATAGGGATCCCCGGGAGGTGATGTGTTCTCCGCCATGATGCAGTCCAGTCGGCCAGGCGGGGACTATAGCCGCCCGTTCCGCGCCGATCCACGCAGGCAATTGGACTTGCCGGACAAAAAAAGAACGGGGCCCCGAAGGGCCCCGTCCAATCGTCGATGCGGTATGGCTTCAGCCGATGAACTTGGCGAGCACCATGCAGTAGAGCATCGGCAGCGAGAGCATCGTATTGACGCGCGAGAAGATCATCGCCTTGCGCGCCGACGCCTTCTTTTCGTCGGGTGTTGCCTCGACGATGCCCAGGGCCTTCTTCTGGTTCGGCCAGATGATGAACCAGACGTTGAAGGCCATGTAGATTGCCAGCCACATGCCGATGCCGATGGTCTGGTTGGCCTGGAAGGTCAGCGCCTCGACCAGGTACATGTTCATCGCGGCGGTGATCAGGCCGAACAGCACGGTGCCGGCGGCCGCCCAGCGGAAGTAGAACAGTGCGGTCGGCGCGATGACCTTGCCGATGGCCGGCTTCTGGTCATCGGGAATCTTCGGCATCGAGGGAATCTGGACGAAGTTGAAATAGTAGAGCAGGCCGATCCACAGGATACCGAACCAGACGTGGATCAAGCGCATCACGCCGGCCCAGAACGTATGATCACCCAGCGAATCCAGGTGGCGGATCACCAGCACCAGGATGGCAAGAATCAAGCCCGCGAGCAGGACGCGATGCAGATTCTCAAAGAACTTCCCCATTTTTCGACCCCAGAAACGTTGCAAAGACACGGTCAGTTTGATCGTCGCCGTATTCTACAGGATGCGGTAGATGTGACAACGAACTTGTGGGAAACCACAGGAATATGGGGGTTAATTGGTGGCCGACCCGTTCGACTACTGTCTCGATCAAGTGAAGCAGGGCGATCGTGACCGCCACCTGACGCTGCTCTTCGCGCCCGAGGCCGCGCGGGGCCATCTGGCGGCGCTGGCCGCCTTCAACCTGGAACTGGCCCGCACGCGGGACCAGGTGAGCGAAGCGCTGCTGGGCCTGATCCGGCTGCAATGGTGGCGCGAGGCGATCGGCGAGATCCAGGCCGGCGGCCGCGTGCGCGAACACATGGTGGTCCAGGCCCTGGCTGCGGCGAGTCGCGCGCGCGGGCTCGATGCCGGACGGATGCTGGCCATGATCGAGGCGCGCGAGTCGGAGCTGGAAGACGGGGCGCCGCCGTCGCAGGCGACGTTCGACGCGCGCGCCGATGCCACGGCGGGCGCGCTGCTGCAATTGTCGCTGCAGGCACTCGGGCTCGACGCGCCAAACCTCGCGGAGCCGACGAGACAGATCGGGCGGGCCTATGCGGCCGCCGGCATCGCCCGATCCGTACTGCGCGATGCGAGACAGCGGCGGCTGCGCCTGCCGCAGGAGGTCTTGGGCGCGGCCGAGGTCGACGTCGACCGGCTGTTCGATCTGAAGCCGCAGCCGCGGCTTGCCGACGCCGTGCGCCAAGTCGCGGAGGAGGCGGCGCGGAACCTGGCCGCGGCGCGCCGGCATGGGGTGCCCCGACGCGCCGGTCCATTGATCCTGACCGCCAGGATCGCCGCCCTGCACCTTGAGCGGTTGCGCCGGGCAGCCTACGATCCGTTCCACCCGGCCCTGGCCGACCAGCATCCCATGGACGCGTGGCGGCTGCTGTGGTCCAACCTCACCGGTCGCTTCTAGCCCCGGCCGCTTCTAGCCATCGTCAACCAAGGAAGAACCATGACCAGTCCCGCCATCATCACCGTGGCGATCACCGGCAGCCAGCCGACCAAGGAACAGAATCCGGCGGTGCCGATCCATCCGGCCGAGCAGGTGGAAAGCACCCAGGAAGCGTTCGAGGCCGGCGCCAGCCTGGTGCATATCCACGTGCGCGACGAGGCAGGCAAGTCGAGTTCCGACATCGAGCGCTTCCGCGTGGTCCAGGAGGGCATCCGCAAGCATTGCCCGGGCATGATCATCCAGTTCTCGACCGGTGGCCGCGGCCGCCTGGCGGAGGAGCGCGGGGCCTCGATCAAGCTGAAGCCGGACATGGCGTCGCTCGCCACCGGCTCGGTCAATTTCGCCACCATCATCTACGAGAACCCGCCGCAACTGGTGGAGGGCATGGCGAAGGACATGCTCGCCAATTCCGTCAAGCCGGAGGTCGAGATTTTCGACCTGGCGATGCTCTACAACGCCAAGACCCTGGTCGAGAAAGGCCTGATGCAGGCGCCGGCGCACGTGCAATTCGTGCTCGGCATTCCGAATGCGTTGCCGGTGCGCGAGAAGCTGCTGGATTTCATGATCGCGGAACTGACCGACCAGCTGCCCGGCGCCACCTGGACCGCGGCCGGCATCGGGCGGCATCAGCTCGACGTCAACCACTGGGCGCTGAAGCGCGGCGGGCACGCGCGCACCGGGCTCGAGGACAACATCTTCTTCGAGAAGGGCCGGCTCGCCGCCAGCAACGCCGAATTGGTCAAGCGGGTCGCCGATCTGTGCGGGAAATACGACCGGCATCCGGCCAGCGCCGCGGAGGCCCGCCAGCTGCTGGGCCTGCGCGCGGCGTGACCGCCGTCCGGGAATCGCCGGCAAGGACTACAGGCGCGGCGGCATCAGGTTCTTGAGGAAGCGGCGGATCACCTGGCTGGCCCGGTCGTCCATCCAGCTGATGTGATGCAGGCCGCGATTTTCGATGACGATGGACTGGCCGTATCTATGGCCAGCCATGTAGTCACCGCAGGTGCCGGCGTGGCCGGTGCGGTCGAACCACGGATCGTAGCGCGATACCAGGGACAGCACGGGTATGTCCGCCGGCGTCTTGAGCCCGGCCACATCCTCGGCGTATTGCGTGGCGCCGCAGGTCCACCCGGTGAGCACGACGCCGCGGAATTCATGGCCCGGATAGTTGGCAGCCGCCAGCGCGCCTTCACCCAGGCCATAGAGGATGATCGTGGACTGGTCGATCCAGGGAATCTTGCGCAGCTCCGCCAGGCCGACCATGATCTCGGCCTGGCGCTGGACATAGGCATCCGGGTTGAGGCCGGCGACGAAATCGAAGCGTACGCAATCGGATTTCCGCTCGCGGCTGTCGAAGCTGTCGGGCGCGAAGACGGCGTAGCCGATCGCCGCCAGCTCGTCGATGTCGCGGATCGCCTCGATCTTCAGGCCAGGGCAGTCATGCAGATAGAGCACCGCCGGCAGCTTGGTCCCCTGCGGGAAGCCGGAGAAGTAGTGCTCGACCAGGCGCAGCCGGCCGAACAGGCCGCGATGCCCCTTGGCGATGACGCCGGCGCCGATCTGCACAATGCCGTTGCGCCAGGATTGCAGCGCGGCCGGGGTCGTGTCGACAGTCCTGGCCGGCGGCTTCGGCGCCATCGCCGCCAGCGCCAGCAGGCAGGCACCGAGGCAAAACACCTTGATCAGGACCGCGCGACGCGGCGCCCGGTCCATGCCTTCGTGTGCGCGTGCGAGCAACGACATGGTGTCCGGCTCCTCGCGTCAAGCAGCGTTGCAGCTTAGCGCAGACCACGCGTCGTGGCGAATGACAGTGCGGCGCCGGTCAGATCGACCAGTCGCCGTGATAGGGCTGGTTCGGCGTCTTTACCGGCTCCGGCTTGACGGGCGCCGCCGGCATGGCGGGCGCGGCGTGTGCCGGTGCAGCCAGCCGCGCCAGGGCGGCGACGATGGCATCGGCCTCGGCGATCGCGCCGAAGACGCCATCCTCGACCGTCACCATGTGCAAGGCGGCGCGATGGGCCGCGGCATCGCCGGAGCCGCAGGCATCGCCGGCGACCAGGCATTCGAAGCCGCGGTCATTCGCCTCGCGCAACGTGCAATGAACGCAGACGTCGGTGGTAACGCCGGCGAAGATCAAGCTGTCGATCCGGCGCGCCGCCAGGATCGCCGCAAGGTCGGTGCCCCAGAAGGCGCTGTTGGCGGTCTTGTCGATGACGAACTCGCCGGGGGCGGGCGCCAGTTCCGGCACGATCTCGAAGCCCGGCTCGCCGCGGATCAGGAAGCGGCCGAGCGGTCCCGGCTTGCCGATGGCGGAAGTGCCGTCGGCGATGCGGGCCCGCTTGTGCGGCGGCACCTCGGCCAGATCGGCGCGATAGCCTTGCCGGGTATGCAGGATGACGAGGCCGGCACGGCGTGCCGCGTCGAGCAGCCGTCGCGCCGGGGCGATGGCCGCCCGCACGCCGTCGAGGTCATAGCCCATGGCGGCGAGATAGCCGCGCGGATCGAGGAAATCCCGCTGCATGTCGATGAGGATCAGCGCCGTTCCGGCGGCGGCGAGCCCGCGATGAGGGAAGGGACGAGGCCTGGCCGAAACCTGGATCATGGGATCATCCGGCGGGTGTGGAACCAGATGCCATCATGGCAAGCCGCGCACGGCATCGCCAGCCGAATCCCGTGTACGGAACGGTGCCGAGATGACGGTCAGTTGTCGGCGAGGTGGCCGAGCGCCGCGGCGGCATCGATGCGCCCGGCGCCGAATTCCGGATCCCGCTTGGGCGCACCGAGATCGGCGGCGCTCGTTTCGAGGATCTTGCGCACCTGCGTCGGACCGAGCCCGGGCTGGCGGTCGACGATCAGCGCGACCAGTCCACTCACGTAGGCGGCGGCCATCGAGGTGCCGGAAAGGTAGCCATAGCCATTGCCGGGCGCGGCACAGAGGATGTCGACGCCGGGCGCCGCGATGGTCACATAGGCGCCGCGGTTGGCGTGCTTGTAGAGCCGGTCCTTGAGGTCGGTCGCGGTCACCGCGATGACGCCCGGCTGGGCCGCCGGATAGGCCGGCGGCGCACCGGCGCCGGCATTTCCGGCGGCGGCGACGACCGCGATGCGCGCCATCAGCGCCTGCTCGACCGCCTGGGTCACCAGGCGGTCCTGCGGACCGGTGAGGCTGAGGTTGACGATCTGGACCTTCGCGTCGACGGCGTAGCTGATGCCCTTCGCCACGTAGTAGGAGCTGGACTGCGCCGCCGTGCTGTCGGCCGCGGACTGATGGAAGGCGCGGATCGCCAGCAGTTCCGCATCCGGGGCCACGCCGGCAAGGGCGTGGCGGCCCAGCAGGATGCCGGCGATCGCCGTGCCGTGGCCCTCGGCGGGCACGTTCTTGGTGTTGCGGATCACGTCGCGGACGGTGACGCGGGCGCCGGCCAGCGCCTCATGCGCCACGTCGACGCCGCTGTCGACCATCGCGATGCGAGCGGTCTTGCCGAGGCTGAGGGTGCGGACAGCGCCAAGGTTGATCCGATCGAGCGGATATTGCGTGGCCCCGCCGGCGCCTTGTCCGGTCGTCGCCTGGGTTGATTGCGTGGCTGAAAACAGCAAGTCGCGCTGGACCCAGAGCGGCCGGGGATCGGCCGCCATCTCCTGCAGCACGGTGGCGAATGGCCTTGTGCCGGAAACCTGCAGCAGGAAGACGTGGAGATTGATCCGGGAGAGGCGAAAATGATCGACGACGGCGCTGTCGTGGTCGGCGGCGAAGGCGGCGCCGATCGCCTCGGGCTCGGTGCCGGGAAAGACGACGACGGCCTGGCCGGGCAGGACTTCCGCGCCACCCGGCAGATCGACATTGGGCAGGTTGGGCAGCGCCAGTCCATTTGCCGGCGGGTTCTTGACGCCGCCATTGTTGCCGCCGCCACCACCTCCACCTCCACCGCCGCCGCCTCCACCACCACCAGCGCAGCAGCCGCTATCCGGCGCGCCGGGCGGCGGGGGCGGGGGACTGCCGCCGCCGCCACCCCCGCCGCCGCCACTGCCCGCGGGGGGCGGTGTGATCAGCGGCAGACTCGGCGTGGGCGTGGAGGCCGTGCCGGCGGCGAACGCGGTGGCGAACGGCGCCGCCACGATGGCGAGGCCGAGGACCAGGCAAGCTGTCCATGGAAGCGTGCGCCAAGACAAGGCGATCTCCTTCCGCCGCAGTTTCCGCCCCAATATGGGCCAGGACGCGTGCTATGACCCGCGCAGGACCGATTGCACGAGGTCCTTCCGCGCCACCAGCTTCTCCATGGCCGCGGCGACATCCGCCGGATCGGCCGATGGCAGGCGCAGCACATAGGCATTGCCCGGTTTCGGCCCGTCCACGATCACCGCATCCAGCGACGTCAGCAGGGCCGACATATCGGCGTTCGGGGCGTCCGGCAGGAAGGTCACTACCAAGGTCGCGCCCGGTTCAGAGGCCGCGATGTTGGCGGCCGTGCCGAAGGTGGCGGAATCGCCGGGCTCGTAAAGTCGCGCACCCATGAAGGCGATGGCGACACAGGCGGCGGCGAAGGCGACCTGCCAGACGACGCGCCGGCCGAACACCGTGGCAAGCCAATCCGTGCCGGAAACGGCGGGCTCGATCTTCGGCACCCGCGCCTGGCGGGTCGTTTCCACCTGCTGCAGCAGGCGCTGCAGGTTTTCCGGCGGTGGCGGCTCCACCGCCTCGCTGCCGCGGGCGACCGCCTCGCGCTCGCGCTGCACCGCCGCCAGCTTCTCGGCCAGGTCGGGCATGGTCTGCAGCGCCGCCTCGATGCCGCGCGCCTCCTCGCGCGTCACCCGGCCGGTCACGTACCAGGGCAGCAGTTCCTCGACCTCCTGCGGCTCGAGCGGGCCGTGCGGATGCTTGACGTTTCTCATGCCGCCGCTCCCGCGATACCTTCCGCTTCCAGCAGGGCGCGCAGACGCTGCCGGGCATAGAACATCCGGGTCTTCACCGTGTTCTCCGGGCAGTCGAGGATTTCGGCGATCTGGCTCACGTTGAATTCCTGGAAATACGCCAGTTGCAACACCACGCGGTGATCGACGCTGAGCTTTTCCAGCAGCCGGGCGATGGCCTGGGCGACGTC
This sequence comes from Dongiaceae bacterium, assembly GCA_044226685.1. GTDB lineage: Bacteria > Pseudomonadota > Alphaproteobacteria > Dongiales > Dongiaceae > Dongia_A. Next base: position 63,592 of record JBGAGP010000006.1, read on the forward strand.
GGCCGCCGCCAGCTTGCTGTCGGCCAAGGGCGCGTCATCGGCGATTTCGGCGCTGGACTCCTCGTCCAGTTCGACCTCGCGCCGCCGCCGCAGCCAGGAGATGGCCTTGTGGTGCGCGATGGCATAGATCCAGGTGGCGACCGAGGACTTGCCCTCGAAGCGCCCGGCCTGACGCCAGACGTCCAGCATCGTTTCGTTCAACACGTCAGCCGCCGCCTCCCGGTCGCGCAGCGTCTTGACCAGAAAGGCGAAGAGCGGACGCTCCAGCCGCTGGTACAAGGCAGTGACCGCCTGGTGGTCGCCCTTGGCAATCCGCGCCAGCAGTTGCCCGTCGCTCACATTGGCGTCCGTTCCCCGGGTACTCAGCATGTCCATCCCGCTCATCCGTCGCAGGCCGGGCGCAGGCGGTTCAAATCCACCGGCACCGATAGTTCAAGTCTTTGTTTTTTTGTGACTTTCGGCTCACCCCCAGGCTACCGCAAACGGAGCCGGATTGTATAGGTGGCAGGTTCCCCGAGGATCGGGCTGGCGATTGACAGAATCCCGCCAGAGGGGCAACAACTGGCCGCGCCCCACCGGCCCGCCCGCCGGAATTGCAACCCTTTCGCGGCCCCGGCGGGCTCTTGGCCGGGCACCGGGGTCCTCCGCAACGGCATGAAACTCAGGTATTTTTTACCCACGACCCACCATGAAAGGCGGCGCTCGCACCTGACCTTCGTGGAGCCGGCCGAGATTGCGGTGATGTGGTCGCCCAAGGCGGCCTGCACCACGGCGATCACCTGGGCGTTCCACCACAACGGCCTGCTGGAGGAGGCGCTGGCCTTCAGCCCCTGGGTGCATCGCTATCGCCTCCGCCGCTATCAGAAGACCGGACGCTACCTGGACCGCCTCGCGCATCCCGGCCGCCACAGCCGGCACGTGGTCAAGATCGTGCGCAATCCGTTCGAACGCGCGGTCAGTTCCTTCATTCACGCCTACCGCCACGGCTACGAGGATGCCGCGCTGGCGGCGCTGCTCGGCCGGCCGGTCGACAGGCAGCGGCGATTCTCATTCCGCGAGTTCGTGCGGTTCCTGGAAGGCATCGACCTGATGCGCTGCAACCTGCATCACCGGCTGCAGGTGACGCCGCTCGAGCTGCATGTGCCGTTCGGGCTCAGGCCGCACCAGATCATCCGCATCGAGGACGGCCTCGAAAGCGCGCTCGCGGGGATCGAGCGGCAGTTCGGTCTGCCGCCGACGGATTTCTCCCAGCCGGCCTTCCGCTCCAGCCATCACACCGCGCGCGTCGCGTCGAGCACCGAGGCGGCCGATCAAATCAACCTGTCGATCCATCACTTGCCGCCGGCGGCGGCGTTCTATGATGCCGATCTGGCGGTGCGCATCGGCCGGCTCTATGCGGAGGATTTCGCGCGCTACGGCTACGATCGGAAAAGACCCGGTTGAAAGCGCCGAGGCGGCCGCACGCGTTGGCGGCGGCGAGCGGACCCATGCTAGACTGAAAAAAATCTCGCCCGCCGAGTTGAAATGATCCTGTTCCATGTTCCGCGCATCGATAGCGGCGATCTCCGCCTCTGGCGCCGCGTGCTGCTGCCGGCGCATCGGATGCGTCGCGCCGGAACGCCGGTCAGGATCGTATCCGGGACCGTCAACGCCGCCGATCTTGCGGGCGCTACGACAATCCTGTTCGCCGGTGCCGCCACGCCGGAGACGGCAAGGTTCTGCCGCATGGCGCGGGACGCCGGCCTGCGGGTGCTGCTCGATGTCGGCGACACGCGGTCACTGACTGCCGGCCTGTCGTCGCTGCGTCCGGCGGCGGCGTTGGCGCACCGGGTGACCGCCGCCAATGCGGCCCTTGCCGCACTGGCGGCCGAGCGACTGGGCCTGGCGCCTGGCGCCGTCGCTGGGCTGCCCGACCTGCCGCTCCGTCCGGGCGGCCTGAGCGCGGCATTGATGGCATTCCCATCAACCGGTGCGCGGGTGTTCTGCGATGCGTTGCGGGTTCGCGCCATCGACCTGGTGCGCTGCGTGCGGCGGCGGCTCCTCGACCGGCGTCGCAGGCCTGGAACGCAATCGCTGGAGCGGGGACCGCGTGTCCTGTGGTTCGGTGACGGCGTCGGGCTCGGCGACGAAGGCGGCCTGGGCGAATTGCTGCTGGCCGTGGGCGCGCTGGTCGACCTGGCGGCGGAGATGCCGTTCCGGCTGCGCGTCGTCGGCTCCTCCCGGCGCCTGTTCCGCCGGACGATCGGGCGTCTGCCGCTCGACGCGGACTTCCGCCGGTTCACCCTGACGAGCCTGGCGCGCGAGATCGCGGCCGCCGACCTCTGCCTGTTGCCAGCCGGCGGTGACCGCGTGGCCTTGGCGCAAGCGGATGCGCGCGCGGTCTTCGCTGCGGCGTTGGGACGACCCGTGATCGGCCCCGAAGCGGAGGGCCCGCCGATAGAACAGCGGCTCAGAGCGGCACTACGAGCCGCAACGACGAAGGCTCCGACTCCAGTCCTCGTGGCCGCTTCGCCGGGCTTGGCGCAATCCGCATTGGACGCCTGGCGCATGATGCTGGAGGAGCGCGGCGGGGCGATGGCGGAGCATGCCGCGCCCGCGGCCGGGCATCGCCTGCGCGTGATGTTCCTGCTGCAGCAGTTCCAGGACCTGGACCTGGTCTGTCCGGTGGCCGAGGCGGCGAGCCTCAACAACGACATCGAGGTGCGCGTCGTGGTGCTGACCAAGGTCGCGGTGCCGGCCGCGCGGCGTCTCGAGCTGCTGCGCGCACGCGGCGCAAGGATCGAATTCTTGCGGGCACGCGATGTGGCCGTCGGCCGGGGCGGCTGGCAGGCGGATGGCATCGACGTCGCCGTCACCGCTTCCGATGGCGAGGGTGTCGGGGCCCGCCATGCGGCGGCTTTTGTCCGCGCAGCGAATGCGGCGGGGGCGGTCACGCTCAACATCCAGCACGGCCTGGACAATGCCGGTCTGACCTATGGCGAACCGCACCGGCAGAAGAAAGAGCAGTTCGCCAGCCGCCTGGTGCTGACCTGGGGCGGGTTCGAGCGGCTGACGCGATCGGCCAATGCCGACACCCGTGCCAAGGTGGTCCCGGTCGGCTGCCCCAAGCGCCGGTTGCAGCGCGGCGATGCGGCGGGATTTCCCTGCCAGGGGCGGACGATCATCGCGGTGTTCGAGAACCTGCATTGGAACCGCTACGACGATGCCTACCGGCAGCGTTTCGTCGCCGATTTGGTGGCGACGGCGACGGCTGCGCCGGACCTGCTGTTCCTGTTGAAGCCGCATATGGGCGGGCGCTGGGCCGCCGGCGCAGCGATGACCCGGCCGTTGCCCGAAAACCTGGTCATCGCGGATCCCGATGCGCCGCAGTGGCGGCGGTTCACCGCCGATGCCTTTCTGGCGCATGCGGCCGCGGTGATCACCACGCCGTCGACCATCGCGCTCGACGGCGCGCGCTACGACCTGCCGACCGCGCTGGTCACCTATGGGATCGAGGCCGACAACTACGCGCCGCTGCCGCGCATCGAGGACACTATGGACTGGGTCGGCTTCGTACAGCGGGTGCGGGGCGGCACATTCGACATGCGCCCGGTGCGCGCCTTCCTGGGCGCCGCGGCCGTACCGGGCGATGCCGTCGCCCGCAGCCTTGAGGTCATCCGGCTGGCGGCCGCGGGGCGGTCGCCGGGAGAGATCGTCGCGCGGCTGGGTGTCGTCCCGGCATCGGAGTAGCACCGTCCTGCGGCTTGTCTCGGACGCGGGGTTGCATTAAGGCTCAAGTCGAGGCGATCGCGCCGGAAATGCCCGGCGCTCGGGTTCTCGGCCGGATCTCGGCCGGACCCTGGTGGGAAGCACAGGCATGGGATCAGTCATCAACTGCGCCGTCTACGAAGGCGGCCACAAGGTCCGGGACCTGGACATCAACAATCCCGAGGAGATGCGGGTCACGCCCGGCCGGGTGATCTGGATCGGCCTGCATGAGCCGAGCCAGGAGATGCTGGCCGAGCTGCAGAAGGAGTTCAACCTGCACGAATTGGCGGTCGAGGACGCCTACAAGGCGCACCAGCGGCCGAAGATCGAGATCTACGGCGAGACCCTGTTTGTCGCCATGAAGACGTTCCAGCGCGTCGGCAACGATTTCGCCATGGGCGAGACCTGCATGTTCGTCGGCCGCGGCTACGTCATCACGGTGCGGCACGGCGCGTCGCGCTCCTACGCCGCGGTGCGCGCGCGCTGCGAGAATTCGCCGACCATGCTGCGCCAGGGCGAGGATTTCATCCTCTATGCGCTGATGGATTTCATCGTCGACAACTATTTCCCCGCGGTCGACGACCTGGAGGAGCGCATCGAGGAGCTCGAGGAATCGCTGTTCTCTCCGGTCGACACCCGCGACGAACTGGCCGAGATCTCGACCCTGCGGCGCGAATTGACCGAGCTGCGCCACGCCGTGGCGCCGCTGCCCGACATCTGCCAGCGCCTGATGCGGTTCGACGTGCCGGTCATCGACCCGCACTCGCATCCCTATTTCCGCGACATCTACGATCATTGCGTGACGCTGCTGGACCGCATCGAGCAATTGCGTGAAGGCGTCAAGACGGTGGTGGAAACCAAGATGCTGCTGTCGAGCACGCGGCAGAACGAGGTGATGCGCAAGCTGGCGGCCTGGGCCGCCATGCTGGCGGTGCCCACCGCCATCGCCGGCATCTATGGCATGAATTTCCAGAACATGCCGGAACTGACCTGGCACTACGGCTATTTCACCGTGCTCGGCGTGATCGTCGTGATCTGCGGGCTGCTCTATTGGCAGTTCCGCAAGTCCGGATGGCTGTAGGCTTCCGCGCTACATAAAGAACGGCACCAGGGTCGAGATCAGGCTGTTCAGCGCTTCCCACTTCTTGGGCGGCGATTTCAGCAAGGTATCCTTCTGGTAGACCTTGGGCAGGTCGATGGCCTTGGCCGTCTGGCCCTCGGCGGCGTTGTAGGCCTCGATCATCTCGTTGGCGATCGCCGCATAGCCGATGGCCGAGGGATGCATGTTGTCGAGGCCGGCGATGCCGCCCTGGAATTTCAGCGGCGAGGAGGCGAAGGGCAGGTTGGTGATGCGCTTCACCAGCTTACCACCCTTGCGGATCTCGACCGAGCGGGCATCGCCGTAGTGCTTGGAATCGTAGGCCTCGATGCCGGCATAGAGATCGACCGGCACCAGCGTGATCGGCGTGCCGGCGAGCTCTGCCCGGATCGCCTTCACCGCCTCGTCGTTGGCGGTCTTGATCACCTGGTCGTAGGCCTTCATCGCCTGCGGCGTCACCGGCGCGCGCAGCGCCACCTTGGTCGAATACTCGCTGTAGTATTTGCCGTTCAGCGCCTTGCGCTTGGCGTTGTCGAGGAAATCGGTGTCCTGGTAGGGCGCCAGGTTCGGCACCGCGCGCGGCCGGATCAGGGTGTTGAAATAGACGAACTTGAGATCGTTCCTGAGGTTGGCGGCGAGGAACTGGCCCAGCCGCCGGGCCTGGCGCACGATCTCCTGCGCGCCGGGGCAGGTGGCGAAGTCGAGATCCTTGGAATCATAGGCGCCGAGCATGCCGAAGCGGAACAGGCCTTCATTGGCGCCGATGTTGACCAGCAGACGTTCCGGCAGGCGCGAGGCGACCTGCTCGAGCTGCGAGAGTTGCGCGGTCTCGGCATAGGCCGAGCCGGCGCTGGGGTCGAGCAGGAAGGCGTCGTTCAGGCTGAACCACAACCGGGCGGCAGCACCGAGGTCGAGATTGTCCGCCGCCTGCAGCTGGTCGAGGCTGGCCAGGGCTTCGGCCCGCGCATCACCGCCGCGGCGATCGAACAAATCCGACCAGTCGGCGCCGGCGCAGGCGATGTTGTCGAAGAAGATCGGCTTCGCCTTCGGCTTGGCGCCGAGCCAGGCCTTGGCATTCTTCAGCATCGCCGATTGCAGGGTGAACAGCGAGACGATGCCCTGGCGCGCCATGTCCTCGAGGTCGAACAGGACCGCGCGCGGATAGACCGGGCGCTTGAAGGGCAGGCCGACGGCCTCGACGAATTGCTGGACCGGCGAGACGGCGGCGAGGTCGTCGCGGATGGTGAGCGAGCGGACGCCGTTGAACATGGAATCGCCGATCGCCATGACCGGTGGGCGCATGGCGCCCTTCAGCGCCAGATGGTTGGGCGGCAGAATCATCGCACATCTCCCCCACCGCGCCGCGCGGCCCTCTGCGGGGCGGTTGTCACGCCACTGTAACCGGCGAAATGCGCCGCGGCAACGCGGGGCGCCGAGTCGCGGGAAGCGGCCGGATGTCAGATGTTGCGGTTGAGGACGATGGAGGTGGTGACGTCGGCGACCGCCGCATGCGCGGAGATCCGGTCGCGCGCGGCGTTGACGCGCTCGGTGGTGTCGGCAGCGATCTCCAGCAGCAGGTCGATGTCGCCGGTGAGCGAGGCGCAGCTGCGCACCTCCGGAAGCCCGCGCAGGAATTCGACGAGGTCCAGGGCCGGCGTGCGCTTCAAGCGGACGAAGAGGTAGGCCGAAACACCCGGCGCGGGCGCTGCGATGTCCGCGCGGTAGCCGCGGATGACGCCCTCGGCCTCCAGCCGCGCCATCCGTTCACGCAAGGACGAGCGGGCGATGCCGACCTTGGCCGCGAGCGCCTTCAGGGACAGCCGCGCATCCGCCCGCAGCAGGTCGAGGAGCTTCTGGTCCTTGTCGTCGAGGGGGCGCATGGGCGGCGGGAAACTCGGCCTGGCAAAATGGCGGCGGAACGCCCAAAAGGGCGGTTGCATTCGGGCCCTCATCCTCAGCAGATTGGGCGCTCGGTCAATGGGTTAATAGACCTCCAGACGCGGATCGCGGCCGGAGGCGAAGGGTAGCGAAGATGTCGGTTCTCACCACCCCACCACCCAGCTTCTCGGCCGAGGAGGCCGCCGCCATCGCCCGGCGGCTCTATGGCCTGGAGGGCACGCTCGCGCCGCTCGACAGCGAGCGGGACCAGAATTTCCGCCTGACCGAGGCGGACGGCACCGCCTGGGTGCTGAAGATCGCCAATGCGGCGGAGAGCTTCGCGGCGCTGGACTTCCAGGCGGCGCTGCTGCGCCACGTCCAGGGGGCGGATGCGAGCCTGCCGCTGCCGCATCTGCGCCCGACCCAGGGCGACCTGGGGGGCGGCACGGGTGGCCGGCGCGACCTGGGCGAGGCCCCGGGGCGCGACGGCGCGCGCCACTATGTGCGGGTGGTGAGCTGGCTGCCCGGCCGGCTCTATTCCAGCGCGCAGAAGACGCCGGAACTGTTCGACAGCCTGGGCCAGATGCTGGGCCGGCTGGACCGCGCGTTGCAGGGTTTCGGCCATCCGGGCGGGCACCGGGTGTTCGACTGGGACATCAAGCAGGCGGGCAACTCGCGCCAGCGGCTGGATTTCATTGACGATGCGGAGCAGCGCCGCATCCTGGAGCATTTCCTCGGACGGTTCGAGACCGGTGTCGCGGCGCGCCTGGCGCGGCTGCGCGCCCAGGTGATCCACGGCGATGCCAACGACAACAACCTGCTGGTCGATGGCGAGATTGGCCGGCGCGTCACCGGGCTGATCGATTTCGGCGATGCGATCCACAGCGCGGTGATCGGCGAGCTGGCGGTGGCTTCCGCCTACGCGATCCTCGACCAGGACGCGCCGCTGGAGGTCGCCGGGCGCATTACCGCAGCCTATCACCGGGAATTCCCGCTGCAATCGGACGAGCTCGATCTGCTGTTCGACCTGATGGCCATGCGGCTGGTGACCAGCGTCACGCTGTCCGCCTCGCGCCGCGAGCGGGTCAAGGACAACGCCTATCTCAACATCAGCGAGGCGCCGGCCTGGGCGGCGCTGGCGCGGCTCAGGCGCATGGACCCGGCGCTGGCGACGGGCCTGCTGCGCCATGCCTGCGGCTT
>JBGAGP010000180.1:0-7815 GCA_044226685.1 Dongiaceae bacterium
GGCGGCGGTGGCGGGATCGACGGTCCCGTCGCAGGAGACCTGGTCGCGCACGACTTCGCCGCCCTCCACCTTGCTGCCATCGGAGCCGATGGTGACCTTGCCGCCAGTGATCTCCTCATGGGCGCAGGATGCGAGGTAGCCGAGCACGATCTTCTCTCCGGCCTTGAGATCGATCACCGTGCCGGTGGCGAGCAGGTCCAGGGCGCCGATGTCGTCGCGCGGCGGGTCGAGGGATTCGACGATGGCGGCAAGTTCCTCGGCGCGGCTGGCACCCGGGACGAGCGCGCCCAGCCCGCTTGCCGCCGCCAGGACCAGAAATGCCGCGCGGCGGAGCCCCCCAAGGTGTTCGCCGATCCGTACCATGTGCATGAAACCAATCCGTATTCCGCATCCCCGCCGCGGATTGTGGGGGAGCGCCCGGAGCCTGTCCACCCCTTGCCCGGTGGCCGCCTATCCGCCAGCCCTTCTGTCCCCCGCCCTTGATCTGGGGGGCACGGCCGGTATCCTGCGGCGATGAAACCGAAGCATCAATCCGCTGGCGCACGGCTGCGCCTGGTCCTCGCCCCCGGTATCGCCATCGGTCCGGGCAAGGCCGACCTGCTGGACGCCATCGCCGAGACCGGATCGATCTCCGCCGCCGGGCGACGGCTCAAGATGAGCTATCGCCGCGCCTGGCTGCTGGTCGAGGAACTGAACGAGAGCTTCAAGACGCCGCTGGTCGCCGCCGGCAAGGGCGGCGCCCATGGCGGCGGCGCCAGGCTGACCGAGACCGGTGCCGCGGTGCTGCGCCGGTTCCGCAGCATCGAGGCCAAGACCGCGCGCGCCATCGCCCGCGACCTCGCCGCCCTCACCGCCGCCTGTCTTCGGCGATATATCCATCTGAATACATCGACACGCACCGCTACATCCTGGGGAATCCGATGCTTGATCCGCGCTCCGTCTTGACCCGCCGCGGCGTCCTCGCCGCCTTTCTCGCCGCCGCCATCGGCTTGACCGCGACCGCCAGCATCGCCAGGGCCGAGGAACCAGTGACCATGTTCGCGGCCGCCTCGCTGACCGACGTGCTGAAGGCGGCCGCCGCCAGCTGGCAGGCGAAGGGCCATGGCGCGGTGGTGCTGTCCTTCGGCTCGTCCTCCACCATCGCCAAGCAGATCGAGGCCGGCGCCCCGGCCGACCTGTTCGCCTCGGCGGACGAGAAATGGATGGCCTATCTGAACGACAAGGCGCTGATCGAGGCGGGCAGCATCCGCCGCCCGGCCGGCAACGACCTGGTCATCGTCGGCCCCGCCGGCACGGCGGCGCTTGAAGTGTCGTCTTCGCTCGACCTGGCGGGCGCGTTGAAGGGCGGCCGCCTCGCGGTCGGCGATCCGAAGAGCGTGCCGGCCGGGCGCTACGCCGAGCAGGCGCTGACCAAGCTCGGCCTGTGGGATTCGGTGAAGGACAGCCTGGCTCCGGCGGAAAACGTGCGCGCCGCTCTGGCCCTGGTGCAGCGCGGCGAGGCACCGCTCGGCATCGTCTACGCGACCGATGCCCGCGGCCTCAACGACATCGGCCTCGTCGGCACCTTCCCTGCGGACAGCCATGACGCGATCGTCTATCCTATGGGCATCGTCGCCGGAAAGGCTCGCCCCGAGGTGACGGCGTTCTTCGACTTCCTCACCGGAGCGGAGGGCAAGGAACTCTTCCGCAGCTACGGGTTCACGATTCTTGAATGATGCGCGCAGCTTCCTAGCGCTCTCCTCCGAGGAATGGCAGGCCGTCGCCCTCAGCCTGAGGGTGGCGGTTTGCAGCGTCCTGTTCAGCCTGCCGCCGGCGATCCTGGTCGGCTGGCTGCTGGGGCGCAACCGCTTCCTCGGCAAGAGCGTGTTCGACGCCTTCGTGCACCTGCCCTTCGTGCTGCCGCCGGTGGTGACCGGCTACCTGCTGCTGCTGGTCTTCGGCGTGCACGGACCGCTGGGCGGACTGCTCAACGACTGGTTTGGCATCCGCCTCGCCTTCACCACCGCCGGCGCGGTGCTGGCGACCGCGGTGATGACCTTCCCGCTGATGGTACGGGCGATCCGGCTCTCCGCCGGCGCGGTCGACCGCAAGCTGGAGGACGCCGCGCGCACGCTCGGCGCCCGGCCGCTCGACCGCTTCTTTTCCGTCACCCTGCCGTTGATGGCCCCCGGCATCGCCGCCGGGGCGATGACCGCCTTCGCCGCCGCGCTGGGCGAGTTCGGCGCGGTCATCACCTTCGCCGCCAGCATCCCGGGCGAGACACAGACCTTGCCGCTGGCGATCTATGGCGCGCTGCAATCGCCCGGCGGCGAGGCCGTGGCGGCGCGGCTCTCGCTCGTCTCCTTCGCCCTGGCGCTGGTCGCATTGATCCTGTCCGAGCGGATCGCGCGCTACGCGCAAGACCTGCAGCGGGGCTAGACGTGATCGAGATCGACATCAACCAGCGCCTCGGCGCTTTCGAGCTGCACGCCGCCTTCGCAGCACCAGGCAGCGGCGCCACGGTGGTGTTCGGTCCGTCCGGCGCCGGCAAGAGCTGCCTGCTGGCCGCCATCGCCGGCCTGCGGCGGCCCGACCGCGGCCGCATCGCCATCGGCGACGACGTGCTGTTCGACGCGGCGCGCGGCATCGACCTGGCGGCGGAGGATCGCCGCATCGGCTTCGTGTTCCAGGAAGCGCGACTGTTCCCGCATCTGGGTGTGCGGGCGAACCTGGAATACGGCCGGCGCCGCCGGCGCGGCGACGGGGCGGCGGGCTTCGACGACATCGTGGCGCTGCTCGGCATCGGCGCGCTGCTGGAGCGCCGCCCCGCCAGCCTGTCCGGCGGCGAGAAGCAGCGCGTCGCCATCGGCCGCGCCCTGCTGTCCAATCCGCGCCTGCTGCTGCTGGACGAGCCGCTGGCGGCGCTCGACGACCCGCGCAAGGCGGAGATCCTGCCGTTCCTGGAACGGCTGCGCGACGAACTCGGCGTGCCGATGCTCTATGTGACCCACTCAATGGAGGAAGTCACCCGCATCGCCGACCACCTGGTGCTGCTGGAGCAGGGCGGCGTCACCGCCGCTGGCGCGCCGGCGGAACTGCTGACCCGCCTCGATCTGCCCCTGCTGGTCGACCGCGGCGATGTCGGCAGCGTGCTGATCGGCCGCATCGCCGGCCACGATGCCGAACGCGGCGTCACCCATGTCGCGGTGGGCGCGGCCGATTTCCTGCTGTCGCATGTCGAGCTGCCGGTCGGCCATGCAGTGCGGCTGCGCGTGCTGGCACGCGACGTCGCCATCGCGACGCAGCGGCCGGAGGGGCTGAGCGTGCAGAACGTGCTGCCCGGACGCTTGACCGGTTCGGTGGCGCGGCCCAATCAGCGCCGCCTGCTGCGCATCGCGGTCGGCGGCGATGCGGCAGGTGGCGACGCGGCAATTGGACGGATGGGCGAGGCCGCCCTGCTCGCGCTGCTGACCGAAGATTCGGCGCGGCGGCTGCATCTCGAGCCGGGCCAGGAGGTCTTCGCCCTGGTGAAGTCCGTCGCCTCCAGCGCACTGGTCTAGGGCGGATAGGAAAAACCCCGCCGGATCGCAAACCGGCGGGGCCATAGTCCAGGGGCTCTAGGGAAGTACTCTCGGGGGCAATTCTCGCGGGGGCAATTCTCGCGGGGGGAAGTGCTCTCAGGGACCCACGCGGTCGGAAATCCGCAGGCTCGCGGACCGCCGCGCCTAGGGCTGCACGACGATGTCGTTCTTCACGTCGCGCACGCCGTCGACCGACCAGGCGATCTGCTCGGCCTGGCCCCGGTCATCGGTCTTGCGCACGAATCCGCTCAGCTGGACAACGTCCTCGACCGTGGTGACCTTCACCTGGCTGAACACGTCGACGCCCGCTTCGGTGGCGAGCTTCGCCCGCACCTTGTTGCTGATCGCGGCGGAATCGACATATTCGCCCGGCGTCTCCTGCCCGGTGGTGACCGAGCAGGCGGCGGTCGCCGTCACCAGCATCAGCGGCAGCAGGCAGGCTCCGAGGCGCATACGCGTCGTCATTTGTCTCTCCTTCGCAAAATTGGGCGTCCATGACCCTGGACCACCAGGAGGCATCGCCGCCGTTCGAAGGAAAGAACGCCGCCGGGGCGGAAAGGTTCCAGGATTGTCACGCCGCGGATTTGCGGCACGGACCGACGGGCGCTAGCGCGGGCCCCAATAGTCGCGCGGGCCATACCAGCGCATGGCGCGGGGCGGCCGGGTGGCCAGCGCCTGCATGGCGTTCCACGCCAGCAATTCGCCGAGCCGCTGCTGACCGACCGGCAGATCGTGGGTCCGCTGCACCATGTCGGAGCCCTGCTGCACGTTGCCCTCGATGATGACCGGACCGCGATCGGTGATGGCGACGTCGAAGCCGACCATGATGCGGTCGGGGAACAGGGACGCGGCCTTTTCCAGCATCGCCACCGTCTCCGGCCAGCAGGGCAGGATGCGCCCGGCGATCTGCGCCCCGGTGACGGGATGCACCTGATGCACGACGCAGGGCCGCTTGCTCCAGGAATCCCAGGCCGGCCCCACCGCGCCGGTCGGCACGTCGACTTTGCACACCGCGCCGCCCTGGTGGAAATTGTCCACCGCGCTGCCGCTGGCGAAGGACATCTTCAGCACCGCGTTGGTGACCTCGAAGGCGCCCTGCTCGTTGCGGCAGGTGGTGATGCGGAGCGAGGTGAGGCCGCGGCTGAGCTCCAGCAGGTCCGGGTGGTTGTGCAGGCATTCCTGGATCAGGTAGCGCCCGCGCCGCGCCACCAGGGCGCGGATGTGCGCCAGCAGCGCCTCCGGCTCCAGCCAGCGACCGCCCGGGCCGAGGAAGGCGCCGTCGGCATAGGTCCAGCGCTCGCAGCCACGCCCGCCCTTGCCCTTGGCCGGCTTGATGAAGAGATCGAGCGCCGGCAGTCCTGCCGGCGGCAGCGCTTCTCCCACCAATGCGCCGTCGGTGTTCATCACCTGCAGCACGATGGGCGAGGCGACGCCTGCCTTCCGGCATTCGTGGTAGAAGCGCAGCTTGTCCTTCAACGTCTCCTTGGTGCTGCGCCGCATCTGCACGCGGGTGTGGAAATGCACCAGGTTGTGGAAGCCGCCCTTCAATTCGTAGCGCAGGATGTAGTCGCCGGCATTGCGCAGCCGTTCCGGCCGGAACAGGTCGAAGACGTAGTATTTGTCCGGCGGGATCGAATAGCAGACCGACAGCCAGAGCTGTTCGGCGATCTGTCGCGGCACCGACTTGCCGGTGGCGCGCGCCACCGCCGGGCCGATCCTGCGGGTGAACATCCACAGCATGATGACGAAGATGATCGGCCACAGCACGACCAATCCGGCGGTCAGCAGGTAGTGCCGCCAGCCCATGCTGCGCCAGGCGAAACGCGCATAGGCATGGTGGATCCGCTGCGCCGGTGTCTGCGGCGTTTCCAACACGGCCCAGATCAAGCGATAGGGCGAACAATAAGGCAGGCGGGTCCGGGCCATGGAATACTCGCGAATTCCGTGTGGAATAGCCGAGTGCGCGGATCGCCGTCAATCTGGCTTGGAGGAACGCGCCCCCGGCGATACAGTCCACGTCCGATTCAACGGACACATCAGCAAGGACTGGGACCGGTGCGGCAATGGCGAATTCCCTGAAGGCGCGGCTGAAGGCCGGCGACAAGGCGCTCGGCGCCTGGACCATGAGCGATTCGGCCGACAACGCCGAGGTCCTCGCCCTTTCCGGGCTCGACTTCATCATGATCGACCAGGAGCACGGCCAGGGCCTGCTGCCCGACGCCATTGCCCAGATGCGCGCCATGGCCGCCACCAAATGCGTGCCGATGATCCGCGTGCCGTGGAACGACTTCGTCTACATCAAGCGGGTGCTCGATGCCGGGGTGCAGGGCGTCATGGTGCCGCAGGTGAACACGGCGGAAGAGGCCAAGGCCGTCGTCGCCGCCTGCCGCTATCCGCCCCACGGCATGCGGGGTGCGGCCGGCGGCACCCGCGCCGCCGCCTATGGCTTCGACATGAAATACTACGACCGCGCCGCCGACGACCTCATCATCGTGGTGCAGATCGAGAACCCGCAGGCGGTCGACAATGCCGCCGCCATCGCCGCGGTCGAGGGCGTCGACGTGGTGTTCATCGGCCCGCGCGACCTCTCCGCCTCGATCGGCAAGCTCAACCAGTTCGACGACCCGGAATTGAAGGCGCTGCTCGCCAAGGCCGAGCAGGCAATCAAGAAGAGCGGCAAGGCGCTCGGCTGCGTCGCCAATCCGGGGCCGGCGGTGAAGCAGATGTTCGAGCGCGGCTACGACTTCCTGATCTCGGGCAGCGACCTCGCCCACCTGCGCAACGGCGTCACCCAGATGCTGAAAGACGCGGGCCGGTAGCCCCGCCCGCGTCCCGGGCGCAACCCACGCTGTCATTGCCGGGCTTGTCCCGGCACTCCAGACAGCGGCACCGTCGCATGGGCCACCGGGACAAGCCCGGTGATGACAACGAGAGAATTGGACCCGCTCAGATCATCTGGAACTTGCCGGTCTTCCTGAAGCGCCAATAGGCCTTCAGGGTGCGCAGGCCGTTGGGCAGGATGTCCTTGGGCAAATCATCCGGCGCGAACCAGCCGATCTCCAGCGCTTCGGCCGGATCATGGCGTGGCGTGCCCGCCGGCTTGCGGGCGTGGAACAGCACGGCGACGTTCTGTGTCATGTCGCCGTTGGGGAAAGTGATCGTCTCGCGCCTGGGGTCGGAGGCGATGCCGAAGGGCTCCGGCTTCGCGATCCTGAGGCCGGTCTCCTCATAGACCTCGCGCATCGCCGTGGTGGCGATGTCGTCGCCGATCTCGCCATGGCCGCCGGGCAACCCCCATTTGCGGAAGTCCTTGCGCAGCTCCAGCAGCACCCGCCCCCGCCGGTCATGCACCACCACCCGCGCGCCAGGGATCAGGATGATGCGGTTGCCGACGACCTTGCGCAATTGGCCGAGATAGGATTGCGAGAAGGACATGATCAGTCGGTTTGCACTGGTTTGGTGATGCGGAATGCCTGAGCGATGCCACGCATGCATTGCATCGCCTTCAGAGGCTCAACCTCTGTCATCGCGCTCTTTTCATACTGAAGTGCCAGGGTAAGGCCATCATAGTTGCCCGCCAGCACGCAGAGGCCGGGATGAACGCTGCGCCAGCAGAAGAACGACACCTCAGCCTCTGGTCTAAGGTCAGCCACATAGAAGTCGTTCAGTTCGGTACTGTAGCGGCGGTAGCCAACAAGATCAGATTCGACTTCCTTGCCGAAGCCGAGTGCTTCCTTGACCGTTTCTGGTATAGCAACGGTACGGGACGCTATCGCTACCAAACTTGGCATCGGCCCGCCAAGACAGTTCGAGTCTACTTCGCCGATAGCGCCGCGCCGTACATATGCCACTAGATCACTGGGCTCGAAGACCAGCATTTTCTGTACGGCGAATCGATCCGTATAGGACTCGCGGTAGCGCCTGTCGATGACCGACCGTGGGATGAGAAAGCAGGCATGCTTCCCCTCGAGTCGTTCAACGCTGAGAAAAACGTCTTCCGATCCGTTTCTGGTGTCAGGATCGAAAAACTCCAGGCAGGCGCTGGATTCATCGGCGGTCGCGGCCCCGATAGCCGCGAAAAAAACCAATCCCAGCACACAGAGGCCCCTCCGTATGCGCATGCTACTCCGCCGCCACCGGCGTCCGCATGGTGACGAATTCCTCGGCCGCGGTCGGGTGCACGGCAATGGTCTGGTCGATCTGCTGCTTGGTCGCCTTCAGCTTCACGGCGATGGCGAGGGTCTGGATGATCTCG
>JBGAGP010000007.1:0-69875 GCA_044226685.1 Dongiaceae bacterium
GACCTGGTGCTGGTGATCGGCGCGCCCAATTCCTCCAACTCGCAGCGCCTGGTCGAAGTGGCGCGCACGGCGGGCTGCCAGCGCGCCTATCTGGTGCAGAAGGCGGCGGAGATCGACTGGGCCTGGTTCGCCGGGGTGAAGACCGTCGGCATCACCGCCGGCGCCTCGGCCCCCGAGGTCCTGGTGCAGGAGGCGATCGACGCCATCCGCCAGCGCTACCTGACCCGCATCGAGGAAATCACCGTCACCGAAGAGACCACGCACTTCAAGCTGCCGCGCGCGCTGACCGCGTAAGCGCGCGTCCCTCCGCCTTCCCCTTCACCTGCCTACGACCTGCCGCCGATGGCCGTCTATACCGAAGTCCCCGACAACGAGCTGCGCGCCTTCGTCGATCAATACGAGATCGGCGAGGTGGTGTCGTGCAAGGGCATCGCCGAGGGCGTGGAGAACAGCAACTTCCTGCTGCACACGGCGACCGGCGCCTACATCCTGACGCTCTACGAGAAGCGCGTGCATCCCGAGGACCTGCCCTTCTTCCTCGGCCTCATGCAGCACTTGGCGGCCAAGGGATTGAACTGCCCGACGCCGCTCAACGGCCGCGACGGCAAGGCGCTGCGCGAATTGTGCGGCCGGCCGGCGGCGATCTGCAGCTTCCTCGAGGGCATGTGGCCGCGGCGGCCGAACGAGCGGCATTGCCAGCTCCTCGGCGCGGCGCTTGCCGATTTGCACGTCAAGGGGCGCGACTTCCCGATGACGCGGCCCAACAACCTGTCGCTCGCCGGCTGGCGCGAGCTGGCGGCAAAGACGGAGGCGCGCGCCGACGAGGTCGAGGCCGGCCTCGGCAAGCTCATTGCGGAGGAGTTGCTTTACCTCGACCGGCATTGGCCGCACGGGCTGGAGATCGGCACCATCCATGCGGATCTGTTCCCCGACAACGTCTTCTTCCTCGGCGACAAGCTCTCAGGGCTCATCGACTTCTATTTCGCCTGCACCGATTTCCTCGCCTACGACCTCGCCATCTGCATCAACGCCTGGTGCTTCGAGCCGGACAACAGCTTCAACGCCACCAAGGCGCGGCTGATGGTCAAGGCCTACGACGCCCACCGCAAGCTGCCCGAGGCGGAGCTGGCGGCGCTGCCGATCCTGGCGCGGGGCAGCGCCTTGCGCTTCCTGCTGACGCGGCTCTACGACTGGCTCAACCATCCGCCGGGTGCCTTCGTGAAGCCGAAGGACCCGATCGAGTACCGCCGCAAACTGACCTTCCACCGGCAGGCCAAGAGCATCGCCGCCTATGGCATCTGACCCGGGCGGCCGATGAGCGACAAGCCGAAACAGATCGTCGAGATCTTCACAGACGGCGCCTGCAGCGGCAATCCGGGGCCGGGCGGCTGGGGCGCCATCCTGCGCTTCGGCGCGGTGGAGAAGGAGCTGAACGGCTCCGAGGAGCACACCACCAACAACCGCATGGAGCTGATGGCGGCGATCCGCGGCATCGAGGCGGTGAAGCGGCCCTGCGAGATCCACCTGCACACCGACAGCGAGTACCTGCGCCAGGGCATCACCACCTGGATCCACAGCTGGAAGAAGCGCGGCTGGAAGACCGCCGACAAGAAGCCGGTGAAGAACCAGGACCTGTGGGAGCGGCTCGACGAAGCCATCGTCACGCATCAGGTGAAGTGGCACTGGGTGAAGGGCCATTCCGGCCATGCCGAGAACGAACGCGCCGACGAACTGGCGCGGCTGGCGATCCGGCAGCTGAAGGACGCGAGCATTCTGTGAGCCAATCCCCTCCCCCGTTCCGGGGGAGGATGATCGCAAAACAAAATCGGCGGCCCTTCGGCCGCCGATCTTCGCGCAACTGGAATGGAGAGGCTTACAGCGCCTTCATGATCGATTCCGCGCTCGACACCTCGAAGGCGCCCGGTGCCTCGACGTTCAGCGCCTTGACCACGCCGTTGTCGACCACCATCGCGTAGCGGCTGGCGCGCAGGCCCATGCCGTAGCCGGTGCCGTCCATGGTGAGGCCGACCGCCTTGGAGAAATCGGCGTTGCCGTCGGCGAGCATCAGCACCTTGTCGCCGGCATTCTGCGCCTTGCCCCAGGCGTCCATGACGAAGGCGTCGTTGACCGACAGGCAGGCGATCTGGTCGACGCCCTTGCCCTTGATGGCATCGGCGTTCTGCACGAAGCCGGGCAGGTGCTTGGCCGAGCAGGTCGGCGTGAAGGCGCCGGGCAGCGCGAACAGCACCACCTTCTTGCCCTTGAACAGCTCGTCGGTGTCGACGGTCTGCATGCCGTCCTTGTCCATGTATTTGAGCTTAACCGAGGGGATCTTGTCGCCCACTTTGATGCTCATCTGTGGTCCTTTCTGCTTCTCCCGTTGATCGGATGCGGCGCAGAATAGGCCCCGCGCCCAGCCCTCTCAAGGGCCATTTGCCGCCACGAATTGTGCGGTCATTGCGCCGCTTGCGGCGGCGCGCCGGCGCGGTCCAGCGCCGTCAGGACGTCGGCATCGGTCAGCAGCTCGGGCAGCGGAATTCCCTGCGTCGCCGCCGGGCCATAGACGATGTTGAAGGGAATGCCGTAGCGGCCGTGCCGTTCCAGGAAGGCCGCGATCACCGGGTCGGGATTGGTCCAGTCCGCCTTCATCGCGACGACGCCGCCGGCCGCGAGCCGTGCCGCGACCGGGTCCTGGTCCAGCACCAGCTTCTTGTTGGCTTGGCAGGTCAGGCACCAATCGGCGGTCACGTCGACGAAGACGGTCCGGCCGGCAGCCACCTCCGCGGCGATGGCGGATTCGTCGAAGGCCCGCCACGTCAGGCGCTCCGCCCCGCCGCCGGCCGCCACCAGGCCCATCTGTACGCCGATGATGGAGATGAGCCAGATCGCCGTGCCCAGCAGCGTGACGCCGAGCAGCGCCTTCAGCCAGCGCATCCAGCGCCCCGGGCGCGGCAGGAACCGCACCAGGCCGGGCGCCGCGGCGATGGCGAGATAGGGCATCGCCAGGCCGAGCGACAGCGCCAGGAAGATAGCGAGGATCTCGGCCGGCCCGCGCGCCAGCGCGAAGCCGATGGCGGTACCCACAAAAGGCGCCGAGCAAGGCGTGGCCAGCGCCGTCGCCAGCACCCCGGTGAAGAACGACTTGGCATAGCCGGACGAGACCCGCGCGTCGCCGGCCAGGGCGATGTTGCCGACGAAGGCCGGCAGCGGGATCTCGAACAGGCCCCAGATATTGGCGGCGAACAGGATGCAGATAAGCGCCATCGCGGCGAGGAACACCGGCTGCTGGAACTGGATGCCCCAGCCGATGGTCGCCCCCGCCGCCTTCACTGAAATCAGCCCCAGCGCCAGGACCAGGAACGAAACCACGATGCCGGAGGCGGTCGCCAAGAACGCGCCGCGCAGATGCGCGCGCTCCCGCCCGGCGGCATCGAGCACGCCGGTCAGTTTCAACACCAGTACCGGCAGCACGCAGGGCATGACGTTGAGGATGAGCCCGCCGATCAGCGCGATGAACAGGACGGGCAGGATCTCCGCGATGATGCTGCCCGCGAGGCCACCGGCCGCGCTACCCGACTCTCCCACCGCCAGCGGCACGGCGCGGCCGCTCACTTCCATGCCGCGTAGGCCATCATAGAGCGTGAGGGAGAGATCGCTTTCCGCCAGGTCCGGACCCGAACCCAGCCGCTCGACCGGCAGCGTCAGGCGCGCCTGCCTGCCGCCCTGCGACAATGCGACCGCCGGCTTGCCGAAATAGAAGTTCCGCGCACCCTCGACGATGGCATCGGGCGCCACGAAGGCTTCGCCGGAACTGGCGAGATCGATGACGAGTTGGCCGGCAGCCTGCTGCCCGGCAGCCTTCGCCACGGCCGGATCGAAGCCGATGCGCGCGACCTGCCAGCCGAGGCGTTCGGCCCCCTGCGGCACCAACGAGGCGAAGCGATTTACCAGCGGCGCGAAACGGCTCGGCATCGCCGGGCCCGCCGGCAGGTCAAGCGCCAGCGTCGCGTCCTGCGGCACGCAGATCGTCTCGCACACGAGATAGCGGACCTTTGCTTTCAGCGTGATCGGCTCACCGGGATGCTCCGGTGTCACGGCGACGGGGAAGGCCACCTCGTCGCCATAGCCGAAGGTCTGCAGGCCGAACAGCTCGAAGCGATGCGGCACCGGCCAGGCGAGCGCCGCCTGCGCCACGTTGGTCGAGCCGGTGACGTCGAGTTGCAGCGGATAGCCGGCATCGCCCGGCGAGCGCCAGTAGGTTTTCCATCCCGGTTGCAGGACGATGTGGATCGCGGTGGGAATTGTGGCAAGACCGCCCGTCCCATCGACGGCGGAAACCAGCTCGGCAGTTGATTGTGGCGACTCGAAGCGCTCGCTCGCCGGCGCAGTCTCGGCGCGGGCCGCCGGCGCCACGCACGCAAGCAAAGTCACGCCGACGGCTGCGATTCCGCACAAAACCGCCAACCGGACCGCGCAGCCTAGGGGTTTCCGGCGATTCATCATTTGCCAACCAATCCTTGGAATAATACGTTACATGCGTGCCTGACGCAGTCACAAAATCGTGGTTTTCAGGCATCTTGCTGGCGGATCAAACGGACCTTACGTGAGAGCCATGGGCAAGAGCATCGTCCACCAGGGTTTCATCACCGGCCAGTTGCTGGTCGCGATGCCCAGCATGCGCGACCCGCGCTTCACCCGCACCGTCATCTATATCTGCGCCCACACCTCCGACGGTGCGATGGGCCTGGTCATCAACCGCCTCGTGGGGTCGCTCAGCTTCCCCGATCTGCTGGAGCAACTCGGCATCCCGACCAGCCCGGCCAGCCAGCACATCCGCATCCGCAATGGCGGCCCGGTCGAGACCGGGCGCGGCTTCGTGCTGCACTCGTCCGACTACCTCGAAGATGCGACACTGCGGGTCGGCGAGCAGGTCGGCCTGACCGCGACGCTCGACATCCTGCGCGACATCGCCTCCGGCCAGGGGCCGAAGCGCAGCCTGCTGGCGCTGGGCTATGCCGGCTGGGGTCCGGGCCAGCTCGATTCCGAGATCCAGAGCAATGCCTGGCTCTGCGTCCCGGCGGACGAGGAGCTGATCTTCGACGACCAGCTCACCGACAAGTGGGAGCGCAGCATCGAGAAGATCGGAATCGACTTCCGCCTGCTCTCCGGCCAGCACGGCAACGCCTAGCCACTGCAGGACGCCCGCTTCCCGTTACACTTGGCGATCGACGATGGCGCCTTGCTCGGCCGCGATCGGCGGCGCGTCTTCGCGGACCGCCGCGCCGGCACGCTTCTCCGCCGCAACGCCCGCCATGCCGCGCGAAGCCATCAGATCGTCAGCCTGCAATTCGTGCAGGATGTGATCGCGCCAGGCGCCGTCGATGCGCAGGTAGGCGCGCGCCACGCCGATGGTGCGGAAGCCGAACTTGGCCAGCAACGCGCGGCTCGGCGCATTTTCCGGGATGCAGGCGGCCTCGACCCGGTGCAGGCCGAAGGTCTGGAACGCCGCCGGCAGCAGCACCCGCAAGGCCGCCGACATCAGGCCGCGCCCCGCCTGGTCGACGCCCATCCAGTAGCCGAGGCTGGCATATTGCGCGGCGCGCCGGCGCACCCCGGTCAGGTTGATGCCGCCCACCAGGCTCTGGTCCGCGCGGTCGAAGACGTGGAAGGCGTAGCCGCGATCGTCGCGCCAATCCCCCACCATCAGACGCACCCGCTTGCGATAGCCGGCGCGGGTCAGCATGTCCGATTCCCAGGTCGGCTCCCAGGGTTCCAGGAAGGCGCGGCTCTTCTCGCGGACGGCCAGCCAGGCGCGGAAATCGGCAAAGCGCGGTGGCCGCAGCCGGACCCGCGCATCCGCCAGCTCCGGCGGCAGCGGGACATAGCTGGGGCCGAGGTCGAACATCGCCCAGCTCAGCCTAGACGCCGGACCAGCGCGTCGTAGTCCATGACGCGCTCGACCGGGCCAAGGGCGGTCAGGCAGGGCTTGGTGGCAAAGAGACGCCGCGCCAGCCGGACCAGATCATCCACGGTCACGGCATCGATGCGCGCCACCACTTCCGCCGGCGGAATCGCCCGGCCATAGATCAGCAGCTGGCTCGCCAGCTGCTCGCAGCGCGAACTGGGCTTCTCGCGCGACATCAGGGTCGCGGCCTTGAGCTGCGCCGCCGCGCGCGCCACTTCGGCAGCGCTCATATCCGTGGTCACCTTGCCCAGCTCGTCGCAGACGACGGGCAGCAACTCCGTCACCTCGTCCTCGCCGGTGCCGGCATAGATGCCGAAGATGCCGCCATCCTGGTAGGTGCCGGTGAAGCTGTGGATCGAATAGACCAGGCCGCGCTTCTCGCGGATCTCCTGGAACAGGCGCGAGGACATGCTACCGCCCAGCAGCTGCGACAGCACCGCGGCAACGTAGTAGTCGGGATGGTCATAGCCGACGCCGTCGAAGCCGAGCACCAGATGCACCTGCTCCAGATCGCGCTGGGTACGATGGTCGCCGCCGCCGTAGCGCGCCGGCTCCGGCACGAATCTGGGGCCGGCGGGCAGCTTGTCGAACAGCTTCTGCGCCAGTTCCACCAGATGGTCGTGGTCGAGCCGGCCCGACGCGGCCAGCACCATCTGGTCGGCACGGTAGCGGCTGGCCATGTAGCCGGCGACCACGTCGCGCGGCAGGTCGCGCACGATCTCCGCCTTGCCCAGGACCGGCCGCCCCATCGCCTGGTCAGGGAAGGCAACCTCCTGGAAATAGTCGAAGATGATGTCGTCGGGCGCGTCCTCGGACTGGCCGATCTCCTGCAGCACCACGGCGCGCTCGCGCACCAGCTCATCGGCGTCGAACACCGAGTTCTGCAGGATGTCGGATAGGATATCGACGGCGAGGCCGGTGTCCTCGGCCAGGACCTTGGCGTAGAAGGCCGTCTGCTCGCGCCCGGTGTAAGCGTTCAGGAAACCGCCGACATCCTCGATCTCGACCACGATGTCGCGGGCGCTGCGGCGCCTGGTGCCCTTGAAGGCCATGTGCTCGAGCAGATGGGCGACGCCGTTGTGCTCGGCCGGCTCGTGCCGCGTGCCGATTCCGGACCACACGCCGAGCGACGTCGTCTCGACCGAATCCATGCGGTCGGTGGCGACGCGGAACCCGTTGGCGAGGGTGGTGATGCGGACGCTGTCGGGAATCGAGACGGCCATCAAGGGTTCCGATCGTTGCGCCGGTGCGACAGGACATAATCCTGCACCGCGCGGAGATTGTTGGGCAAGCCCGAGATCCGCTCCGGCCGATCGTGCAGGTCGGCGAGGAAGGCCGGCAGGGCGGGCCTGATGCCGGTGGCGCGCTCCACCGCATCGGGGAACTTGGCCGGATGCGCGGTCGCCAGCGCCACGATGGGCGTCTCGGCATCGCTGCGGCAGGCCATCGCCGCATGGAGGCCGATGGCGCTGTGCGGATCGATCAGCTCGCCGGTGGCGTGATAGAGCGCACGCATCTTCGCCAGAGTGCCTTCGTCGTCGAGCGCGGCGGCGCGGAACAGTCCCTTCACGCGGCTCCAGCCTGGCTCGGGCGCGACGAATTTCCCGGTCTTGCGGAACTCGGTCATCGCCGCCGCCAGGCGCGCGCCGTCGCGGTCGAACAGGTCGAACAGCAGCCGCTCCAGGTTGGACGAGACCTGGATGTCCATGCTGGGTGACAGGCTCGGCACCACCTCGGCAATCTCCATGCGCCCGGTGGTGAAGAAGCGCGCCAGGATATCGTTGCGATTGGCGCCGACGATGAGCGGCGCCAGGTCCAGGCCCATCTGCCGCGCCACATAGCCGGCGAAGATGTTGCCGAAGTTCCCCGACGGCACGGCAAAGCCGACGCGCCGGTCGGGCGCGCCGAGCGCCACGGCGGCGACCACGTAATAGACGACCTGGGCCATCACGCGGGCCCAGTTGATCGAGTTCACCGCCGACATGTTGATGCTGTCGCGGAAGGCGTGATCGTTGAACATCGCCTTCACCATGTCCTGGCAATCGTCGAACGACCCGTCGATGGCGATGTTGAAGACATTGGCCGAAGAGATCGTCGTCATCTGCCGGCGCTGCACTTCGGAGACGCGGCCCTTCGGGTGCAGGATGAAGATGTCGATGGCGCCGCGGTCGCGACAGGCTTCCAGCGCCGCCGAGCCGGTGTCGCCCGAGGTGGCGCCGATGATGGTGACGCGCTTGCCCTGCTTGCCCAGCACATGGTCGTAGAGCCGGCCCACCAGCTGCAGCGCCAAGTCCTTGAAGGCCAGGGTCGGCCCGTGGAACTGCTCCATCAGCCACAGATTGTCGTCGACCTGCTTCAGCGGCGCCACCGCCTGGTGGCGGAAGGCGCCGTAGGCGGCGGAGATCATCGCCTTCAGATCCGCCTCGGCGATCTCGCCCCCGACGAAGGGCTGCATCACGCAATAGGCGATCTCTTCGTAGCTCAGCCCGCGCAGGGCGCGGATCTCGGCAGGCTCCAACCGCGGCCAGGTTTCCGGCACGTAGAGGCCGCCATCGCGGGCCAGGCCGGCCAGCAGGACCTCGGTGAAGCTCAGCGCCGGAGCGGCGCCGCGGGTCGAGATGTAACGCAAGGGGATCCTCGAATTCGTTTGCGGCCAGACCTTAAAGAGCGCCCAGCTTTGCCGCAAGAAGGGCCGAAAACCAGTGAGTTTTCGGGGTATTCGGGTTGCCCCGGGGGCATGAACGAGGAGCACTCCCTCCCCCGGAACGGGGGAGGGTTGGGGTGGGGGCAGCCCCAGTCCTGGCGGCCGACAAACTTCGCACGCTGCCCCCTCCCTGCCCTCCCCCGTTCCGGGGGAGGGAAACCTCTAATTCAAATAGCGCTGCTCCAGGTGCCGCTTGAACACCGAGATGTCCAGCGGCCGCCCGGTGGCCTGGGCGACGATGTCGCGAGTGGAGAGGCTGGAGCCCAGTTCGTGCACGTTGGCATGGAGCCAGCCTTGCAGGGTGGCGAAGCGTCCCTGCTCGATCTCGGCCGGAATCCCGGGCTTGGCCCGGCAGGCAGCCTCGAAGAACTGCGCCGCGGTCATGGCGCCCAGGCTGTAGCAGGGGAAATAGCCGAAGGCGCCATCGAACCAATGGATGTCCTGCAGGCAGCCTTCTCGGTCGCCGGGTACATCTAGGCCGAGCAGCTTCTTGAAGCCCTCTTTCCACGCCGCCGGCACGTCGGCCAGCAGCAGGTCGCCGCGGATCAGCGCCTGCTCGATGCGGTAGCGCAGGATGACATGGGCCGGATAGGTGACTTCGTCCGCTTCGACGCGGATGAAGCCCGGCTGCACCCGGCTGTAGATGCGGCGCAGGTTGTCGGGCGTGAAGGCGGCATCGTTGCCGGGGAAAGTCTGGCGCAGCTGGCCGGAGAGGTATTTGCAGAAGGCGGCGCTGCGGCAGGCCTGCATTTCCATCAGCAGCGACTGGCTCTCGTGGATCACCATGCCGCGCGCCTGGCCGACCGGCTGCAGGCGCCAGTCCCGCGGCAGGTGGCGTTCATAGAGCGCATGGCCGGTCTCATGGATCACGCCCATCAGCGACTGGACGAACTCGTCCTCGTTGTAGCGCGTGGTGATGCGGACATCCTCCGGCACGCCGCCGCAGAACGGATGCAGGCTCTCATCCAGCCGGCCATGCTCGAAGTCGAAGCCGAGCTGGGCCATGATGCGCTTGGCGAGGTCCTTCTGCACCGCCTGGGGGAACGGTCCCTTCGGCTCCACCAGCTTCGGCTGGCGCGCCTGATGGTCGAGGACCCGGCCGAGGAAGTCCGGCAGGAAGGCACCATAATCGGCGAACACCGCGTCGATCTCGGCCTCGCGTGCGCCGGGCTCGAAACGGTCCATCAGCGCCTCATAGGGCGTGCAGCCGAGCTTTTCCGCCCGCGCGACGGCCGATTGACGAGTCAGGTTCAGCACCTCGGAGAGCAGCGGGTAGATTCCGGCGAAATCGCCCTTGGGCCGGGCCACGCGCCAGGCCGCTTCGCAGGCGGTGACGGCGCGGCTCATCGCCTCGACCATCTGCGCGTCCAGCGCGGTGGCGTGGGTGTGGGTGCGGCGCATCTCGACCAGATTGGCGCGCTGCCAGGCGTTCAGCGCCGGCTTGCCCATCTCCGCGCTGTCGAGCAGGTGGGCGGTCTCGGGCGCGGTCAGCACCTCGTGGCAGATGACCTCGATCGTCGCCAGCTGCTCGGCGCGGGCAGAGCGGCCGCCGTCCGGCATCACCGTCGCCATGTCCCAGTGCAGCATGCCGGCGGCCTCCTGCAGGGCGGAGAGGCGGCGGAAGCGGGTTTCGAGCAGACCGTAGGAATTGACCGGAGCCGTCATGGCTGGCGCTCGCGCTGCAGTTTCAGGTGATAGAGCACATAGATGACCACCAGGGCGATGGCCAGCAAGCCCCAGGTGATGGCGTATTGCAGATGGTCGTTCGGCATTTCGATATGGGTCTGGCCGCCGATCGGGAAGCCGCCGGGATTCTCTCCCGGCCCGGCATCGACATAGAGGTCGGTGCGGATCGCCGCGCCCGACGTCGCGGCCATCGCCGGCAGATCGACATAGAACCACATGTTGTGCTGGGGCTCGTTGTCCGGCTGCATGAAGGCGCGCTCATGCGGCAGGCGCAGCACGCCCTCGACCGTCGTGGCGCCCGTCACCTGGCCCGCGGCGCGCTTCGGCGGCAGCTTGCGCTCCACCGGGACCCAGCCGCGGTTGACCAGCACCGACTGGCCATCCGCAAGAGTGAAGGGCGTCAGGATCTGATAGCCGGGATTGCCGTTGCGCGAGCGGGCGCCGAGGAACAGCTCCTTGTCGTGCTGGAAGCTGCCCTCCAGGCGCACGCGGTGGAATTCCGCCTGGCTCAGATCGGCACCCGCCGTGGGCAGGGCGATCTCGGCGGCGACCCGCGCCTCGCGCTCGGCGATCAGGGCTTCCTTCCAGTAGAGGCGCTGCACCTGCCAGACACACAGGCCGATCATCACCAGCACCGCCGGGACGGTGAACAGGGTCGGCCACAGAGTCGGTCGGAAGCGCAGGGACGAGAGCATGGGTCAGCCGTCGCGGATGAAATGGATGCCGGAAATCAGTGCAGTCCGGCGCGATGCTTGAATTGCAACGCCACCATGATCGCCTTGGCCGGGCGCAGCAACCACAACGACAATCCAAGAATGACGATCGGCCACAGCACCAGGTGAACCCAGATTGGCGGCTCGAATACCGCATAGACCAGGAACACCAGGGGCACGGTGACAATCAGCACGATGAACATGACGAAAAAGGCCGGGCCGTCGCCGCTGTCCATCGCACGCAACTCGAGGCCGCAGGACTCGCATTTCTCGACCAGGGTCAGGTAGCCGGCATAGAGCTTGCCGCGCCCACAGCGGGGACACCGGCATTGCAGCCCGGTGGTCATCGGCGAGGCCATCAAGGCCTCGCCGTGCCGGATGTGACGCAGTTCGTCGCGCTTCGTCCGCTCAATGCATCGGATGCGGTGCGTTGGCGCCGCCCCAGATGTAGACGAAGATGAACAGGAACAGCCACACGACGTCGACGAAGTGCCAGTACCAGGCGGCCGCCTCGAAGCCGAAGTGGTGATCCGGGGTGAAGTGCCCCTTGATCGAGCGGATCAGGCAGACGATCAGGAACGTGGTGCCGACGATCACATGGAAGCCATGGAACCCGGTCGCCATGAAGAAGGTCGAGGCGAAGACGGTGTCCTTGAAGCCGTACGGCGCGTGGGCGTACTCATAGGCCTGCACGCAGGTGAACAGCAGGCCGAGCAGCACGGTCAGCGACAGGCCGTGGATCAGGCCCTTGCGGTCGCCTTCGCGCAAGGCGTGGTGCGCCCAGGTGACGGTACAGCCGGAGGTCAGCAGGATCAGCGTGTTCAGCAGCGGCAGGCTGAACGGATCGAAGGTCTCGAAGCCCTTGGGCGGCCAGACGCCGCCGATCGCTTCCTTGGGGAACAGCGAGGCGTCGAAGAAGGCCCAGAAGAAGGCGGCGAAGAACATCACTTCCGAGGCGATGAACAGCGCCATGCCGTAGCGCAGGCCGATCTGCACCACGCCGGTATGATGGCCCTGATGCTCGGCCTCCTTCACCACGTCGAGCCACCACAGGAACATGGTGGCCAGCAGCAGCGCGACGCCCGGGGCGATCCAGCCCAGCGGCGGAATGCCGGCGATGAAGGCCTTGCCGTGCATGAACTGCACCAGGCCGAAGGTCAGCGCGACGGCGGCGATGGAACCCACCAGCGGCCACGGGCTGGGATCGACCAGATGGTACGGATGGTTCGGTTTGTGGGCCGTATCAGTGGCGCTCATGGCTTCCATCTTCCTTCATCGATAATCCGCCCGTTGCCCGGACGGATGTTCGTTACCCCAAAAGAACCCCGACGCAGCCGGTTGCCGCCGGCGGCGCCCTTCACCTCAGTTTACCGGAGCGGCCGGCGCCTCGCCAGCCGCCGACTTGATCGCGGCGGTCTCGCCCTGCCCCGATTCCTGCCCCGAGTCCTGCCCCAATTCCTGATCCGGCGCGCCCTCCTGGGTCGCGGCGCGGAAGAAGGTGTAGGACAGCGTGACGTTGTTGACGTTCTTCAACTCCGGGTCGTTCAAGATCGCCGGGTCGATGAAGAAACTGACCGGCATCTCCACTTTCTGGCCCGGCGCCAGGGTCTGCTGCTTGAAGCAGAAGCACTCGATCTTGGTGAAATAGGGACCGAACGTGTCCGGCGAGACGTTGAACACCGCCTGGCCGGTGACCGGCGTCTTTTCCAGGTTCTCGGCCGCGTAGAAGGCCAGCTTGCTCTCGCCCACCTTGAGTTCGAGCGCATTCTGCACCGGCTGGAAATTCCAGCCGAGGCCGGAAGCGACATCCGCGGTGAAGGTCACCCGAACCACGCGGTCCGACACGGCGCCGGGCGCGATGTCGGCGCGCTGCGGCGTGCCACCATAGCCGGTCGCCTGGCAGAACAGGCGGTAGAGCGGCACCGAGGCGTAGGCAAGCCCGGTCATGAAGGCGACCACGCCGACCAGGATCATCAGCGTGTTGAGGTTGCGGCGCTGCCTGGCAGGCTGCTGCATCGCGTCAGCCCCCCTTCAGCTTGACCAGGGTAACGACGTAGACGATCGCCACGAAGGCCGCCAGAGCGGCGAAGATCGCCCAGTTGCGCGCCCGCTGGCGCTTCTGGCGCTCGCGCTCGACCGGCTCTGCTGGGACGCCGACATGCCTCACCATGACCATGGCACCATGCCGGCGAGACCCGGCGCGCGGTCCAGGATCAGCGCGGCGAAATGGGCAAAGAGATAGACGAGCGAGAAGCCGAACATGGCCTTGGCCGCACGATGGCCGCGCTTGCCGGCACCCTGCCCGGGCAGCGCGGCTTCCGGCTCCCGCAGCACGGCGACGGCGTGGCCGATGAAGGCGACATTGAGCGCCACCGCCACGGCGACATAGAGCCACCCGGCGACACCCAGCAACGCCGGCAGGAGCGCGATCGGCAGCAGCAGCAAGGTATAGACCAGCATCTGCCGCTTGGTCGAACGCTGGCCGGCCACGACCGGCATCATCGGCACGCCGGCTTTCGCATAGTCGCCCTCGCGGAACAGGGCCAGAGCCCAGAAATGCGGCGGCGTCCACATGAAGATCAGCAAAAAGAGCGAGATCGAGGCGAGGCTGACATCGCCGGTCACCGCCGCCCAGCCGATCATCGGCGGGAAGGCGCCGGCCGCGCCGCCGATGACAATGTTCTGCGGCGTGCGGCGCTTCAGCCACATGGTGTAGATGACGACGTAGAAGAAGATGGTGAAGGCGAGCAGCGCCGAAGCCGCCCAGTTGACCGCGATGCCCATCAGCAGCACCGCGAAAACCGACAGCACGAGGCCGAAGCTCAAGGCCGCCTCTGGCTCGATATAGCCGCGCGGAATCGGCCTGCCGCAGGTGCGGTTCATGATCGCGTCGATATCGCGGTCGAACCACATGTTGATGGCACCCGCTGCGCCGGCGCCGACGGCGATGCAGAGCACCGCCACGGTCGCGATCAGCGGATGCAGCCCGCCCGGCGCCACCGCCAGGCCGGCGAACCCGGAGAACACCACCAGCGACATCACCCGCGGCTTCAGCAGCGAGACGAAGTCCTGCACGCGCGCGCCGGCCCGGACGAAGGCAACGTCCATCTGGTCCTGCGGCAGCGCTGTGGTCTTGGCGGTGCGGTTCATATCACTGCTTGCATCGTTCGAACGGCGGCGGGTCGTTCCCGCCGCCGTTCAATTCGCCTCAGTGGGCCTCGCCCTTGAACTGGGGCAGGGTCTCGAAGGTGTGGAACGGCGGCGGCGAGCTCACCGTCCATTCCAGGGTCGTGGCGCCGACGCCCCACGGGTTGTCGGCGCATTTGCGGCCCGCGAACACCGTGTAGATCGCCACGCCGACGAAGAACAGCGTGCTGGCGTAGGAGAGATAGGAACCGTACGACGAGATCAGGTTCCAGAACGCAAAGGCGTCCGGATAGTCCGGATAGCGCCGCGGCATGCCCTGCAGGCCCAGGAAGTGCTGCGGGAAGAAGGTCAGGTTGACGCCGATGAAGGTGGTCCAGAAATGCAGCTTGCCCGCCCATTCCGGATACTGCCGGCCCGACATCTTGCCGATCCAGTAGTAGAAGCCGCAGAAGATGGCGAACACGGCACCGAGGCTGAGCACGTAGTGGAAATGCGCCACCACGTAATAGGTGTCATGGAAGGCCACGTCGATCGGCGCGTTCGACAGCACCACGCCGGTGACGCCGCCGATGGTGAACAGGAAGATCAGGCCGACCGCGAACAGCATCGGCGTGTCGAAGCGGATCGAGCCGCCCCACATCGTGGCGATCCAGGAGAAGATCTTCACGCCCGTCGGCACCGCGATGACCATCGTGGCGGCCATGAAGTAGGCGCGCGTGTCGACGTTCATGCCGACCGTGTACATGTGGTGCGCCCACACGACGAAGCCCACCACGCCGATCGCCACCATGGCGTAGGCCATGCCGAGATAGCCGAAGACCGGCTTCTTCGAGAAGGTGGAGACCACCTGGCTGACGATGCCGAAGCCCGGCAGGATCAGGATGTACACTTCGGGGTGGCCGAAGAACCAGAACAGGTGCTGGAACAGCAGCGGATCGCCGCCGCCTTCCGGCTTGAAGAAGTTGGAGCCGAAGTTGCGGTCGGTCAGCAGCATGGTGATGGCGCCGCCGAACACCGGCAGCGACAGCAGCAGCAGGAAGGCGGTCACCAGCACCGACCAGACGAACAGCGGCATCTTGTGCAGCGTCATGCCCGGGGCGCGCATGTTGAAGATGGTGGTGATGAAGTTGATGGCGCCGAGGATCGACGCGGCACCCGCCATGTGCATGGAGAAGATCGCCATGTCGACGGCGCGGCCGCCCTGGTAGGTGTCGCTGGAGAGCGGCGGATAGAGCGTCCAGCCGGTGCCGGCGCCGCCATCGACCAGCGACGAGCTCGCCAGCATGATGAAGGCCACCACGGTCAGCCAGTAGCTGATGTTGTTCATGCGCGGGAAGGCCATGTCCGGCGCGCCGATCATCAGCGGCACGAACCAGTTGCCGAAGCCGCCGATCAGCGCCGGCATGACGGTGAAGAAGATCATGATCAGCGCGTGGGCGGTGATCACCACGTTCCAATGCTGCCCGTCGGGCGATTCGTCGGTGCCGAAATACTGGATGCCCGGATGCATCAGCTCGGCGCGCATGTAGATCGAGAAGGCGCCGCCGATCAGGCCGGCGATGATCGCGAAGATCAGGTAGAGCGTGCCGATGTCCTTGTGGTTGGTGGAGTAGAACCAACGCACGAAGAAGCCCGGCTTGTGATCGCCGTGATCGTCATGGCCGTAGCTGTGGGAGGTGGTGACGGGGCTCATGGCTGTATCCCTCGAATCCGTATCCGGTGCTAGTTACTGTGCGGCGGCGACGTCTTGCGTGCCGTCCTGCAGCGACGCGGTGCCTTCGACCTTGTCGAACTTCTGCTGCGCCTCGGCGACCCAGGCCTGGAACGCTTCCTTGCTCACCGCGTGGACCTTGATCGGCATGTAGGCATGCTCGACGCCGCAGAGCTCGGAGCACTGGCCGTAATAGATGCCCGGCTCGTTGATGTTGAACCAGCTCTCGTTGACCTTGCCGGGAACGCCGTCATGCTTCACGCCGAAGGATGGCACCGTCCAGGAATGGATCACGTCGGCGGCGGTCACCTGGATGCGGATATTGGTGCCGACCGGCAGGACCACCTCGTTGTCGGTATCGAGCAGGTAGGTCTGGCCGGGCTGGATATCGCCCTTGCGGATGACGCGCGCGTCGAAGGTGAAGTTGCCATTGTCCGGATATTCGTAGCTCCAGTACCACTGGTGCCCGATGGCGCGGATGGTGAGTTCCGGGTTCTGCGCCTGCACGTCCAGCTGCTTGTAGAGCAGCGGGAAGGAGAACACCGCGATGAAGACCAGGACCAGCGCCGGGACCACCGTCCACACCACCTCGAGCAGCGTGTTGTGCGCGGTCTTGGACGGCACCGGGTTGCGCTTCTCGTTGAAGCGGAAGATGACGATCAGCAGCAGCGCCATGACGAAGAGCGTGATGACGGTGATGATCGGCATCAGGATGTCGTTGTGGACGAAGTCCAGATCCTTCGCCAGATCCGTCGCCGGCGCCTGCAGGCCGATCCCCTTGTCGTGCGGCGCGCCCAGCACCGGATCCTGCGCCGCGGCCGGCAGGGCGGCCAGCGTCAGCAATCCCCCGACCGCCATCGACCAAAACTTCGACCTAGTCATCATGTCGCTTCCTGTTCTTGCCGCTCGCCGGGCGGCAATCGGCCGCGCGGCGAAACAACCCCTATGCGGGCAGGCGTGCCAGACGGCATCGTAGCCCGGATTCAGCTTGGTTAAACTTCGTCGCCGCAGGGCGCTTTCGTCCGCGCGACATATGCGCCGGTTACCCCGTCCCCACGGTCGGGCGCAAGCTACACCCGCCCCTCCGAAAGCTCAAGCATTACGGGTACTTGCGCGATCATAAGCGACTCGGCGCCAGGCGCCGCTGCGGGGCGCTGCGACGATCCGCCGCATTCGGCCGTTGCACCCCGCGCCAGGCCGCGCCATATCCATCAACGGGTTCCGCTGACAGGTGGCGAAGCCGGCGTTATCGTGCGCGCCACCGCATATCCGAAAGGCATAGTCCATGTCCGCCATCGCCATTACCGACGACCTGTTCTTCAACCGCGCCGGACTGGACCGCAGCCGGGCCGAGGGGATCGTCGCGGACGCGCTGAAGGGCGGCGACGACGGCGAGCTGTTCCTGGAATTCAACCAGTCGGAGGCGCTGGCCTTCGACGACGGCAAGCTGAAAAGCGCCAGTTTCGACGTCACCCAGGGCTTCGGCCTGCGCGCGGTCGCCGGCGAGGCCCATGCCTATGCCCATGCCAGCGACCTCTCCGAGGCGGCGCTGAAGCGAGCGGCGGCCACGGTGAAGGCGGTCCATTCCGGGCACGGCGGCACCCTGGCCGAGCCGCCGATGGGCACCAACCGGCACCTCTACTCCGATGATAATCCACTGGCCAAACTGGATTTTTCGGCGAAGGTCGAAATCCTGCAGCAGATCGACGCCTATGCCCGGGCCAAGGATCCGCGCGTGCGCCAGGTGATGGCTTCGATTTCCGGCAACTGGCAGGCGGTGCAGATCATCCGCGGCGACGGCAGCCGGGCCGCAGATATTCGCCCCCTGGTGCGCCTCAACATCTCCATCATGGTCGAGGAGAACGGCCGCATGGAGACCGGCAGCCACGGCACCGGCGGGCGCTTCACCTACGACCAGGTCATCGATCCGGCGCATTGGCGGGCGGGCGTCGACGAGGCCCTGCGCCAGGCCCTGGTGAACCTGGGCTCGGTCCCCGCTCCCGCCGGCGAAATGCAGGTGGTGCTCGGGTCCGGCTGGCCCGGCATCCTGCTGCACGAGGCGATCGGCCACGGGCTGGAGGGCGATTTCAACCGCAAGCAGACCTCGGCCTTCTCCGGGCTGATGGGCAAGCAGGTGGCGGCCAAGGGCGTCACCGTCATCGACGACGGCACCATCCACGACCGCCGCGGCTCGCTCACCATCGACGACGAGGGCACCCCCAGCCAGCGCACCGTGCTGATCGAGGACGGTGTCCTCACCGGCTATCTGCAGGACCGGCAGAACGCGCGCCTGATGGGCATGAAGCCGACGGGGAACGGCCGCCGGCAGAGCTTCGCCCATCATCCGATGCCGCGCATGACCAACACCATCATGCTGGGCGGCAGCCACGCGCCGGAAGAGATCCTGAGTTCGGTGAAGAAGGGCCTCTATGCCGTCAATTTCGGCGGCGGCCAGGTCGACATCACTTCGGGCAAGTTCGTGTTCTCCGCCTCGGAAGCCTATCTGATCGAGGATGGCAGGATCGGCCCCGCGGTGAAGGGCGCGACGCTGATCGGCAATGGTCCGGACGTGCTGACCAAGGTCAGCATGATCGGCAACGACATGAAGCTCGATCCGGGTGTGGGCACCTGCGGCAAGGACGGCCAGGGCGTGCCGGTTGGCGTCGGCCAGCCGACCCTGCGGATCGACGGGCTCACCGTCGGTGGCACGGCGGCTTAGTGAGAGCGCCCATTCCGCAACGCGCTTTCTTGACCCCATCCATGCCGTGGTGCAGGTTCGCCGCGCGCCGACGCGGCGCACGACCGAACGGTCCCGAAGCAATGGATGCCATGACACGATCCGACCCGACGACAACACCGCGAGCGATGGCGACATGAATCTCGCCGGTGTTGCCCGCCCGGTGGATCAGGCCGACGGGCAGATCCGCGCCTTCCTCGACCTGCTGCGCTGCCCGGCGACCGGCGGCGCGGTCGGCCTTCGCGACCACGCCCTGATATCGGCGGACGGCGGACACACCTACCCGATCGACGATTCCGGCATCGCCCAATTCGCCAGAGTCCCGGATTCGCCCGATGCCCAGACGCAGCAGGCGCATTACGACCGGGTCGCGGCGACCTACATCACCAACCTCTCCTATCCGCACACCAAGGAATACACCGCCTATCTCGACCGGGCGCTGCTGACGCAGCTTCCCGCCGCCGGTCTAGGCGACGTCGCCGAGATCTGCTGCGGGCGCGGCGAAGCGGTGGAACTGGTGGCCGGACGATTCCACCGCGCGGTCGGCATCGACATCTCGCTCAACATGCTGCGCGCCGCGCGCAAGGACCATCACGCGCCGAATCTCGCCTTCATCCAGGGCGACGCCACGCGGTTGCCGCTGGCGGACGGCGCGTTCGACAGCGTGTTCATGCTGGGCGGCATCCATCACGTGAATGACCGCGCCGCCCTGTTCCGCGAGGTCGCGCGCATCCTGAAGCCCGGCGGGCGGTTCTACTTCCGCGAACCGGTCAGCGATTTCTGGCCATGGCTGCTGCTGCGGGCGGTGATCTATCGCCTCTCGCCGGCACTCGACCATGCGACGGAACGGCCGCTGCGCTACCAGGAGACCGAGCCATACCTGACCGAGGCCGCGCTGCGGCTGACCTCGTGGCGGACCTACGGCTTTTTCGGCTTCTGCCTGCTGATGAACAGCGACGTGCTGGTTTTCAACCGGCTGTTCCGCTTCGTTCCCGGCATCCGCGGCATCACCCGGGCCTTCACGCGGTTCGACGACTGGATCACGTCGCGGCGCAACTGGACGCGGCGCGGCCTGCAGGTCGTCGGCGTGGCCGAGAAGCCGGCGCGCAGCGCCGCCTGACACCCCGCTCTGTGTTGCGATTCGCCGCGCGCGGCGCGGCTGGACGACGCCGTTTCCTGTGACTATAGGTTTTCTATCGCGCAAGACCGCACCGCAGGAGATGGCATGGCCGGCCCGAATCCATCGATGACGCAGCCTGCGCCGCAGCCGCAGGGCGCGCGGACATCGCTGCAGCTGGCCCTTTTCGCGCTCTGCCTGTCGCTCGCGCAGGCGGCCTTCATGGCGGCGTTCCGCACCGGGCTGCCGACGCCCATCCTCTCCTACACGCTGGGCCCGGCGATCCTTGCCTGCACGACGCTCGGCCCGACCCTGTGGGCCCTGCGCGCGCCCGGCCGCGTGAAGTGGATCGGACCGCTCGCTGTCGCGGTCTTCCTGGCGTGTTTCGTCCTCGTCTCTTTCGGCATCCTGCTCCAGGCGCTGATCTTCGCCGCGTCCCTGTTCCTGCTCGCGCGGGCGATCCTGGCATTCGGGCGCCCCACCCTGTCGCCCGGCCGCTGCGCCGGCTGGATCGTCCTGTTCCTGGCGGTATTGGCCGTGACCACGATCCAGATCGCCGGCGTCAAATACGTGAACTACGTCGCCGACCAGCTGGCCCTCGCCGGCCGCACCGACGGCGACATGCTCATGCATGCCGCGCTGGGCAACGCGATCCGCTACTACAACATCTCCAGCACCGGCATCGACGGCCTGAGCTTCAGCCGCTATCACTTCGGCATCGATACGCTGACCGCCCTGTTCTCGCGCGGCACCGGTTTCGACATCGTGCTGTCGATGGTGGCGATCAAGATTCCACTGCTGGTGCCGCTGCTGGGATTTGCCGCCGGATGGGGCGGGCTGGTCATCGGCCGGGCCCTGATGCCGCAGGGACGGCCCAGCGCGCTCGCATTGGCCGCCGCGAGCGGCGCGGTGGCCTTCCTGCTGGAGAGCGCGCTGCCCGGCAACCTGTCGAGCTACAGCGATCCGCTCCTGCTGAGCGGCGTGCTGATGATCCTGGTTGCGCCCGCCATCATCCGCGTCCTGAACGACGCCTCGGCCGATCCGGCCAATGTGCGGCGGGCCTGGACGCTGGCGGTGCTTGCCATCTTCCTGCTCGGGATCACCAAGATCTCGAACGGCTTCGTCTGGGGCGGCCTGGTGGGGCTATGGGCCCTGCGGCGCTACGGCCTCGGCAAGCACTTCTGGATGATCGGAATCGCAACGGGGATCCTGTTCATCCCAGCCTATCTGCTGACGGTGGACCGCGACGCCGCCCGCACCATCCTGTTCGGCACGCCCTATTTCGTCGAGCGGGGATTCGGCAAGCCGCTGCTGGTCTATGCCCAGCCGCTCGCCGCCGTTTTCTGGCTGGCCTTTCTGGCGCGCGGGGCGGACCGCGGCACCAGGCGCTTCCTGATCGAATCGCTGGGCATGGCGATCTTCGTCGGCATGCTGCCGGGGCTGCTGATGTGGATCGACGGCGGCGACGCGCTGCAGTTCATGCTGATGGCGGGCTGGTTCACGCTGCCGATCCTGGCGTCGCTGCTCGCCGGCCTGCCGGAGCGCATCGCCGCCTGGCCGGCGCCGCGGCGGCGCCTCGCCTGGTCCGGCGTGGCGCTGGCCGTCATCGCCTGCGCCGGACTTGCCGTGCCGGATGTCCGGCTCAAGTTCAACACGTTCATGGCCTATAACGCGCTGCTGCATACCGGCGACCGCAGCTATTACGACGACGACAGCAAGAAGGGCTGGCGCGAGGATGGCCGCCGGGCCTGGGCGACCTATGGGCTCGGCCTGTTCCGGCTGCCGCCGCCGCCGCAGG
Source organism: Dongiaceae bacterium (assembly GCA_044226685.1). Taxonomy (GTDB): domain Bacteria; phylum Pseudomonadota; class Alphaproteobacteria; order Dongiales; family Dongiaceae; genus Dongia_A. Next base: position 21,579 of record JBGAGP010000007.1, read on the forward strand.
CCGGCAAGAGCCTTGTCGACGCCCTGCTGGCCTTCAAGGCCGAGGCCGGCAATGCGGGCGCGGCCTATCTCGCGACGCAATCGGACTACTGGGACCTGGTTTCCGACTGCGATGGCAAGGTGACCTACCCGATGTCGCTCGCCGGCGTGCCGGTGATCGACGGCTTTCTGCCGGTGCAATCCGCGTGCCCGCAGCAATTCTCGCTGCGCGGATATGGCGGCTGGGGCGCCGCGCCGGAGACCCGCAGCGATATCGGCGACGAGGAGCTTTGCGGCCGCGCGCGCGCGAAAGGCTTCTCGACTGTGCTCCGGATCGAAAGCCTGGCCGATCGCGGCACCGATCGCAGGATCAACTGCCCCTAGTCCGGCGCGCCGGCGCCGATACGCGGCAGGCTCCGGTCAGTCGGCCGCGTTGCGCCGCGCCGGATCGCTCGGCCCGTCTTCCAGGCGCGCATTCAGCACCGACTTGATGCGATAATCCGCCTTGCCCTGGGATTCGTAGTAGACGCGCATGATGAGCTCGGCCAGCAGCCCCATCAGCAGGCACATCAGGCCGGCGATGACGCAGAGCGAGACGAGCAGCGGCAGCGGCGTCTGGATGAAGGACGTGTGGGCGAAGAACTTGAGGTAGAGCGCCCAGATCCCCGCCAGGAAGGCGAGGATCAGCAGGCCGACGCCGGCCTGGCCGAAGAGATAGATCGGCTTGGTGCGGTATTTGGTGAGGAATTTCACCACCAGCAGGTCGAGCAGCACCTTGATGGTGCGGTTGAGGCCGTATTTCGACTGGCCGTATTTGCGCGCGTGGTGGGTGACCGGGATCTCCGCCACGCGGGCGCCCTGCGCCGCGGCGTAGATCGGGATGAAGCGGTGCATCTCGCCATAGAGGCGGAAGCCCTGCAGCACCTCGCGGCGATAGGCTTTCAGCGAGCAGCCGTAATCGTGGAGCTTCACGCCGCCGACGCGCGAGATGATCCAGTTGGCGATCTTGCTGGGGAACGTGCGGACCATGTAGTTGTCCTGGCGGTCGCGGCGCCAGCCGGACACCACCTCGTAGCCCTCTTCCAGCTTGTCGATCAGGCGCGGAATGTCCTTCGGGTCGTTCTGCAGGTCGCCATCCATCGGCACGATGATGGCGCCCCCGGCGTAGTCGATGCCGGCCATCATCGCCGCGGTCTGCCCCTTGTTGGAACGGAAGTTCAGCACCCGGATGCGCGGGTCGCGCTTCGCCGCCTCGGCCAGGCGCGCCTCGGTGCCGTCGCGGCTGCCGTCATTGACCAGGATGATCTCGAAGCTGCGCGGCATCGGGTCCAGGGCGCCCAGCAGCGCGTCGCAGAGCGGCGCCACGTTGTCCTCCTCGTTGTAGAGGGGGATGACGACCGACAGCGCGATCTGGGTGGCGCCGGATTGATCCATGGGGTTCCTCAGGCGGTCCTCGGTTCAGGCATTGCGCGCGGCGCTCTGCAACACCAGCTGCGCCCACAGGGCGAAGCGGTGATCGGCGGCGTGGCGCTTGTGCTCCGCCAGCATCCTTTCCAGCATCGGCCGGGCGATCGAATAGCCGGAATCCGCCGGCGGCTCAAGCGTGAGGCCGCCCCTGGCCAGCCATTGCCCGACCGGCACGCCGAAGCCCTGCTTCCTGCGGGCGAGGACCCAGTCTGGCAGCAGGCCTCTCATCGCCTCCTTCAGGATGAACTTGGTCGTGCCGTTGTGGAGTTTCAGGCGGCTCGGGATGCGGCGCGCCAGGTCGACCACGTCGAGGTCCAGGAAAGGCGCCCGGCCCTCCACCGAATGCATCATCGCCGTGCGGTCCGACTTCACCAGCACGTCGTCGGTCAGATAGAGCCGGGTATAGAACTGCAGCGTGCGGTCGACCAAGTCGCCGCCGCCCGGCTGGTTCGCGGTGGCATTCCAGGCGCCGATGGCGTCCTCGTAGACCTCCTCGGTGCGCGCCGGGACCGCCAGCGCCTCGGCCAAATCGCGCGGGGCGAGCGGGCCGATCCAGGCCGGGTTCCACAGCCCCGGCTCCTCGCGCAGGCCGGAGAGCATGCGCTTGATCTTGAAGTCCAGGCTCATGTAGCGGTGCGACACCGGCAGCAGCCCGGCGACGAAGCTCACCGTGCTGCGCAGCGGTTTCGGCACCAGCGAGTTGTAGAGCCTGGCCCAGCGCAGCCCCTTGAAGGTCTCGTAGCCGGCGAACAGCTCGTCGCCGCCGTCGCCCGACAGCACGACGGGCAGATGCCGCCGCACGTGGCGGAACAGCAGGTAGCAGGCGACCAGGGAGGAATCCGCGATCGGCTCGTCCAGCCGGCCCAGCATCTCCGGCACGATGCCGGCGGCATTGGCCAGGGTCAGGTGGTCGACCACGTGCTGGGTCTTGTAATGCGCGGCGACGCGCGCGGCATAAGGCGATTCGTCGAAGCTCGGCTCGTCGAAGCCGATGGAGAAGGTCTTCACCGGCTGGTCGGTGACCGCGGCGGCGAAATGCACGACGCTTGAGGAATCGATGCCGCCGGAGAGCAACACGCCGACCGGCACGTCGGCGGCGAGCCGCAGCGCCACCGCGCGCCGCAGCCGCGCGCGCAGTTCCTCGACATAGCCGCCGACATCCTCGGCGCGGGCGCCCTGGTCCGGCTCCAGCTCGAAGGACCAGTAGCGCCGCAGCTCGCGGGCGCCGGTGGCGAGGTCGAGGGTCATCCAGGCGCCGGCCGGCAGCTTGTGCACGCGATCATAGATGCTGGCCGCGCCCGGCACGAAGCCGTAGGCGAAATATTTCTGCACCGGCAGCGCGCCGGGCGAGAGCGCCAGCGCCGGATGATGCTTGAAGGCCGTGGTTTCCGAGGCGAAGGCGAAGACCTTGTTCTGGTCGGTGTAGTAGAGCGGCTTCTCGCCGAAGCGGTCGCGGCTCAGCAGCAGCCGCTTCCGCTCCACGTCGTAGAGGGCGAAGGCCCACATGCCGTTGAAGCGGCGATGCATGCCCTCGACGCCCCAGGTGAGATAGGCCTGCAGGATCACCTCGGTGTCGGAATGATCGGTGAGGAACCGGCGCCCCGCCGCCTCCAGGTCGCGGCGCAACTCGGCGTGATTGTAGATCTGGCCGTTGAAGACGATGACGCAGCGGCGGTCGGCATCCCACATCGGCTGTACGCCGCCGGCGATGTCGAGGATGGCGAGGCGGCGATGGCCGAAATGCAGTCCGGCGGCGGCATCGACATGGGCCCCGTCCCCATCCGGGCCGCGATGCGCCAGGGCGCCGGTCATCGCCGCCAGGATATCCGGCCTGTGCTCGCCAACAAATCCGACCAATCCGCACATCGCGCGGTCAATGCTCCCTGCTCATGCCTTCCGGACTATAGCCCTTGGGCACGGCCGGCCGCCATGCGCCAGGACGCCATCCCGGCCGGTCTCATCCCGCCGCCCCGCGCGTGCGCCACAGCAGCAGCGCGCCGGGCAGGCCGATCAGGCTGACCAGGACGGCCGCCCCGCGTATCACCAGCGCCACCAGCAGCGCATCGCCGCTCGGCACCCCGCCCAGGCCCAGGAACAGCACCAGCAGTGCCTCGTAGACGCCGATCCCGCCGAAGGAGATCGGCAGGCCGGAGGCGATGGCGGCGACGCCAAGGGCGAAAACAATGACGGGCAGATCCGTCGGCCGGCCGAGATCGTGGAGCGTCACGACGAAGAGCGCGAGAACGAACACGACATTGGCGAGGCTGGACAGGAAGAACCGCGCCTGGGCGCCGCGGTGCCGGCGCAACCGCACCTGCATGCGGCCGGTCTCCGCCAGCATCGCGCCGAGGAAGGCCCAGCCGCGCACCAGCAGGCCGGCATCGCGCGGCGCCGGGCTGATCTTGCGCCCGCCGAGCCATTTCAGCAGCGCCAGCAGCACCAGGATGCCGAGGCCGCCGCCGAACAGGATCACCAGCTGCAGCCAGGGCCGGAGCCAGGCCATCGGCCACAACGACGCCAGCATGACCAGCAGAACGTAGATCGCCACCTGCATCGCGCGTTCATAGGCGATGGCGCCGATGGCGACCGGCATGCTGCCGCAGGCGCGCCCCATCAGCAGGATGCGCAGGCCGTCATAGCCAAGCGTGCCGGGCATGAAATTGTTCAGGAACAGGCCGGCGAAGACAGTGCGCCCGGAGCGCGCCAGGGTCTCGCGCACGCCGACCGTCTCCAGCAGGGCCCGCCAGCGCCAGATCAATGCCGCCTGGGCCAGGAAGAAGAGCAGCGTGACGCCGGCGAGCCCGGCCAGGGACAGCGATCCCGCGGCCCGGCGCAGGCCCTGCCAGTCGACGACGAAGACCAGCGCCGCAATCAGGGCCGCGCTGACACCAAGCTGCAGCGCCAGGGTCACGGCGCGCCGCGATGACCGGCCGGGCCGGGGCGCGTCGGCGGTCAAGCCGTCGCCGTCCCGCGCCGCGCCGGCAGGGCGTCGAGGATCTTCTGCCGCTCGTCTGGGGTGGAGATGATCCAGTCGCGAATCTCGTCGATGGTGCGCTGGCAGCCGATGCACCAGCCGGTCTTGGGGTCGATCTGGCAGACGCTGATGCAGGGCGAGGGCGGGCCGCTCATCAGCAGCCGGCGGCGCTCCTCGCGCCGCTTCTCGCGGGCCAACCGGCGTTGCTGCTCGCTATCCTCGGTCATCGCGCTGGGTCGGGCTCCTGCCATATGGCTGCCGGCCACATTCCGGGCATGGTCATGGGCCCACCCCCAAGTCTATCTGGCCCAAGTCTATCTGGCCCAAGTCTATCTGGCCCAAGTCTATCTGGCCCGAGTCTATCTGCCCCGAGTCGATTTGGCGGGCCGGCCGGCGGCGGTCTATTATCACGGCGCCAGGAACGTTGAACAGCCGCCGCCTATCGGAGGAAAGCCAGTGCCGCCAAAGTCCGGACGATGGGGGCGGATCATCGCCGTCACCCGCCTTGCCACCGGGCTCGTCCTCTTCTTCTACGTCCTGACCCACAACCTCAACCATATCCTGGGGCTGGTGTCGCTTGCGGCGATGGAGGCCGGCCGCGAGGTGTTCCTGGCGTTCTGGCGCTTCGAAGGCGTCGAAGCGCTGCTGCTGCTCTCGATCCTCCTGCACCTGCTGATCGGCCTCCGGGCGCTCTACCGGCGCAAGAGCCTGCACATGCCGGCGCTCGAGGCGGCGCAACTCGTGCTCGGCCTGAGCGCGCCGCCGCTGCTGATCCTGCATGTCCTCGGCACCGTCTATGCCCACGACCAGTATGGGCTCGACGACCGCTACGCCTTCGTGCTGTGGGCGATCTGGGTGGCGTCTCCCAGCATCGGGGCGATGCAGGCCGCGGCGCTGGTCGTCACCTGGATCCATGGCTGCATCGGGCTCAATTACTGGCTGCGGGTAAAGCCCTGGTTCCCGCGCTGGCGGTTGGGCCTGGGTGCTACGGCGCTGCTGATCCCGGTCCTCGCGCTGCTTGGCTTCACCGAGGGCGCCCGCGAAGTGGAGCGGCTGGCGCAGGACCCCGCCTGGATGGCGGCGATGCTGTCCGAAGCAAAGGTCCCTACGGCGCCGCAGGTGGCGGCGATCTACGCCCTGCGCACCTGGCTCACCCTCGGCTTCTGCGGCCTGGTCGGCGGCGTCTTCGTGCTGCGCGGCCTGCGCAGCCTGGCGACGCGGCATCGCGCCATCCCGGTCACTTACAGCGACGGCCGGCAGGTGGTGATCCAGCCGGGCACCACCCTTCTGGAGGCGAGCCGGATCGGCAACATCCCGCACGCCTCGGTCTGCGGCGGACGCAGCCGCTGCTCGACCTGCCGGGTGCACGTGCTGGCGGGCGTCGAGGCCCTGCCGCCGCCGGGCGAGGAAGAGGCCCGGGTGCTGGCCCGCATCCATGCAGCACCCGCGGTGCGCCTCGCCTGCCAGGTGCGCCCCACGGCCGCGATCACCATCCAGCCCCTGATGCCGCCCGGGACCAGTGCGCAGCAGGCCCTGTTCGGCGCCGACCTCAGCCAGGGCAAGGAGCAGGAGGTGGCGATCCTGTTCGCCGATCTGCGCGGTTTCACCGGGCTGGCCGAACAGCGCCTGCCCTATGACGTGGTGTTCCTGCTGAACCAGTATTTCCGCACCACCGGCACGGCGGTCCAGCAGGCCGGCGGCCATGTCGACAAGTTCATCGGCGACGGCGTCATGGCGGTGTTCGGCCTGCGCGGCCGGCCCGAGCTGGCGGCGGCCCAGGCGCTCGACGCCGCCCGGCGCATGGCCGAGGGCATCGAGATGTTCAACGCCCAGCACAGCGCCGAGTTGCGTGTGCCACTCCGGATCGGCATCGGCGTGCATTTCGGCCCGGCCATCGTCGGCGAGATGGGCTTCGCGCCCGCCCTCGCGCTCACCGCCATCGGCGACACGGTCAACATCGCCAGCCGGCTGGAGGCGGCGACCAAGGAGCAAGGTTGCCAGCTTCTGGTCTCCGAGGCGGCGGCGAAGGCGGCCGACATGAATCTCGCCCTCGGCCGGCGGACCGAGATCGCGCTGCGCGGCCGCAAGGAGCCGCTGGTCGCCTACGCCCTCGACGACGCCCGCAACCTGGGAGGCTGAGGATGGTCGACGCGATGCCTCCCGGCCTTAGCCCGTTGCGCCTCGACCATGCCTATGTGCGCGGCAATCCGCGGAGCCCCTATTGGTCGCTGGCGCCGCAGCTGATCCAGCAGCACACCGATTCCTCGTGCTCGCTGGCCAGCGCGGTGATGCTGCTGAATGCCATTCGCGGCCATGAGGGGCAGTTGAAAGTGGGAGCGCCGGTGAGCGAGCGGAGCCTGCTCGACGCGCTCAAGGACGAGGCCTGGCGCGCGGCCATCGCGCATGAGACCGGGCCCGGCCAGACGCTGAGCGAATTTGCCGCAGCGATGGGGCGGGCCCTGGCGCATTTCGGCTGCGCGGAGACTTGGCGCGTCGAGGTGCGTGCCGTCGTCGACGCCGGGGCCTGCCTGCCGGACTTGCGCGCGACCCTGGCGGAACTGGAATCCGAAGCGACCGGCTTCGTCGCGGCGAATTTCCACCTCGACCTGTTCTACGGCGATGGCGTCGATGTCGGCCATTTCTCGCCGATCGGCGCCTATGACCCGGCCAGCGACCGGGTGCTCATCCTCGACGTCTACAAGAAGGATTACGAGCCGCTTTGGGCACCGCTGGAGCGCCTGGCGCACGCCATGGCGACCAAGGGCAGGCGCACCGGCGAGCAGCGCGGCTATGCGGTGGTCAGAAGGGTCGGATAAGGACACCGGGCCCCACCCGTATCGTCATGCCAGGGCGCGACCCTGGCATCCACGAGTTTGCCGGAAGCGATTGCGGGCGGCGGATAGAAACCCATGGATGGCAAGGCCAGGCCTTGCCATGACGGCCGAGTGGCGAGGACGGCGTAGCGTCGCCGCTTACGACAGCCCGTGCTCTTTCTTGTAGTCGGCGATGGCTTCCGCGAGGTCGCTGTATTCCTCGCAATCGCCGCAGGCGTCCTTCAGCACGTCGAGGCGCGCCTGGGCCTTCGGCAGGTCGTTGAGCTCGAGGTAGAGCTCGCCCACGTATTCGTTGGCGCCGAGATGCTTCGGCTCCATGTTCAGGGCCTTGGTGTAGTAGGTCATCGCCTTGGCCTTGTCGCCCAGCTTGCGGTTGGAATAGCCGAGCAGGTTCAGCGCGTCGGCGTATTCGCCCTTTTCCTTGATCGATTGCTGCAGCAGCGGAATCGCCTTGGCGTATTTCTCGTCGTCGACGAACTGCTTCGCCTGCTTGTAGAGATCCGCCTGTTCCGGCTCGGGGGTCGAGCTGGAACCGAGCGCGAAGGCGGCGCCGGGAGCCGCCATCAGGCCCAGCAGGATCACGGCGGCGGCGCGAAAATCACTCTGTTTCATAATGCCTCTCCTCCTTGAAAGGTCGGTGCATCCTGTCGGTCCGCAGCGACGCGGTCAGTGAAACAAGTCACAGATGATGCGACGCTGACGGGATTCCTGGGATCACAAGGACGTGACTGTCAGGAGTAACGCTCCTCCGTCCACGGATCGCCGTGGTTGTGATAACCGCGCACTTCCCAGAAGCCGGGCTGGTCCGTCGCGGCGAAGCCGATCCGCTTCACCCATTTGGCGCTTTTCCAGAAATAGAGCTTCGGCACCACCACGCGGACCGGGCCGCCATGCTCGACGGTCAGGGGCGCGCCCTCCCAATGGGTCGCCAGCAGCACGTCGGCCGCGGCGAACTCGGCCAGCGGCAGGTTGGTGGTGTAGGTGTCGAAGGACTGCAACAGGACAAACTTCGCCTCCGGCTTCGGCCGGACGTGGGCCAGCAGATCGGCCGCCAGCACCCCCCGCCAGCGATTGTCGTAGCGCGACCAAGAGGTCACGCAATGGATGTCGCTGACGCTTTCGGTTTGCGGCAGGCGGTTGAACCCATCCCAGTCCAGGGTGACCGGCTGCTCCACCAGCCCGTCCACCACCAAGCGCCAGCGCTGCAGGTCGATCTTGGGCTGGGCGCCCAGGTCGAGGACCGGCCAGGAGGTCACCAGACGCTGCCCCGGCGGCAGGCGCCGGGCGGCGGGGTCGGCGGTTTCCCCAGTCAACAGGCGTCCCTGCTCGGCCCATTCCTGCTTGCGCTGGATCAGCTTCTCGCGGGCACCGTCGGGCAGGTCGTCTGCGGCATTTGGCATGGTTCGGTCCTCCGCTGGCGATGCGATGATACGCCGGTTGGTCGTGCGCCCCGATGATAAGACGATCACAAATGCCAGTTGGATGCATATTCCACACCGAATCGATGCGTTTTAGGTCGATCGCTTTCTTGCCAGGGCGCTGTGAAACCTGTAAGCAAACCCGCGGTGTTGGGCAAATTCCCAAGAATTTTCTGTGATTTAGAAGGCTCGCGATGACTGAGTTGCGTCTCGCCCACGGCTTGCGCTTTGAGGACCTCTACGACCCGGCGGGCCTCGCCAAGATCGACGGGCTGTTCGTCGAATCCCTGCGCCAGAGCGACGAGGGACTGGCCGGCCGCCTGATGGCGGCGCGGGCGGAGCCCAAATCCCTCGACGCCAAGGCGGAGTCCACGCTCATCATCGAGACGGCGGCGCATCTCGACGATTTCCTCGGCGCGCTGTTCGGCATCGGCGACGAGCTCGGGGCCTTGCGCCGGCAGCATTCCGAGCTGGCGCCGATCTACGCGGTGAAGCGGCTGTTCGTGCAGCGCCGGGCGCTGAAGGCGCATCCGGAGGCCGAGGCCAGGACCTTCGACGCCGATTCGATCCGCACCGAGCTGACCGGCCTGTTCGGCGGCAGCTTCGACGAGCTCACCTTCGCCACCAAGGTCGAGGACTGGCAGAAAGACGAGAACACCCACGCCTTCGCCCTGGCGCTGGCCACCAAATACGCCGCCTGGGCGACGCAGACGGAGGCCGGCAAGGCGCTGCACCGCAAGGGCGTGCTGTTCAAGGCGCCGCGCAAGGTCGACCCGATGCACCTGGTGCACCTGGAGACCGAGACGCGCCACGGCATCCCGACCTTCAAGCTGGCCGAGGACAAGCAGCGCGCGCGCGAGGCGTTCCACCTGACCGACCTCGGCATGGATCTGAACCAGGCGCTGGACCAGGCCAACTACTGCATCTTCTGCCACAACCAGGGCAAGGACAGCTGCTCGCGCGGGCTCAAGGAAAAGGACGGCACGTTCAAGAAGAGCGTGTTCGGCATCACCTTGGCCGGTTGCCCGCTCGAAGAAAAGATTTCCGAGATGCACACGGCGAAGGCCGACGGCCTCGCGATCGGCGCGCTCGGCATCATCGCCGTCGACAACCCGATGTGCGCGGCGACCGGGCATCGCATCTGCAACGACTGCATGAAATCCTGCATCTACCAGAAGCAGGACCCGGTCGATATTCCGCAGGCCGAGACGCGCACGCTGAAAGATGTCCTCGGCCTGCCCTGGGGCTTCGAGATCTACGGGCTGCTGACGCGCTGGAACCCGCTCAACATCCGCCGACCGGTGGCGAAGCCTGCGAGCGGGCGCAAAGTGCTGGTGGTCGGCCTCGGTCCCGCCGGTTACACGCTGTCGCACTACCTGCTGAATGACGGCCACACCGTCGTCGCTGTCGACGGGCTGAAGATCGAGCCGCTGGACGCGAGCATCTCCGGCGTGCAGCCCGATGGCAGCCGCGTGGCCTTCAAGCCGATCCGCAGCATCAGCGAATTGCAGGAAGATTTGAACGACCGCGCCATGGCCGGCTTCGGCGGCGTCGCCGAATACGGCATCACGGTGCGCTGGGACAAGAACTTCCTGAAGATGATCCGCCTGCTGCTGGAGCGGCGCGCGAGCTTCGCCATGTTCGGCGGCGTGCGCTTTGGCGGGACCATTACGGCGGAGCAGGCCTTCGGCCTCGGCTTCGATCACGTCGCGCTCGCGCTCGGCGCCGGCAAGCCGACCCTGCTCGACATGCCGGGCGGGCTGTCGCGCGGCGTGCGCATGGCCTCGGACTTCCTGATGGCGTTGCAGCTGACCGGCGCCGCCAAGGCGGATTCCATCGCCAATTTGCAGCTGCGCCTGCCGGCGGTCGTCATCGGCGGCGGACTGACCGCGATCGACACTGCGACCGAGGCGATGGCCTACTATCCGGTGCAGGTGGAGAAGTTCCTGAAGCGCTACGAGATCCTGGTCGCCGAAGGCGGCGAGCAGGCGGTGCGCGCGAAGTTCTCGCCCATTGAGCTGGAAGTGGCCGACGAGTTCATCGCCCACGCCAGAGCCTTCCGCGCCGAGCGCGCACGGGCGGCGGAGGCGGAAGAGGCGCCGAAGCTGGCGAAGCTGATCGACGGCTGGGGCGGCGTGACCATCGCCTATCGCCGCCGCCTGATCGACGCGCCCTCCTACACCCTCAACCACGAGGAGGTTGAGAAGGCGATGGAGGAAGGCATCCGCTTCGCCGAGGGACTGACCCCGACGCGCATCGACCAGGACAAGACCGGCCACGCCGAGCGCATCCATTTCAAGAACGCCGAGGGCGTCGAGTCCTCCATGCCGGCGCGCGCGGTACTGGTCGCGGCGGGCACAAGGCCCAACACCGTGCTGGCCCGCGAGGATGCCGATCACTTCCACGTCGACGGCCAATACTTCCAGGCGCTGAACGAGGCGGGCGCGGTGGTGAAGCCGGAAAAGCTCGCCAAGCCGAACGAGGTCCGCGTCATCACCGAGCGCCGTCCCGACGGCCGCGCCATCAGCTTCTTCGGCGATCTGCATCCCTCCTTCGCCGGCAACGTGGTGAAGGCGATGGGCAGCGCCAAGCAGGGCTGGCCGGTGGTCTCCGACATCCTGGCGAAGCTGCCGGCGGCGACAAACAAGGATCACGTCGCGTTCCTGGCCGATCTCAACAAGCGGCTGCGCGCACGCATCCGCACCGTCAACCGCCTCACCCCCACCATCGTCGAAGTGGTGGTCGAGGCGCCGCAGGCGGCAGCCAATTTCCTGCCCGGCGAGTTCTACCGCCTGCAGAATTTCGAGACCCTGGCGCCGCGCACCAAGGACACGCGCCTGACCATGGAAGGCCTGGCGCTGACGGGCGCCTGGGTCGACACCCAGGAAGGCCTGGTCGGCCTGATCGTGCTGGAGATGGGCGGGTCGTCCGAGCTCTGCGCCTGGCTGCAGCCGGGCGAGCCGGTGATCCTGATGGGCCCGACCGGCGCCCCGACCGAGACGCCGGCGGGCGAGACGGTGCTGCTGGCCGGCGGCGGGCTCGGCAACGCGGTGCTGTTCTCCATCGGCCGGGCGCTCAAGGCGGCCGGATCGAAGGTGGTCTATTTCGCCGGCTACAAGAAGCTGCAGGACCGCTACAAGATCGACGAGATCAAGGCGGCCTCGGACGTCGTCATCTGGTCCAGCGACGAGGCGCCGGGCTTCACCCCCGACCGGCCGCAGGACAAGAGCTTCGTCGGCAATATTGTCCAGTCGATCCTGACCTACGCCAAGGGCGAGATGGGCGAGACGCCGATCAAGATCCAGGACGTCGACCGCATCATCGCCATCGGCTCCGACGGCATGATGGCGGCGGTGGCCCGCGCGCGGCACGAGGTGCTGAAGCCCTATCTCAAGGAATCGCATTGTGCCGTGGGCTCGATCAACTCGCCCATGCAATGCATGATGAAGGAGATCTGCGCCCAGTGCCTGCAGCCGCACAAGGACCCGGTGACCGGCAAGGAAACGGTGGTCTTCTCCTGCTTCAACCAGGACCAGGAGCTGGACCATGTCGATTTCGCGGCCTTGCGCCAGCGCCTCGGCCAGAACTCGGTGCATGAGAAGCTGACGGCCCAGTGGATCGCCCATTCCCTGAAACAGCTCGACCGCCGGAAGGCCACGGCCTAGCGCCGGACCCCGGGAACGACCAGATATAGCCTATCCGCGACGGGGATTACGTCGCTGCAAGACGATCCCCGGTCGCGGCAATAGCAGCCCGGCACCCCCGCCGGCCTTAAGGATTTGAGCCAGAGGAAGGCGCCGGTAGGCATCACCCGGACGGCGCCGGATCGGAGCATGGCGGAGACTTCTCGCACCCTGTTCATTGCCTGCGGCGCGCTCGCCAGGGAATTCCTGGCGGTGAGCAAGGCGAGCGGCTGGGACGATCGGATCGAGATCACCTGCCTGCCGGCGATCTGGCACAACCGCCCGGAAAAGATCGCGGGCGGGGTCCAGCGCAAGATCAGGGCCGGCAGAAAGAAGTTCGACCGCATCTTCGTGCTCTATGGTGATTGCGGTACCCAAGGGGAACTGGACCGCGTGCTGGCCGAAGAGGGCGTTGAACGGATCGATGGACCGCATTGCTATCAGTGGTTCGCGGGAACCGTCGATTTCGAGAAGCTGATGGAAGAGGAGCTCGGCACTTTCTTCCTGACGGACTACCTGGCGCGGCACTTCGAGCGGCTGATCTGGCAAGGCTTCGGCATCGAGGCGCATCCGGAGTTGCGCGATCTCTACTTCGGCAACTACCGCAAGCTGGTCTACCTTGCGCAGACCGACGATGCAGATCTGCTGAGGCGGGCCAAGGCAGCGGCGGAGCGATTGAACCTGCAGTTCGTGCACCGCCGTACCGGCTACGGCGAGTTCGCGGATTTCGTGAAGGCAAAGATGGCGTAGGGGATCCGATGGCACAGCTGACGGTGGTTTACTGGCGGGACATCCCGGCCCAGGTGATCGTGAAAAAGGGTCGCGACAGCGCGAAGATCCAGCTGACCGAGCGCTTCGAGAAGGCGATCGACCGCGCCGCCATGCGCGCCAACCTGCGCGACACGGATTCGTACCTGGCCGAATGGCGCCGCGCCGCGCCCGTCGAGGTCACCGACGCCTTGCAGGAAGAAGCCGACAAGAAGGCCGCCGAGCTGGAAGCCGCCTTCGACGACGCCAAGCTGAAGGCGCTGGTCGAAGCCGGCGGCGTGGAGGCGAAGTAGATATGGGCCTGGGAATCTCTGCTGGCGCCAAGCGCTCCGCCGAGCCCCTTCCCCCCTTGCGGGGGAAGGGTGGGAAGGGGGGTGTTGCAGCGCGGGGTCTTTCTGCGAAGAACCTTCACTCGTATCGCTACCGCGATGGCGCGCCGCCCCGTCCGCGAATGCGGACATTCGTCCGCTGGGGCGCGCTACCCCCCATCCGGCTACGGCTAAGCTCGCTGCGCTCGCTAAGCCTCCGCTGCCTTCCCCCGCAAGGGGGGAAGAATATCCTGTTGGGGGTATAGCGAGATGTATTCCGTCCGCCTGTGGTCCGTGCGGCATGCGAAGGGGCTGAATGCCTTCTATCGCGGTTTCGAGAAGGTGCTGGTGGCGCTGCATCCGCTGTGGGCGAAGATCGGCTATGACAAGGTCGAGAAGCCGTTCCAGGTCATGGAAAAGGGCATCAAGGGCTTCCTGTTCGACTGCCAGATGTGCGGGCAATGCGCGCTGTCCTCCACCGGCATGTCCTGCCCGATGAACTGCCCGAAGAACCTGCGCAACGGCCCCTGCGGCGGCGTGCGCGAAAACGGCAATTGCGAGGTGAAGCCGGAGATGAAATGCGTCTGGGCCCAGGGCTGGGCCGGCGCCGCAAGCATGGGCCTCGCCAATCCGCAGGGCCACAAGATCCTCGACGTGCAGAAGCCGGTCGACAACCGCTTCAAGGGCAAGTCGTCCTGGCTGCGCGTGGTTCGCATCGCCAAGGGGCTGGAGGACGAGGCCGGCAACAAGCCGAAACCCGCCGCGGCGAAGCCAGCGCCCAAGCCGGCGCCGAAATCGGTGGAGGCGGCCGACCAGATCGCCGGCGGCACGTCCAAGGACTCGCCCTCGCCACCTGCCCCGCCGACCAACCCGGGGAAGGCCGCATGAGCGAGACGCCGCATTTCGATCCCGGCGCGCCGCTGCCGCTGCTGCCCGGTCATTCTTCCGGCGGCCGGCTGGAGCGCGTGCTGCGCCTGGGCCGCTTCGCCGTCACCGCGGAACTGAACCCGCCGGACAGCGCCGATCCGCGCGACGTCTATGAGCGCGCCTTGGTGCTCTCCGAGGTCTGCGACGCGATCAACGCCACCGACGCCTCCGGCGCCAATTGCCACATGTCCTCGGTCGGCATCTGCTCGCTGCTGACCCGCGCCGGCTATGCCGTCATCATGCAGATCTCCTGCCGCGACCGGAACCGCATCGCCATCCAGGGCGACGTGCTGGGTGCGGCCGCCATGGGGGTGCAGAACATCCTGTGCCTGACCGGCGACGGCGTGCAGGCGGGCGACCAGCCGGCGGCCAAGCCGGTCTTCGACTTCGATTCGACCTCGCTGCTGGAATGCATCCGCGGCATGCGCGACAAGGGCGTGTTCCTCTCGGGACGCAAGCTCACCACCCCGCCGCGGGTGTTCCTGGGTGCCGCCGCCAACCCCTTCGCGCCGCCCTATGAATACCGGGCGGTCCACATCGCCAAGAAGATCGCCGCCGGCGCCCAGTTCATCCAGACCCAGTATTGCTTCGACGTGCCGCTCCTGCGCAAGTTCATGGAGAAAGTGCGCGAGCAGGGCCTGCACAGACAAGCGTTCTTCCTGATCGGCGTCGGCCCGCTGCCCTCGGCCAAGACCGCGCGCTGGATGAAGAACAACGTTCCCGGCGTGCACATCCCCGAGGCGATCCTCGAGCGGATGGAGAAGGCCAAGGACCAGCGCGCCGAGGGCAAGCAATTGGCGATCGACCTGATCCAGGAGATCAAGGAGATCGAAGGCGTTTCCGGCGTGCACGTGATGGCCTACCGGCAGGAAGAGTTCGTGAACGAGATCATCCAGGCCTCCGGCGTGATGCGGAACAGACAACAACGGCGCGCGGGCGAACCCGCCGCCCAATAGAACCGGGTTTCGAGAAAGGAATTGCTTCAATGACCGATACCGTCATCTCCTCGGCCACCAAGGAAGTCGTCATCGGCTTCGACCGGCCGTTCGTCATCATCGGCGAGCGCATCAACCCCACGGGCCGCAAGCTGCTGGCCGCCGAGATGGCGGCGGGCGACTACAGCCGCGTGAAGTCGGACGCGCTCGCCCAGGTCGCCGCCGGCGCGCAGATGCTCGACGTCAACGCCGGCATCCCGATGGCCGACGAGCCGCGCATCCTGGCCGAGACCATCCAGCTGGTGCAGTCGCTGACCGATGCGCCGCTCTCCATCGACTCTTCCATCGTCGCGGCCCTCGAAGCCGGCCTGCAGGTCTACAAGGGCAAGGCGCTGCTGAACTCGGTCACCGGCGAGGAAGAGCGCCTGGAAGTCGTGCTGCCGCTGGTGAAGAAGTATGGCGCGGCCGTGGTCGCCATCTCCAACGACGAGACCGGCATCTCCGAGGACCCCGACGTGCGCTTCGAGGTGGCCAAGAAGATCGTGCAGCGCGCCGCCGATTACGGCATCCCGCATTCCGACATCGTGGTCGATCCGCTGGTCATGCCGATCGGCGCGCTGGGCCAGGCCGGCAAGTCGGTGTTCCACCTGGTGCGCCGCCTGCGCATGGAGCTGAAGGTCAACACCACCTGCGGGGCCTCCAACATCAGCTTCGGCCTGCCCAACCGGCACGGTCTCAATTCCAGCTTCCTCGCCATGGCGATCGGCGCCGGCATGACCTCGGCCATCACCAACCCGCTGCACCAGGAGGAGATGGTGGGCGTGATGGGCGGTGACGTGCTGATGGGCCATGACGCCCATTGCGCCGCCTGGATCCGCAAGTTCCGCGAGCCCGCGGCCGAGGGCGAAGGAGCCGGTGCCGGCGGCCGGCGCGGCCGCGAGAATCGCCGCCGCGGCGGCGGTGGGGCGGCAGGCCCGGAGGGAGCCGCACCGGCCGGCGCCGCCAATGGCTAAACGCGCGGAAATCGCGTAAGGAAATCGCCCCTGCCCGGCAGCCCAAGCCGGTGCAGGGGCGAAACGCTTCTGGCGCCGGAATAGGCGCACTGGATTTGGGGTTGAGTGATGGCTGCGGAAGGCACCGAGGCAAGCGTCAAGAACGGCAACGGCACCAAGGACGGCGACCAGCCGCTGGTGGTGTTCATGCCGTCCGGCCGGCGCGGCCGTTTTCCGGTCGGCACGCCGGTGCTGCAGGCTGCGCGCCAGCTGGGCGTCGACATCGATTCGGTCTGCGGCGGTCGCGCCATCTGCGGGCGTTGCCAGATCGTCGTCTCCGAGGGCGAGTTCGCCAAGCTCGGCGTCACCTCCAAGGGCGACCACCTCTCCGATTTCTCCCCCGTGGAGCAGCGCTATTCCGACAAGCGCGGCATGAAGCCGGGCCGGCGCCTCTCCTGCCAGGCGCATCTGCTGGGCGACCTGGTCATCGACGTGCCGGAGGACAGCCAGGTCCACAAGCAGGTCGTCAGGAAGCGCGCCGAGATGCGCGCGATCGAGATCGATCCGATCGTCAAGCTGCATTACGTCGAGGTCGCCGAGCCGGATATGCATGATCCGACGGGAGACTTGCAGCGCCTGGAGAAGGCGCTGAAGGAGCAATGGGGGCTCACCGATCTCGACACCGACCTGCGCGTGATCCAGGGGCTGCAGGCCGCCCTGCGCAAGGGCAACTGGACGGTGACCGTCGCCGTGCACCTGGGCCGGCAGATCACCGCCGTGTGGCCGGGCTTCCGCGACCATGTCTATGGCCTGGCCGTCGATATCGGCTCCACCACCATCGCCGGGCATCTCTGCGAGCTGTCCTCGGGCGAGGTGGTCGCGTCCTCGGGGCTGATGAACCCGCAGATCCGCTTCGGCGAAGACCTGATGAGCCGCGTGTCTTACGTCATGATGAATCCAGGCGGCGATTCCGAGATGACCAAGGTGGTGCGCGAGGCGATCAACGACCTGGCCGCCAACGTCGCCAAGGAAGCCAATTGCACGGTGCAGGACATCCTCGAGGTGACCTTCGTCGGCAACCCGATCATGCACCACCTGCTGCTCGGCATTAATCCGATCGAGCTGGGCGGCGCGCCGTTCGCGCTGGCGACCGACGGGCCGACCATGTTCTGGGCCTCGGAGATCGACCTCAAGATCCACCCGAATGCGCGCATCTACGTGCTGCCCTGCATTGCCGGCCATGTGGGCGCCGACACCGCCGGGGTCATCCTGTCGGAAGCGCCGCACGAGGCGGACGAGATGACGCTGATCGTCGATGTCGGCACCAACGCCGAGATCGTGCTGGGCAACAAGCAGAAGCTGCTGGCGGCCTCCTCGCCGACCGGGCCGGCCTTCGAGGGCGCGCAGATCTCCTGCGGCCAGCGCGCGGCCCCGGGCGCGATCGAGCGCATCCGCATCGACCGCGAGACCTTGGAGCCGCGCTTCAAGGTCATCGGCTGCGATCTGTGGTCGGACCATCCCGACTTCGCCAAGCAGACGGAAGGCACCGGCGTCACCGGTGTCTGCGGCTCCGGCATCATCGAATGCATCGCCGAGATGTATCTCTCCGGCATCCTGACCCAGGACGGCGTGGTCGACGGCGCCATGCAGGCGAAGTCGCCGCGCATCGAGGCCGACGGCCGCACCTTCTCCTACCTGCTGCATGACGGCACGCCGCAGTTGCGCATCACCCAGAACGACGTGCGCGCCATCCAGCTGGCCAAGGCGGCGCTCTATGCCGGCGCCAAGCTGCTGATGGACCGCATGGGCGTCGACAAGGTCGACCGCATCACGCTGGCCGGCGCCTTCGGCAGCCATATTGATGTCAAGTATGCCATGGTCCTCGGCATGATCCCCGATTGCGACCTGGCCAAGGTCACCTCCGCCGGCAACGCGGCAGGCACCGGTGCCCGCATCGCGCTCCTGAACGCCAAGGCGCGCGAGGAGATCGCCCGCGTGGTGAAGCAGGTCGAGAAGGTCGAGACCGCCGTCGAGCCGAAATTCCAGGAGCATTTCGTCGGCGCCATGGCCATCCCGCACAAGACGGCGCCCTATCCGCACCTGGCGAAAGCGGTGGCGCTGCCGGCGCCGAAGGTCGCGTCGCCGGGCGATGACGAGGGTGGAAGGCGGAGACGGAGACGAGGATAATCCTCGTTCTCTCCTCGAAGGACACATACACTCCACCCTCATGGCATGGCTTGGCCATGCCATCCACGAGTTCAATGGGCAAGACCTCGTCGCTACAGGCAAACTCGTGGATGCCAGGGCCACGCCCTGGCATGACGATTGGAGGGGTTGCTACAACGAGCGCAGGTTTCATGACCGACGAAGACGACGACCTGCCGCCCCTGCCGGCCGGCAAGAAGAACTACATGACGCCCGAAGGCCATGCGCGGCTGGTCGCCGAGCGGCGCAAGCTGTGGAACGAGGAGCGGCCGGAGGTGGTGCGCGTGGTCGAATGGGCGGCCGGCAACGGCGACCGCTCGGAGAACGGCGACTACATCTACGGCAAGCGGCGCCTGCGCGAGATCGACCGGCGGCTGCGCTTCCTCGACAAGCGGCTGGAGATCGCCGAGGTGGTCGATCCCAAGGCGCAGAAGAACCGCAGCAAGGTGTTCTTCGGCGCGACCGTCACCTACGCCCGCGAGGATGACAGCGAGGTCAATGTGACCATCGTCGGCATCGATGAGACCGAGACCGGGCGGATCAGCTGGATCTCCCCGGTCGCCCGCGCACTCATGGGCAAGTCGGTCGGCGACACCGCCAAGGTGCCGACGCCGAAGGGCGTCGAGGACATCGAGATCGTGAAGATCGCGTATCCAGGGTAGACATCCGGCACTTCAACTGCCCCCACCCCATCCCTCCCCCGTTCCGGGGGAGGGGGACAGAACAATCCCCTCCCCCTTCAGGGGGAGGGTCAGGGAGGGGGCAGATGCAGCGCCGTGATGTCGGAGGCTCAGACAGCCTTCGAGTGCCGCGCCTTGCCGGTGTCGAGATAGGTGTCGAAGCAGGCGGCGACGAGGCGGGCCAGGGGGCGGCCAGGCTCGGTGATGCGAACCTGCTCGCCGTCCAACTCGACCAGGCCGTCGGCGGCAAGCTCGTTCAGCCGCACCTTCTCCGGGCCGAAGCGGCGGCCGGTCATGCCGTGCGCGCGGATGACCGCGTCGAGGTCGACGGCGAAATCACACAGCAGGCGCTCGATGATCGCGCGGCGCAGGCGGTCCTCGTCGGAAAGCGCGATGCCCCGCGCAGTGGCGAGGCGGCCCGCGGCGATGGCGCGGTGCCAGGCGCCGGGCTCCGCCAGGTTCTGCACATAGCCCTGCGGCAGGGTGCCGATGGCCGATGGGCCGAGGCCGATCAACGTCGCGGCATCCTCCACCGCATAGCCCTGGAAGTTGCGGGTCAATTTGCCCGCGTTCAGCGCCTGGACCATCGGGTCGTCAGGCCTGGCGAAATGGTCGAAGCCGATCTGCACGTAGCCCAGCGCGCGAAGCCGATCATTGGCGAGGCTCATCAGGTCCCAGCGCGACGCGGCATCCGGCATGCGGCTTTCGTCGATCAGCCGCTGGTGCGTCTTCATCCACGGCACATGGGCATAGCCGAACAGCGCCAAGCGGTCCGGCGCCAGCGAATGCGCCAGGTCGATGGTCTTGAGGATGGTGTCCCGCGTCTGGCCGGGCAGGCCGTACATGAGGTCGAGGTTGATGCCAGCAATGCCGTGGGCGCGCAACAGCTCGACCGCATCCCGCACCAGGGCGAAAGGCTGCTCGCGGTTGATCAGCCGCTGCACCTCGGGGTCGAAATCCTGCACGCCGAGACTGACGCGGTTGACACCGGACATCAGGCATTCCGCCGCCATCTCCTGGGTCAGCAGGCGCGGGTCCATCTCGATGGCGACCTCGGCCGTGTCGGCGCGGGGGAAGTGCCGGTCGAGCGCCGCCATGATGCGGGCGAATTCGGCCGGCCGCAGCATGTTGGGGGTGCCGCCGCCCCAGTGAATCTGCGTCGCCGGGCGTCTGGCATCGACATGGCGGGCGACCAGCGCCGCCTCCTCGATGAGCCGCGCGGCCAAGTCCTCGACCGGCTGATAGCGCGCCGCCACCTTGGTGTGGCAGCCGCAATACCAGCACATCGACTTGCAATAAGGGACGTGGAGATAGAGCGAGACCGGCGCCCTGGCATCACCGGCGGCGAGCCAGGCGGCGTATTGCTCCGGCCCGATCTCGGCGTGGAAATGCGGCGCGGTCGGATAGGAGGTGTAGCGCGGAACGGCGCGGTCGTATTTCTGCAGCAAGTCCAACTGGGTCATGGCGCGGCCGTCGGCAAGCGGAAATCCGACCTTTGCATAGCAGCCCCGGCGGACCGGCGGCAGCGCGCCGCTTGGCGCAGCGCCGAAACGTCGCAGGCGGAAAAATGCGCGTCCGTTCAGCCGGTTAAGAGCTTCCCTCGGCGGCATCCTCGAGTTCGAGCTGGAGCGACAGGCGTTTCAGCAGGTCCTTCAGCGACAGGATGCCGACCAGGCTGCCGCCTTCCACCACCATTAGGCGGCTGGCGCCGCGCTTTTGCATGGCGGTGAGCGCGGCCATCGCATCGGCGCCGGCCGCGATCATGTTTGCCTCGCCTGCCGCGACCATGAGATCGCCGACTCGCATGCTATCCCAGCGGTCGCGCGGCAGGTCCTTGATCTCCTTCATCGAGATCGCGCCCAGCAGCCGGCCGCTCTCCACCACCGGAAAGAACTCGTGGTGATGGCGCAGCACGTAGTCCTCCGCCAGCTGGCGGATGCTGATATAGGGCGAGACCGCAACCGGGGCGCCGCTCATGAAATCGCGCACGACATGGCCCTTGATCGCCTGGCGGGTGCGCAGGTCGTAGTAGGACCCGGCGGCGGCACTCCGGAGGAACAGGCCGATCAGGATCCACCAGATGCCGGTGCCGAGATCGCCGGTCACCACGCTGATGAAGCCGATGCCCATCAGCACCACGGAGAAGGCGATGCCGGCATTGGCCGCTGCCCGCGTCGCCCGGCGCATGTCGCGCCAGCGGTGCCACAGATAGGCCCGGAGCACGCGCCCGCCATCGAGCGGAAAGGCGGGGATGAGGTTGAACACCGCCAGGATCAGGTTGAGCGAGGCGAGGTAGCGGGTGACGCCGGTGACCGGCGCCGGCCAGCCCAGCGCCCCGCCCAGCAGGGTCAGCAGATAGAAGATCACGCCGAGGACGACGCTGAGGACCGGACCGGCGATGGCCATGCGGAACTCGACCCGCGGCGACAACGGTTCCTCCTCCAGCTCGGCGACGCCGCCGAAGATGAAGAGCGTGATGCCGCGGATCGGCAGGCCGTAATAGCGCGCCACCACGGAATGCGACAGCTCGTGCAGCAGGATGGACAGGAACAAGCCGAGCACGCCGGCAACCCCCATCCACCAATAGGCGGCGACCGGCAGGCCTTCGTAGAGCGAGGGGAAGAAGCCCTCGGCCAGCGACCAGGCGATCAGCATGGCCAGGATCGCCCAGCTCCAATCGACCTTGACCGCGAAACCGGCGACCTCGAACAGCGTGACCTGGTGTTTCGCCATCCTGGTTCCTTTCCGCGTTGTCAGGCGATCAGCATCAGCGCGCAGCTGGGCGCCGCCAGGAAGCCTTGCAGCTCCGCCAGGTGCGCGGCGATGAGCGTGGCCGGCACGATCACCAGGCCGCAATCGGCATGGGATACGGCGCGACGCAATTCCGCCGCGTCCATCGTCGCCATCTGGCGGAAGACGGTGCGGCTGGTGGCGAGATCGTAGCGCTGGCGCAATGCCGCCTCCTGCGGCGCATCCGGCAGGCGGGCCACGTAGAGCCGGGCGTGGTCGACACCGCCCAGGGCGCGCGCCGCCAGCATCGCCCGGTCGCCGGCGGTCGACCCGTCATGGATCACCAGCACGTTGTGGCGCTGGTCACTGGCGGGGCCGAGCAGAAGACAGGCGCGGCCGCAGGATGCGGCCGCCGCGAACCAGTCGGTCGAGATGCGCAAATGGCGGCTGACGGCACGGCTGGTCGTCTCCACCACCAGCAGGTCACCGCCGCCCGCCGCCGCCAAGGCGGCGGAACGATCGCCGCGCACGATCTCGAAGGATGCGGTCACGTTGAGCCGGCCGGCCAGATCTTCGAGCCGGCGCCGGGCGCGCGCCGCCAGCGCGCGGAACTCCGCTTCGAGATCGCCCGGCTCCAGGGGCATGGCGGTGGCGGAGGCCAGGCTCACCTGCCGGGTGAAGGGCAGCGCCGCCGCTTCCAGCAGGCGGGCATCCTCGATGAACATGGCATGCAGGGTCGCCTTCGCCCGCCGCGCCATCTCGGCCGCCTGTTCCAGGGCAACCAGGTTCTCGCAGGCGGATTCGAGGGCCACCACCACGCGATGAACAGCGAAATCGGTCTCTTCGGCGCTCATCGCCGTACCTCAGGCCTTGTCGTTGCGCCGCGCGAAGGCGGCCGCCTTCTCGGCGAAGTCCGCCAGGCGACGCGCGACGCGCGCGTTGATCGAGTCCTCGGGATAGCTGCCATCCGCCGCCGGCCGGCCGGCCGGCACACCGGTCAGCAGCTCGATCGCCTGGTCGACATCCTCGATGGAATGGATGTGGAACTTGCCGTCCCGCGCCGCCGCCTGCACGTCGCCCCGCAGCATCAGATGCTTCACGTTGCTGGCCGGGATGATGACGCCCTGTTCGCCGCTGAGGCCGCGGTCGCGGCAGAGATCGAAGAAGCCCTCGATCTTCTCGTTCACGCCGCCGATGGCCTGGGAGCGGCCGTTCTGGTCGACCGAGCCGGTCATCGCGAAACGCTGGCTGATCGGCACCTCCGCCAGGGCGGAGAGCAGCGCGCAGAGCTCGGCCATCGAGGCGCTGTCGCCGTCGACGCCGCCATAGGATTGTTCGAACACCAGGCTCGCCGTCAGCGACAGCGGTCTGTCGCGGCCGAAGCGTCCGCCGAGGAAGCCGGAAAGGATCAGCACGCCCTTGGAATGCAGCGGCCCGCCCAGCTCCACCTCGCGCTCGATGTCGGTGACCTCGCCGCGGCCCAGGCGGACGCGGGCGGAGATGCGGCTGGGCCGGCCGAACGACATGGTCCCCATGCCGATGACGGCGAGGCCGTTGATCTGGCCGATCCGGGCGCCGGCCGTGTCGATGTGATAGGTGCCGCGCAGGATCTCCTCGCGCAGGCGCTGCGGCAGGCGGTCGGTGCGGCGGATCTGCGCGTCGATCGCCGCCTGCACATGCTCGGCCTCGACCCGCGCGGCGCCGGCCAGGCCGGCGAAATGGTCGGATTCGACGATCAGGTCGTTGACGCTGCGCATATGGGTCGAGAGCTTCTGCGAATCCTCGACCATGCGCGAGGCCTGCTCGATCACCCGGGCGATCGCAGTGCGGCCGAAGGCCTTCAGATTCTCGCGCCGCACCGAGGTGGCGATGAGCCGCGCCATCAGCGCGGTGTTGTGCACGTTGCGGTCGACCCGGTCCTCGAAGTCCACCGGCACCTTGAACAGCTCGGCGAAATCCGGGTCGTGCTGCTGCAGCAGGTAGTAGACCATCGGCTCGCCGACCAGTACCACCTTGATGTCGAGCGGGATCGGCTCCGGCTCCAGCGAAATGGTGCTGGCGAGGCTCAGCATCTGCTCCACCGATTCGATGCGGATCTCGCGCGCGCGCAATGCCCGCTTCAGCGATTCGTAGCCGATGCCGCTCTGCAGCAGGCGGATCACGTCGATGATCAGGTAGCCGCCATTCGCCTTGTGCAAGGCGCCCGGCTTCAGCAGGTTGAAATCGGTGACCAGCGTGCCGAAGCGCGCCATGTGCTCGACCCGGCCGACGATGGTCTGGTGGTTGGGCCGGTCCTCGTAATAGATCGGCGCCCCCTGGCCGGGGGTGTTTTCCACCACCACATTCACCTGGTAGCGGCGAAAGCTGCGCCCGGGGGCGTCGTCCTCCTCCATTCCGGGCGCGATCGGCAGCGGATGCGCCTGGGGCAGGAAGTCGTCGGAATTCTCGACGATGTCGCCCTCGACCTCGCCCAGATAGGCGACGACCTCGGGCAGGTCCTGGTGGCCGCGGCGAAGCTCTTCGATCAGGTGGCCGACGGCGAAGCGCGTCATGTCATGGTTGAGGGCGCGCACCGCCTCGCGATGCTTGCGTTCCAGGTCCGGCATGCGGCGGACCACGACTTCGAGTTCCCCTTGCAGGGACTCGATCACCTTCTTGATGCGCTCCTGCTCGGGCTCCGGCAGCTTGTTGAATTCCTCCGGCCGCAACACTTCGCCATCCTTGAGCGGCGCCAGGGCCAGGCCCATCGGGGTGCGGATCAGCGCGACGTTCTCCTTCTGCGCCTTCTGCTGCAGCGCGCTGAAGGGGGTCTCGGCCTGCTGCTTGAACTGCTCGTCGATCACCTCGCGCCGCGCGCGGTAGTCGTCGCCCTCGAAGGTCGCCGGCAGAACCGCCTTCAGCTCCTCGATCAGCTTGCGCATGGCCTCGCAGAACGGCTTGGCGCGACCGGGCGGCAGGCGCAGCGCGTTGGGCCGCTGCGGATCGGCGAAATTGTTGACGTAGCACCAATCGTCCGGCGTCGCCTGACGGGTGGCCTGGCGGCGCAGGTAGTCGGCGATCACCGAGTGCTTGCCGGTGCCGCTGGTGCCCAGGGCGAACAGGTTGTAGCCCGGATGCTTGACGCCGACGCCGAAGGCGACGGCCTCGATGGCGCGCTCCTGGCCGATCAGGCCGGGCAGATCCTCCAGGTCGTCCGTGCTGTCGCCCGGCAAAGTGGCGGGATCGCAGCGATTAAACAGTTGTTCCGGCGAAAGCGCAGTCACAATGACGGTTCCTCATCGGTCTTTGCGATAGATTGCGCTGTTGCTGCGTTGCAGCGCAAGAGGCCAGTCTCCTGGAGACGGTGCGTTCCACGCGGCCGCGTCGCGCATTGCCCGATTGCCGACCGGCGAATTCACTGGCATGAGTAGCGGTATTGATCGTGACTTCGGGGGCAACGTGACCACCTCCACTTCGCCGCAGGCCGGCGGCGCGCGGCACCATCCGGTCCTGGGGGCGATGACGCTTTGTCTCGGCGTCCTGGTCTTCGCGCTCCAGGATTTCGTCATCAAGTCGATCAGCGATCACTATCCCGTCCACCAGGCGATCATCATCCGCTGCGTGGTGGCGCTGCCCATCATGCTGGTACTGGTGCGGATGCAGGGCAGCCTGCGCGACCTTTGGTCGCCGCGGCTGCGCTGGCTGGTCCTGCGCGGATTGATCCTGGTCGTCTCTTACACGACCTACTACCTGGCTTTTCCCGCCATGCCGCTGGCGCAGGTGATCGCGCTGTGGTTCACCACGCCGCTCTTCGTCGTGGCGCTGGCGGGGCCGCTGCTGGGCGAGACGGTCGGCGCACGGCGCTGGATCGCGACCCTGATCGGCTTTGCCGGGGTGCTGGTGATGGTGAAGCCCTTCACCGCGTCCTTCGATCTTGCGGCGCTGCTGCCGGTCGCCGCTGCCTTGGCCTATGGCACGGCGCAGTTGATGGCGCGACGCATGGGCGTCACCGAATCCGCTGCGGTGATGTCGTTCTACCAGAACCTGGTGTTCTTCTTCGCCGCGGGCATCGCCGCGATCGTCCTGGGGGACGGGCGCTACGCCGGCAGCGGCGACGCCAGCCTGGACTTCCTGTTCCGCGCCTGGAGCATGCCGCCGACGGAGGATCTTTTGCTGCTCGCCGCCTGCGGCCCGATCGCCTCCGCCGGAATGGTGCTGCTGACGCAGGCCTATCGCATGGCGGAAGCGAATTTCGTCACCTCTTTCGAATACACCGCGATCATCTGGGCCACCCTCGGCGGCTGGTACTTTTTCCACGAGATGCCGGATCGATTCACCTATCTCGGGGCGGCCATGATCATCGCCGCCGGCCTCTATGTGCTGTACGGCTCCCGCAAGCCGACACCGGTGGAAATCGAGCCGATCTGAGGCATTCGCCCATGCAGCTGCTGAATTTCATGAGTCCGACCCCGGCGGAACAGCCGGTCCTCAACAGCAACCGCGACCGCTATTTCCCGATCCGGACCATCCGCCGCGGCGCACAGGTGTACCCGCTGCCCCCTGCCGCCCGGCCGCTCGACGCGGCGGCCCTCGGCGTCGACGCCTTCATGGCGGAGCATCGGGTCGGCGGCCTGTTGGTCTTGAAGCGCGGCGAGATCCACCTGGAGCGCTATGGCCTCGGCCTCGACGAGCGCACGCGGTGGTATTCCTATTCCATCGGCAAGTCGGTGATGTCGACCCTGCTGGGGGCGGCAATCCACCAGGGCGCCATCGACGGGGTTTCCGATCCCGTCACGCGCTATCTGCCGGACCTGCGCGGCACCGCCTACGAGGCCAACACCATCCGCCACCTGCTGGAGATGTCGTCGGGGGTGCAGTGGGACGAGGCCTATCGCGACGGCACCTCGGATTTCGCGCGCTACTACAACGCCGTGCTCGAAGGCCGCCGCGACGGCGCCATGGCGGTGATGCGCGGCCTGAAGCGCGCGGTGCCGCCGGGCACGCGCTTCGTCTACAGCAGCGGTGAATCCTACCTGCTGGGGGCGCTGATCGCCGCGGCCACCGGGCAGACGCTGTCCGACTATCTTTCAGACCGCATCTGGGCGCGCTTCGGCATGGAGGCCGATGGCTACTGGACGCTCGATGCGCCCGATGGGCTGGAGATGGGCAGCGGCGGCTGCAACTTCACCCTGCGCGATTTCGGCCGCTTCGGCCTTTTCATCCTCGGCGGCGGCATTGCCGGCGGCGAGGCGATCCTGCCTGCGGGATGGATCGCGGAAGCCAGCCACCCGCGGCCGGATTCGCCGCAGGTCGGCTATGGCCGCGTCGCGCCGCAGGTGCCCATGGGCTACGGCTATCAATGGTGGTCGTTCCCCAGCGGCGACCCGCGCCTGCCCGGCCATGACGGCGCCTTCACCGGCCAGGGCATTTTCGGCCAGTTCCTCTACCTCAACCCGCGCGAGGAGCTCGCGGTGGTGATCTGGAGCTGCTGGCCCGATCCCTGGATGGAGGAGAAGGAATGGGCCGCCTACCGCTTCCTTTCGCGCTGCGTCGAAGCGCTCAGGAACTGACCCGCAGCAGGTGATTATCGAAGCGGTATTCCGCCGGCCCGTCGCCGTCGAGCGGCGCCGCGCTGCTGGCGCCGTCCGCCAGGGTGAACAGGTCGCCGCCGCCGCTGGATACCAGCAGGGTCCGCGCCGCATCGGCCGCCGCCAGGCCACAGCCGTCATGCACGTCAGCGCCGCCAGCGACGCTGCCATCGGCGGCGTTCCACAGGCCGACGCAATTGCCGCGCGGCGAGCTCATCGCCACCAGGCCGCCGCCGAGATCGACCGCCGCGCTGCCGCAATAGCCGCGGAAGCCGCCCCAGCCGCCTTTGGGTGTCGCCAGCCAGCGCAGGTCTTCGCCGCGCCGATGCAGGAATCCCAGCGGGCGATCCAGGTCCGGTACCTCGGCTGAGTCCTGCAGGGCGGCCACCACCTGCCCGTCCGCGGTCAGCGCCAGATGGCGGATGCTCATCCGCGACAGGACCGGATCGAGCCTCACCTGGTCCAGGACGCTGCCCGCCTGCCAGTCGAGATAAACGAGATCGGACCGGATATCCGCCGCCTCCGCTGCGGTCATCCGGTCGTGCCGGTGGTCGAGCCCGCCATTGGCGACGACCAGGGTCACGCCGTCCGGCAACAGGCGCAAATCGTGCGGGCCGATGCCGCCGGTCGGGAAGTCGCGCAGCCGCGCATAGCCCGCCGCCGCGTCATGCACGCCGACGAGGCCGCGGCGCCGGGTCATGTCGTTCTCGGTCAACAGAAGGTAGCGGCCATCGGGCGTGAACACGCCATGGCCGGAGAAATGCCGGTCGGCTGCCGTCGGCGCGATGATGGTCAGCGGATCGCCGGTGGCGAGATCGAAGACCTGGGCGTAGGTGCCGGGGCGGCGGCCGAAACATACGGCTTCGTTCGCCCCGGGCCGCAATGCCAGGCCGTGGCCGCGATCGGCCAGGTCGAGGTCATAGAGCGGCGCGCCGGTTTCGCTCAGCGCCACCGCGACCTGCCGCCCGTCGAGCGTCGCGGCGGCCGAGAGATAGCGCGGCTGCGCCGCCGCGAAAGCCGGCCGCGTGGCGCCGGCCAGCAGCGTGGCGCCGGCGCCCGCCAGAAAGAGTCTGCGGTCAATCGCCATCGAGCGCATTGAATCCAATCGGCAGGTTGAGGTCGGTGGCGACCGGGCCGGAGAGCAGGTCGCGCAGCCGCAGGAGCTGTTCGCCCAGCGCCTCGACCGCCTTGCGCTGGCCCGCATCGGCCACCGCCTGGTCGAGCGGCAGGGTGATGCGGTCCTTGGCCTCGAAGGCCTGGTCCAGCGTGGCGGCCAGGGCATCGGCGACCGGGCCGCCTTCCGGCGTCGCACGCAGCAGCTTGCCAAGGCCGCCATCGGTGCCGAAGGCCTCGCGCAGGCCTTCGAGATTGGCCTTCAGCACGTCCAGCGACAGGGCGCTGCGCCAGTATTCCGCCGCCTGCGGCTTCGCCTTGGCGAGGGAATCGCCGAGCGGCGCCAGCAGCTTCATGTCGCGGATGGCGATGGTCGCGGTCAGCAGGTCGTTCAGCAGGCGCGCCGCCGCGTCGCGCGGTTTCGGCGCCTCTTCGTCATCCGGATCCGGCTGATCCAGGCTTTGCAGATAGGGTTTGTCGCCACCGGTCCAGCCATCGACGATCTCGTTGGCGATGGTGTCGAGGTTGTCGCCGATCGCCACCAGCAAGGCGCAGCGGAAGGCGGCACCCGGCGCCTGCGGCGTTATCGCCGGCAGCGCGTCATCCTCGAACAGCAGGCGCTCCAGCGCCGGCAGGCCCTGGACGCCGACGCTGGTGGTGGCGAAGCGTTCCTTCTCCAGCGCGGCCGGGTCCTGCTTGCTCAGCACCTCGCTCAGCTGCCGGCCCACCACATTGCGCTTGTCGGGCCAGTATTCGATGCGGAAGGCGCGCTGATGCTCCGACACCGGGCCGGAGGCGAGGTATTGCAGCCGCGCCCATTGCCGCACGGTGTCGGAGAAGGCCGCGCGCGCCGTGTCCAGCTGCGCCGCATCCGGCGCCTCGCACAGGGCGCCGAGCGCGCTTTTCAAGGTTGCGGTCGATGACGCCAGCGCCTGATAGCCGGGCACGATCATCGCATGCGCGGTCTCGCGCATCGCAGTGGCGTAGTCGGCGTCGGTCACTGCCCGGGCCGGGGCGGAATGGATTGCGGCCAGGGCGAGCAGCGCTACGGCAAGCAGGCTTCGTTTCATAGGCTCTCCAAAAAGGCGATCAACGCGTCGCGGTCCGCCGCCGGCAACTCGGCCGCGGCCCGCCGCGCTCGCGCCGCTTCGCCATCATGCCACAGAATGGCCTCCAGGATGGACCGGGCGCGGCCGTCATGCAGCAGGTTTGCGGCGGGACCCTTCGCCGCACGTTGTCCAAGCCCCCAGAGCGGCGCGGTCCGCCAGTCGCGCGAATCGGGGGCCGGCGACACCAGGCCATCCTCCGTCCGGTCGGCGAGGCCGTCGCCCATGTCATGCAGCAGCAGGTCGGTATAGGGCGCGATCTCGATCGTGTGGCCGGCGGCATCTTCCGAGGGCTGGCTTTCGGTGTGGCAGGCACCGCAGCCGATGCGGGCGAAGATCGCCGCCCCGTTCCCGGCGGCGAGACCTGGATGCGTGGCAGGCGCGGGGGCCGGCAGCGTGCGCAGGTATTGCGCGATCAGCTCGACCGTCTGGGCGTTGACTTCCGTCTCGCCGGCGGGAGCACCCTGCGGCGCGCCGCGACAGGCCGTCTGCGCTGCCGTGCAATCGCCCCAGGCCTCCGGGTGCACGGGCGTCGACAGGCCGAGGTCGAAATGGAAGGCGCCGGAGATCTGGTGCTCCAGATCGGGCTCGGTCGCCTTCCAGCCGAAGCGGCCGGGATGGATGTCGGCATCCGCATAGGTGCTCATCACCACCGCACCGGAAATGCCGTCGCCGTCGAGGTCGTCGGGGTCGGCCAGTTCCGCCAGGCGGCTGAAGGGAATGCGCTCCAATAGCCCGATGCCGTGCAGGTCCTGCGCCAGGCGCGGCGACAGCCACGCGATCCGCGTGGAACCGCCATCATCGTTGGCGATGGCAAAACGCGGCCGGCGCAGCTCGACCCGCGTGCCGTCCGCCAGGGTGACGGTCCGCAGGTCATAGGACAGGAGCAGGCGGCCTTCGGCGGCGAGGCCGGTACCGGCGGCGGTCTGCACCTGCTCACCCAGCAGCGGATGCGCCATGAGCTTGCCCGCGCGCACGTCGCCGACTCGCAAAGCGAGCGACGCGGCGGCCGGCAACTCGCCCGGTTCCAGGGTGACCGGCGTCTGGCCACCGCCTTGGTGACAGGTGGCGCAGGCGCGGGCATTGAACAGCGGCCCGAGGCCGTCCGCCGCCTTGGTTGAGGACGGTGCGGGCACCCAGAGCCGCTCGAACAACGCGCGGCCGAGCACGACGTCCATGGATTCGACGGCGGCGGCCGGCGCGACTGCGGCCACCGACAGCAAGGCCGCCACCGCCATGACTCTACCCGACGTGGACATAGCCCATCATCCCGGTCTCCTGGTGCTCGATGATATGGCAATGCATCATCCAGTCGCCGGGATTGTCGGCTATGAAGCAGATCTCAACCCGCTCCTTGGGCGCCACCAGCACGGTATCGGCCAGGTGCGGCACGATCTCCTTCCGGTTCGAGCGCAGCACCCGGAAGCTGTGGCCGTGCAGGTGGATCGGGTGCGGATGCGGCGTGCCGTTGAACAGCTCGAACACGTAAGGCTGGCCCAGCTTGAGCTCGGCCAGCGGCGCCGGCTTCAGCTCGCGACTCTGCCCCGACCATGACTTGCCGTTGATCGCCCAGAAGGTCTGGCCAGGCAGGCACAGCGCGTCCAGGCCGAGGCCGGTCTGCTTCAGCCACGCCTCCAGCTCCGGCGCGACATGGCCGGCGGTGAGATCGAAGGTCAGGCGCTCGGCCTTGGCGGGATCGGCCTCCGTCACACGCGACGGCGCGAGCGTCGGCATCGGCGCCGCGCCCTTGACCGGGGCACCGCCTGAGGTGATGCGGGCGATCGGCTTCGGCACGGTGGAGAAGACGTTGTTGAGGGCGACCTCCGCCGCCGCGTCTTCCGGCATGCGGAAGGCGATGTCGATCCGCATGGCGGGACCCAGGCGCCAGCCCTTCACCGCGATCGGCGCGACATCCGCCGGCAGCGGGTTGCCGTCGGTGGCAATGATGCGGCCGTCGGCACCGGCGAGGTCGAGCACCGCGATGCGCGAGGCGTCGAGGTTGAGCACGCGCAGCCGTACCCAGCCGCCGGCCGGTGCCTGCAGCTCCGCGACCGGCTTGCCGTTCGCCGTCTCGACATTGCCGAAGGTGCCGGCATGGGACGCGCCCTTCTCGGTGATGAAGGCGCCGAAGCTGCCATCCGGGTTCAGCTGCCAGTCCTTGATGGCGCAGACCAGGTCGGCGGCGAACAGGCCGTCATCCGCCGGCTCTTCCACGATCAGCGCGCCGGCCAGGCCGCGGCCAAGCTGGGTGACCGTGTCGCAATGCGGGTGGAAGAAGAAGGTGCCGGCATCGGGCGGGCTGAAATCGTAGGTAAAGCTCTCGCCG
Organism: Dongiaceae bacterium; assembly: GCA_044226685.1. GTDB lineage: Bacteria > Pseudomonadota > Alphaproteobacteria > Dongiales > Dongiaceae > Dongia_A. The sequence goes on from JBGAGP010000007.1 coordinate 53,590, forward strand.
GGTTCGACCGGCGGCTGGGTCATGTAGGGCACGCCGTCCATCGCCAGCGGAATGCGCAGGCCGTGCCAGTGCACCGTGGTGTGCTCGTGCAGCTCGTTCTTCAGGGTGGCGCGGAAGGGCGCGCCGCGCTGCGTGCGCAGCACCAGCGGCCATTGATCGGCATAGGCCCAGATCGGGCTGGACGGCGCGCCTGGGCCCAGCAGCGCCAGGCTGCGCGGGCGCGCGACCAGTTCGACCGGCGCCGCATCGGCCCGGGCAAAGCGCAACGGCGGCAGCGCCCCAAGCGCCACCGCCGTCGCCAGCATGTTCCGGCGTGTCAGCATGGACCGCGTGGTCCGGCTACTGCACCGCCGACGGGTTGTCCAGGCTGTCCGATCCTTCGATCGCCACCGCGCCGATCTTCAGGGATTCGATCGCCTTTTCGATGGCGTGGGTCTGGGCCACCAGACCGTCGATCGCGTCCTGGATCATCTTGTTGCCTTCCGGATTGCCGTCGCCGATCATCTGATCATAGGCCATCTTGCCGCTGTCGGCAGTATCCTTGATCAGCTTCAGCTTGCCCTCGGTATTGTCCATCGCTGCCTTCACCGCGGCATCGGCATCCGGCGAGGCTGCGGCCACCAGGTCGGACAGGCTCTCCCCTTCGATGACGCTGCCGTCGGCGCGCTGATAGCGGCCCTGGTAGATCGTCATCATGCCCACCTGGTCGTAGTAGTGCGAGTTGTGGGTGTTGTCGGAGAAGCAGTCATGCTCCTCCTCCGGGTCGTGCAGCAGCAGTCCGAGCTTCATGCGCTCGCCGCCCAGCTCGCCATAGGACAGGCTGCCGAGGCCGGCGAACATCATGCCGAGCGCCTTGGCGTCGCCGGCCTCGCGCAGGGCCTTGCGCGCGGCGCCGTCCGCCGTCCAGTTGCCGACCATCTCGGTCAGGTCGTCGACCAGCAGGGCCGTCGCCGTCTTCAGATAGGCGCCGCGGCGGTCGCAATTGCCATGGGTGCAATTCGCCGTGTCGTAGTCGGTGGCCGGGCGGTTGCCGGCGCCGGGGCCGGTGCCGTTCAGATCCTGGCCCCAGAGCAGGAACTCGATGGCGTGGTAGCCGGTCGCCACGTTGGCCTCGGACTCGCCCGCCTCATGCAGCTGATTGGCGAGCAGCTCCTTGGTGATGTTGGTGGCGTCGATCTCCTCGCCGCCGACGCTGAGCTTCGGATTGGCGATGACATTGGCGGCGTAGAGCGGGTTCTCGTCCGATTCCGTGCCGTAGGAATCGGCGACGTAGTCGATCATGCCCTCGTCGAGCGGCCAGGCGTTCACGCGGCCTTCCCAGTCGTCGACGATGGGATTGCCGAAGCGGTAGCCCTCGGTCTCCTGGTAGGCGGGGCGCGAGGCGACCCAGGCCGCCCGCGCGGCTTTCAAATTCGCATCCGTCGGCGCAGCGATCAGCGCATCGACCGCCTTCTCCAGCGCCATGGCGCCGTTCAGCGCATCTTCGTATTTGGCGTGCGCGATGTCGGCATAGGTCTCGATGACTTTCGAGACTTCGGCAGCCCGGGCCGGCGCGGCGCCGGCCAGCACGACACCCAACAGCGCCGTCGCACAAACATGTCCCACGATGCCCAGACGAGCGGTTTCCTTGGCCATTCCCCACCTCCTTGGTTCGGCGGCGGTAACTTAATGAGAATGATTATCAGAGGCAATCGCAATAACCGGCGCATTTCGCCGCAGCCGGCGACTTCTGGTCAATCCATTGAAATAGCTTGCTATTTCACGCGCTGGACGACCTCGAAACCCTCGAAGCTGGGGCCGCCGATATAGAGATCCTTGGTCTGGCCGGCATTCTGATGCGCCTTGCGGAAGGCCTCTGACCTGGTCCAGACCTCGAAGGTGTCCCTGGTCGACCAGACCGTGTGGGACGAATAGAGCGTGTGGTCCTCGCGCCGGGGGCCCTTCAACAGATGGAACTCGACGAAGCCCGGCACATCGCGCAGCAGGATGTCACGCTCGCGCCATACCCGCTCGAATTCGCCTTCCTGGCCCAGCTTCACCTGGAAGCGGTTCATGGCGATGTACATGCGTCGTCTCCTTCTGGATTGCGATGGGTGGCTCAGTGAATCGATCCGGCGCCAGGCCAGACCAGTACATAGGGACGCTCGCGGCCCGGCTCGCTGATGACGCGGGCCTCGACGCCGAAGACCGAACGCATGAGCTCCGCCGTCAGCACTGCCCGCGGCGCGCCGGCGGCGACAATGCGGCCCTGCTGCAGCACGTGGATGCGATCGGCATAGCCGGCCGCGTGGTTGGGGTCGTGCAGCACGGCCAGGACCGCGACACCTGAATCGGCCAGGCGGCGCGCGGCGCCCAATGCCAGATGCTGATGCGCGAGATCAAGGTTGTTGGTCGGTTCGTCCAGCAGCAGATAGCGCTCGCTCTCACCTTCCCCCTCGGACCGCGCGATCTGCGCCAGGACCCGGGCCAGCTGCACGCGCTGCTTCTCGCCGCCGGACAGGGTCGGATAGGAGCGCTCCGCCAGGTGCAGCACGCCGGTCTCCGACATTGCCGCCGCCGCCGCGCGCAGATCGGCGCGGGCCGGATGCCGGCCCATATGCGGCGAGCGGCCGATGAGCACCACCTGCAAGGCGGTGAAGGGAAAACCCAGCGTCGCGTTCTGCGACAGCACGGCGCGGCGGCGCGCAAGTTCCTTCATCGGCCAGGCACCGAGCGTGCGGCCGCCGAGCGCGACGGCGCCACGGTCCGGTTCCAGGCTGCCGGCCAGCGCCTGCAGCAGCGTCGACTTGCCGGCGCCGTTCGGCCCGATCACCGCCGCCATCTCGCCGGGCGCAACGGCCAGGCTGACCGCGTCGAGGATGCGCCGGCTGCCGCGCAGCACGCTGAGGCCTTCGCCCCGCAGCATCACCACGCCCCCCGGTTGCGCTGGCGCAGCAGCAGCCAGAGGAAGAACGGCCCGCCGAACAAGGCGGTCAGGATGCCGATCGGCAGCTCCGCTGGCAGCACCAGGGTGCGCGCCATCATGTCCGCCAGCAGCACCAGCGCGGCGCCGAGCAGGGCGGAGAGCGGGAACAGGGTGCGGTGGTCAGCCCCCATCATCAGCCGCACCAGATGCGGCACCACCAGGCCGACAAAGCCGATGGCCCCGGTCAGCGCCACGATGGCGCCGACATCCAGGGCCACTAGGCCGACCATCAGGCGCTTCATGCGCTCGACCCGGAAGCCGAGATGGCGTGCCTCGGATTCGCCCAGCAGCAGCGCGTTCAAATGCCGGGCGAAGCGCATCAGGATCAGCGTGGGCAGCAGGATCAGCGGCGCCGCCACCATGAGGCGTGGCCAGGTGACGCCGTTCAGGCTGCCGAGCATCCAGAAATTGAGGTCGCGCAATTCCTGTTCCGAGCTGAGGAAGACCAACAGGCCGATGCCGGCCGCCGCCATGGCGTTGATGGCAACGCCGGAGAGCAGCAGGGTGGCGACCTCTGTGCGCCCGTCGCGGGTGGCGACCAGATAGACGGCGACGGTCGCCAGCAGCCCGCCGCCAAAGGCCGCCAGCGGCAAAGCGTGGCGCAGCAGATCGGCGGGCAGGACCTGCACCAGAGCGCGCCCGAGCACGATGAAGGCAGCGGCGGCCAGCGCGGCACCGGTCGAGACCCCGACCAGCCCGGGATCGGCGAGCGGGTTGCGGAACAGGCCCTGCAACGTGACGCCGGCCACGGCCAAGCCGGCGCCGGTCAGCATGCCGAGAACGATCCGCGGCAGGCGGATATCGAGCAGGATGGTGGCAAGCGCCTGGGTTTCCGGCGCCGCCTCCGCCAGGCCCAGGCGCCCGGCGAACATCTGAAACGCGTCCAGCGGTGCGATGTGGATGGCGCCGGCATGGATCGAGACGAAACACGCCACCAGCAGAAAAACGGACGCAACTGCCAGCGCCAGCGCCGCGCGCTGGCCCTGGCGCCGCACCAGGACGTCGAAGCTGCCGACCGGGTCCAAGGTGGTCATGGTGCGGCGAGGCCGGCCGGCGCCGGGATCTCGGCTCCGGGATGCAGCGCCACTGCGAGGTCGTGGATCGCCAGCGGCGTGCGCGGGCCGAAGCCGAGCAGCAGCAACGAATCCATCGCCACCACCCGCCGCGCCTGGCCGGCTGGCGTCTCTGCGATGTCGGACCGCCGCACCAAGCCGTCGATGCCGCCCAGCTTTTCCAGGGTCAGGTCGGTGACCAGCAGCACATCGGGCCTGGCGGCGATGACCGCTTCCGAGGAGACCGGCTTGAAATGCTCGAATCCCTCGATGGCGTTACGGCCGCCGGCCAGTTGGATGATGGCGTCCGCGGAACTGTTGCGCCCGCCCACCATCGGCGCCCCTTCGCCAACCGAGAACAGGAACAGCACGCGCGGCCGCGCCGACAGGCCATCGACGGTGGCTTGCAGCGCCGCGAAATCCGCCGTCAGCCGCGCGACCAAGGCATCGCCTTCGCGCTTGCGCCCGATGGCCTCGGCGATGGCCGCGACCTTGTCGATGACGCCTTGCGGCGAATGCGCGTCCGGCACCAGCACCAGGCACGCACCGGCCGCGCGCAGCTGGTCCAGCACCTCGGGCGGCCCCGCATCGGCGATGGCCAGGATCACCGCCGGCGCCAGCCCGAGGATCGGCTCGGCCGACAACGCGCGCATATAGCCGACCTGCGGCAGGGCACGCGCCTCCGCCGGATAACGGCTGGTGATGTCGACAGCGACGACGCGACTCCCCGCACCCAGTGCGTAGACGATCTCGGTCACGTCGCCGCCGATCGAAACGATCGGTCCGTCCTGCACCGGCATCGCGCAACCAGCCCGGGCGGAGTCCGCCCAGGCCAGTGTCGCAATGATCGCGCCGGCCGCCAGGATGCCGCGCATGCTCAAATATGCCTCCATGCGTTGATCATGTTCGGCCGGACTCCCCCTCAGAACGACGCCGCGTAGCTGATGGCGAGGCGATAGTCGCGGCCGGGCGCCTCCTCGAAGGCGAGGTAGCGCTCATAGGAATTGTCGAACAGGTTCTCGATCCCGGTATCGACGCGGAAACCCGCCAGCGGGCCATCGTCGGGCGCCCAACTCGCGAAGATGCCGACGACGTGATAGCTGTCGGTGGCCGTCAACTCGTCCTCGACGCGATCCTGCGCCCAGGCGAACTCGTTGGTGACGCCGGCGCTGAGGTCGAGGGAGGGTATCCTGCCACCCACGGTGAGGATCAGCTTGTCGGCCGGGATCGAGGTCAGTGGCACATTGTCGGTCTTGTTGTCGCCGCGGATGCGCGAATAGCTGCCGGAGAAGAAGGCATAGTCCGAATCGTAGGTCAGGCTGACTTCCGCCCCCTCGATCTCGGCGCGCGGCACGTTCACCGGCGTGGTGGTGAAGGTGAATGTGCCGAAATCCATGACCACGTCGCCGTCGATGAAGTTCTTGGCGTCGGAGTTGTAATAGGCGGCGTTGAAGCGCAGCGCGTCACCCGGCAGCGCGACATCCTCGAAGCCAAGGCGCAGGCCGCCCTCCCAGGTCTCGGTCGATTCCGGCTTCAGGTCCGGGTTCGGCACGAAGACGTTATTGAAGGGTCCGAAGATGGCGAAATGCGTGCCGGCGATGTACATCTCGCGGATCGACGGCGCGCGGTAGCCCTGGCTGTAGCTGCCATAGACCGAGGCCCATTCCAGCGGCTGCCAGTTGATGCCCACCTTCGGCGACAGTCGGTCGTCGCTGCGGTTGTCGAAATCATCGCTTTCCGGATCGGTCTTGTAGTAGTCCCAGCGCAGGCCCGGCGTCAGGGTAAGCTGGTCGAACAGCTTGATCGAATACTGGCCGTAGATGCCGACGACGTCCTGCGTCGCATCGGGGTTCTGCGATTGCTTCTCGCCATTGACCCGGCCTTCCCCGCTGTCGTGGTAGAATTCCGTGCCGAGGGTGAAGCTGTGTTTGGCCCAGCCCGTGTCGAACTCGGCGGTGTTGAAGAGATCGATGCCGGTGGTGGTCAGATTGGCCTTGGTGACCCGGTCGTAGTCCTCGCCGTCATCGGTGATGTCGGTGTCGTCGCGATAGAGCGTCGCCTGCAGGTTGACGAGGTCGGTGTCCGGGCTGTCGAAGCTGTAATGCGCCGTGGCCGTGCTCTTGCGGATCTCGTGATCGGCGTCGTATTCGAAATTCGCGTTGTCGACATCGGTCGCGAGGATGTCCTCGTCGTCCGAGAAGATCAGGCCCGAGAATTCCAGCCGGTGGCCGGCGGCAGGATTGATGCCGAGCTTGACCAGGCCGCTCTCGATCTCCGTCGCGGTATGCTCGATCTCGTCGCCGGAGCCGCCATCGTAGTTGTCGCCGTTGCGGTAGGTGAAATTACCGAGGAGGTCGATCTCATCCAGCGGCCGCAGAGCAAAGGTGGTGCTGCTCAGCCATTCGTCATTGACCGAGTGATAGCCGCCCTTCACCTTGAAGCCGAAGGTGTCGCCTTCGTCCAGGAAGTCCTCGGGTGCCGTATAGCGTCGAGCCGGTGCCCTTCAGCACCTCGACCTGCTTCAGCACGTCGGGATCGACGAACATGCTGCCACCGTGGGCGGCGCCGACATTCTGCCGTGCGCCGTCGATCGTGGTAACGATGCGGTTGGAGCCCCAGCCGGTGCCGCCGAAGCCGCGGATATTGGGTTGCGATTGCGAGCCCTTCGGCCCGCCCTCGATTTCGACACCGGGCAAATCGTTGAGGATGTCGCCCAAGGTCGAGGGCTGGCTGCGCTCGAGGTCTTCGCTGTCGATCACGTCGATCGTCGCCGGCACTTCGTCGCGCGGTGTCGGCGTCTTCGTGCCCGTCACCGTCAGCGGTTCGAGGACGATCGGCTGCGCCTGATCAGCCTGCCCCTCATCCGCCGGCGCGGATTCCTGCGCCAGGGCTCCACTCTCCATGGCGGTCAGCCACAAGGCAGCCGCCACCACCCCAAATCTGTTCCAAGCCATACCAAGTCCCCCGTTGAACCGTCACGTTGGTGGAGATTCCCTGGCTGGCTATCGTGGCCCCGCCTTGCGCCGGGCCGAGTTGCTGGCTTGGGTTGACGCCGCGCGTTCGGTGCGCCCGCGACTCCCGGTCGGCGGCGCGATGGCGCGGCGTATTCGCTATTTGGTCAGGACAAGTCCGCCCCGGCTGGTGCGCCGCAGGCGATAGAGATGTCCGTCATGTTCGATTTCCGCCACGCCGGCGGAACCCAGGATCGTCGAGCTCAGAAAGCGCGGCACGCCTGCCTTGTCGCCGGATGCGGTCGCGCTGCCTTCTCCGCCAAATTCCCTGGCGTCGCGCCCCGGCCCTGTTGAGTGCGGAATGTTCATTCTCATCCATGTCGCTGATGGCACGGCCACAGCACGCTCCCCGAAACATCCTCGTCTTAATGCAAACGATTCTCATTTGCAATAGTGCGAGAGGGATTTTTCAGGCGATTTTCTCAGCGCAGGGTGAACTGCACCGGCACGACGATTTCCACCACCGCATCCGAGATTTCCGCCGGCAGGGGCGGCAGCGGCTGCGCCCGCTCGATCATCGCCAGCACTTCGGCATCAAGCGCCTCGTAGCCGGAGCTCTTGGCCAGGGCGTAGCTCAGGACCCGGCCGCTGCGATCCATGCGGAAGCGGAGCAGACTGGTGCCCTGCTGCAGGCGCTTGCGGGCGGCGCGCGGATAATTCTTGTGCCGCTCCAGATGCGCAAGCAGCAGCCCCTGCCAGTTGGCCTGTGCCGCCGCGCGGCGGGCGAGCTCGGCGGCGGAAGGCGCCGCGGCGATCGCCGCCTGCTGCACCGGCTTTGCGGGCGGTGCGGACGCAGCAGCCGCTAACGCGGGCGCTGGCATGGCTTGCGGAGCCGGTTGTGATTGCAACGCGGCCGGAATCGGCTTGGCGGCCAGCTTTTCCTTCTTTGCTGGTTTTTCCTTGTTAGCCGGCTTTTCCGTGGCGGCCAGTTTCTGCGGCTCCGCCGTCTTCGGCTTTGCTTTCGGCGGCTCGACGACCGGCTTCGCTGCGGCCGGAGTGGGGAGCGGCTCCGGCGGCGTCGCTTTAGGATTGACCAGAGACGGCGACGAATCCTCAGCCGCGGCGGCCGCTTCCGGCGCGGCGCGCGGCGTCGGCAGCGGATCCGGCCGGCGCCATTCCGGCGTGGCCAACGTCGGATTTGCCGGCGCAGCTGGCGCGGGCGCCAGCTCCAGCATGATCGCCGCGGCCGGCAGAATCGGTGGCGGCGCGTCGTTCCACTGCATCAATCCAGCCGCGACCGCGCCGCCATGCAAGGCGAGCGTGACCGCGAGCGCGCCGGACCAGCGCAGCAGACCGCGCTCAGGCCCGCCGCTATGGCTGTGGGGCGGCATCGCCGTTCCCGGCCGGAGCCGATTCAAGGCCCACCAGGGCCACCTTCAGGTAGCCCGCCGCGCGCAGCAGGTTCATCACCTCCATCAGTGCCCCGTATTCCACCGACTTGTCGGCACGCAGGAAGATGCGCGTGCTCTTGTCGCCCTTGGCGGCCAGGTCCAGTGCATCTGGCAGCGCCCCGCGCCCGATCTCGCTGTTGCCAAGGCTGAGTGACAAGTCCTGGCGCAGGCTGAGGAACAGCGGCTGGTCGGGGCGCGGCTGCGGCGTCGCGGTGGAGGCCGGCAGGTCGACCGCGACATCGACGGTGGAGAGCGGTGCCGCCACCATGAAAATGATCAGCAGTACCAGCATCACGTCGATGAAGGGCGTCACGTTGATCTCGTGCGCCTCGGCAAGCTCCTCGTCCTCGCGCTGCAGGAAGGCGGCCATCGGCGGTCATTCCGCCGCGTCGCGCCGCAACTCGCCGTCGCGATCCCCGGGGCGGCGCGGCGGCTCGCGGTCGAGGTCGCGGCTCACCAGCTGCAGGGTCGCGGCGGCCGCATCGGCCAGCAATGCGCGGTACGCCGCGATCGCGCGGGTGAAATGGTTGTAGATCACCACCGCCGGGATCGCCGCGGCCAGGCCGATCGCGGTGGCCAGCAGCGCCTCCGCGATACCGGGGGCGACCACGGCGAGATTTGTCGTCTGCGCCCGAGAGATGCCGATGAAGGCATTCATGATGCCCCAGACCGTGCCGAACAGGCCGACGAAGGGCGCGGTGGCGCCGATGGTGGCGAGCAGGCCGGTGCCGCGCGCCGCCTGGCGTCCGGCGCCATGCACGATCCGCTCGCCAACGAGCGCCAGCCGCTCCTTCACCCCGGCGCCGGCCAGGCCGGCGGAGAGCTGCAGCTCGCGCGTCGCGGCAAGCACCAGCTCCGCGGCGGCGCCCCGCGCCGGATGCAGCTTCGCGGCGGCCTCCGGCAATGTGCCCGCATCCTGCAGCACGCGCAGCGTACGGCGGACCCGGCGCCGCGATGCCGCCAGTTCGTGCGTCTTGGCCAGCCAGATGGTCCAGGTGACGATGGAGGCGCAGGCGAGGCCGAGCATCACGCCCTTCACCACCCAATCGGCCTGCAGGAACATGCCCCAAGGCGAAAGGTCATGCGGCAGCAGCGCCGCGCCGAACGGCGGCGCGGGATCCGCCGATGCGATGGAGGGCGTCGTGGCGTCAGGCATCTGCTGCGCGGCGGCAATATCCCCGCCAAACGCGATCATCGCTGCCGCCGCGATCATCATGTGGCCGCCGACCAAGCCGCGCGTTCTGGTCACCCACTTCATTGCGGTCGGTCACCCCTTCTTGCGCCGTCCCTGGCCACTGCCGGCCAGGACGGCTCTTGGGGGGTCTCTTAGCCTATTTGCGAATGCCTCGCAATATCATCGAGAGACACGGCCGAGCGCCGGATAGAGGCTTTGCAGCCGCCGGTAGGTGTCGCGCCACAGCGCGTATTTGGCATCGAGGGCCGCGGCATCGGCGGCATTCGGCGTGAAAACGCGGCCGCGCGCCACGTAGCGGCCGATCTCGCCCCAGTCCTGCAGCACACCGAGGCCCATGCCCGCCACAAACGCGGCGCCGAGACAGGAGCCGGGATGGCGGTCGATACGAGCGACCGGCCGGCCAAGCGCGTCGGCAGCGATCTGCAGCCACAGGTCGCTGGCCGCCCCGCCATCGGCAGCGAAGACCTGGGTGACGGCGAGGCCGCACTCGCCGAACACGTCGACATGGTGGCGGAACCCGAACACCACGCCCTCCAGCGCCGCGCGCCAGACATGGCGCAGATCGTGGTGCAGGCCGAGGCCGACCAGGGTGCCGCGCGCATGCGGGTCCATCAGCGGCGTCTTCTCGCCCAGCACATAGGGCAGGAACAGCAACTCGCTCGTGGCCGGCACTTCGGACGCCTTGCGGTCGAGCCACTGGTGGATGGACAGGCCCGCCTTGCCCGCGGCTTCCCGTTCACCGCCGGCCCAATTGGCCACGATCCAGTTGAGGAAGGTACCGCTGGCCGCCATGCAGCCGTTCGGGAAATAGAGCCCGGGCACGATGTGGTAATCGATGAACAGCCGCCGGTCGGCGACCGGTTTGTCGCTGGAGAGCAGGATGTCCCCCGCTCCGCCGAACTTGATCACCAGGTCGCCGTTGCGCGCCGCGCCGCAGACAAAGGCGGAGGCGACATGGTCGGCGCAGCCAGCGACCACCGGCGTGCCGGCAGCAAGACCGGTCTGCGACGCCGCCGCCGCTGTCAGCGCACCCACTACCTCATGGCTCTTGCGGATCGGCGGCAGCAATGCCGCGTCGATCCCGGCCAGGGCCAGCAGGCGCGGGTCATACTCGCCCGTCGCAATGCCAACGAACCCCGATTCCAGGGCCCAATTGTGCTCCACCTGCAAGGCGCCACTGAGCCGGAATGTGATGTAGTCGGACGCACCGAGCGCGTGCTTCGCCCGAACGAAAACCTCGCGTTCATGGGCCCGCAGCCACATCAGCTTCGGTCCGACCAGCTGCTGCGAATATCCGGTACCGGTCAGGCGCAGGAACTCCGCCTCCGGCATCGCGCGGCGATACTGTTCAAGCTCCGCCGTCGCCCGCGCGTCGTTCTGCTGGATCGAGCGGCGCAGCGGCCGCCCGGCGTCATCGAGCAGGATGACCGCCGGCAGCATGCCGGTGACGCCGATGCCGGCGATGTCAGACGCGGCGATCCCGGCCTTGTTGATCAGCGCCCGGCAGATCTCGCCGACATTGGCCCACCACTGCTCCGGCTCCTCCTCCGCCCAGTTGGCACGGTCGGAGTGGAAGGTGACCGGACGGCTCTCGACGGCCAGCGTCGCGCCCTGGTCGTCGATGACGATGCCGATGGTGGAGGTGGTGCCGATGTCGAGGCCGAGCAGCAGGGCCATCGAGGCTACTTCCTGAGCTTGCGCACCTTGTCCATGAAGCGCTTCACCCGCGCCTTGTCGATGTTGTTCCAGGTGTTGCCGTCGACCTTCAGGTGGCTGCCGATGACGCAGCCATCGGCGATCCTCAGGATATCGCCGACATTGTCGATGTTGACGCCGGTATTGGCGAAGACCGGGGTTTCCGGCAGGGCGTCCTTGGCCTGCTTCAATTCGCCGGTCTCCACTGGTTGGCCGGTCATCGGGCCGGACACCAGAACCACGTCGGCCAGCGACGAGAACACGGCGCTCCTGGCCCGCTGGGCGATGCTCCGGGTGCCCATGGGCGAGGCGAACTCGGCATTGATGTTGAACAGCAGCTTCAGATCGGCCCGCTGGCAGTCGCTGCGGATACGCAACGCCGTCGCCGCGTCCGGTGCCCAGATTCCCATGTCGGAATCGTAGACGCCGGTGAAGATCTCGCGCGCGAAGGATGCGCCGCTTGCCACCGCCAGCGATACCGTCGCCACCGGGTCCCACAGGTAGTTGACGCCAAAGGGCACCTTGATCAGTCGTTTCACCTCGCCAATGGCGAAGGCCATCGACGCCAGCGTCACCGGGGAGGCCTTGAGCAGATACGGCCGGTCGCCCTCGTTGCCGAACATGATGGCGTCGATGCCGCCCGCCTGCAGAGCCTCGATATCGCGGGCGCAGGATTCGACGATCCTGGCCATGCCGCCCTTGGCATCGTAGAGCGGCGCGCTCGGCAGCGGCGGCAGATGCACCATGCCGATGATCGGTTTGTCGCTGCCGAAGGTCTGCTTCAACTTCATGGCTTGCTCCAATGGGTCTAGGCGAGCGCCGGGCGCTTCAGCGCCTTGGTCGTCGCCTGGTCGAAAACATGAATCTGGGAAAGATCGTAATGCAGGGTCAGGCTCTGTCCCGGCGCGGCGTAGAAATCGCGCGGGCAGCGGACCATGATCTCCGGCCCGCCCTTGCCGCCCAGCTCGCAGACCAGGATGACTTCCGGCCCGAGCACCTCGAGCGCGACGGCGGAAACCTCGATCGCCTGGCTGAGAGCAAGCCCGGCGCCGGACAGATGGAAATCCTCCGGCCGCAAGCCGAGCGTGATCGCCGTCCCGGCATGGCTGCCATAGGCCGCGCGCAGCGCTTCCGGCAGCGCCAGCCGCGCCCGGCCCGCAACCGCCGCCAGGCCGCCCGCGGCGGCATCCAGGCCGCCGGCGATGAGGTTCATCGGCGGGCTGGCCAGGAACCCGGCGACGAAGGTGTCCGCCGGGTTGCGATAGACTTCCATGGGTGCGCCGACCTGGACGATCTCGCCATCCTTCATGATGCAGATGCGCTGGCCCATGGTCATCGCTTCGACCTGGTCGTGGGTCACATGGATGATGGTGGTGCCGAGCTTCTGGTGCAGCTTGATGAGCTCGGTGCGCATCGCCGCGCGCAGCTTGGCGTCGAGGTTGGACAGCGGCTCGTCGAGCAGGAAGGCCTTCGGTTCGCGCACCAGGGCACGACCGAGGGCGACACGCTGGCGCTGGCCGCCGGAGAGATGCGCCGGCTTGCGCTTCAGCAGCTCGCCGATGCCGAGCATCGCGGCGATGGCGGCGATCCGCTTGTCGATCTCCGCCTGCGGCACCTTCCGCAGCTGCAGGCCGAAGGCGAGGTTGCCCGCCACCGTCATGTGCGGATAGAGCGCGTAGTTCTGGAACACGATGGCGATGTTGCGGTCCGCCGGATCGACGTCGTTCATGCGCGCCCCGCCGATGGTGAGCGTGCCGCTGGTGATGGATTCGAGACCGGCGATCATGCGGAGCGTCGTCGACTTGCCGCAGCCCGAGGGGCCGAGGAAGATCATGAACTCGCCGTCCTTGATGTCGAGCGAGACGTCGCGCACGGCCGGGACGTTGCCGGCGTAGATCTTGTTGATACGATCGAGGGAAATGGCGGCCATGCTGGTTCCGTTCAGGCGAGCGAGCGCATGTAGCGATAGAGATAAGCGGTCAATCCAAGGATGATGCCGAGCAGGATGATCGACATGGCCGAGGCTTCGCCGATGTTCAGGCTGACGAAGGCGGTGCGGTAGATGAAATAGCTGACAAGGTCGGTGGAGACGCCCGGCCCGCCGCGGGTCATGATGTAGATCAGGTCATAGGTCTTGACCGCGAAGATCAGGCGGATCAGCAGGGTCACGATAATGACCGGGCGCATCAGCGGCACGGTGATGCGCCAGAAGCACTGCCAGATGCTGGCGCCGTCGACCCGCGCCGCCTCGTACGGCTCCTTGGGCAGGGCGCTGAGGCCCGCCAGCAGCAGCACGATCATGAACGACACCTGGTGCCAGATGTCGACCATGACCACCGTCCAGAAGGCGACACTGGTGCTGCCCAGCCAGTTGACCGGGTCGATGCCGATTGTCGAGAGCAGGTAGTTCACGATGCCCAGCGTCGGATGCAGGAACATCCGCCAGATGAGACCGACGATCACCGGGTTCATCAGCAGCGGGCAGAGCAGGATGGCATAGTATATCGGCTTGAAGCGCTCGACACTGTTCAGCATCAGCGCCACCAGGAAGCCGAGGGCGAATTCCAGCAGCACCACGGCGAGGACGAAGAACCCGGTCAGCAGCAAGGTGTGGCGGAACTCCGGCTCGCCGATCGCCTTGGTGAAGTTGCCGAGGCCGGTGAACGTGTCGAAGTTCGGCGCGATCAGCGTGTAGTCGTGCAGGCTGGTGAACAGCGCCCAGAACACCGGGAACAGTACCACCAGGAACAGCAATGCCAGGCTGGGCGACGCCATCAGCCACCCGAACCGCCGGTCGCGACGGTCGGATGGCGTTAGAGTCCAAGTGTGTCCGGCCTCGCTCATATGTTCGCTACCCCCCAGCCGTCATCACCGGGCTTGACCCGGTGATCCAAGTTTCGTCGTGCGGCACCGCCGCCCACTTGGATTGCCGGGTCAAGCCCGGCAATGACGGAAGAAGAATGGCGAAGGCTCACTTCAGCTTTCCGTCCTTCTTGGCAAGCTCGACGAATTCGGCCTGGATCGCGTCCAGCGCCTCCTTCGGCGACTTCTCGCCGGCGACGGCCAGGCTCAGCTCGCGGCCCAGCACCTCGACCAGCTGCGGGGTATAGGTGAAGACCGGGAAGTTGTGCGAGGTCAGCAGCATCTGCTTCAGCGCCTGGGCGTACGGATACTTCGCGTTCACCTCGGCATCGTCGAACACGTCGGTGCGGGTCGGCGAGCCGCCGAGCAGCGCGCGCTTCTTGGCGATCTCCGGGCTCTCGATCCACTTGATGAACTCCCAGGCCGCGTCGGAGTTGGGCGAGGATTTCGGGATCGCCCAGCCCCAGGCGCCGTTCAGGCTGCCGCCGGTCTCCGGCGTCGGTCCCGGCACCGGCATGATCTCCACCTTGCCGACCACGGCCGACTTCGCCGGGTCGTCATAGGCGGTGCGGAAGAAGTTGTAGGTGATGTAGCTGTAGGCCTGGCCCTGGGCCATCACGTTGAAGGCCTCGTCGAAGGAGAAGCTGGCCGAGCCGACCGGGCCATACTTGTTGATGGCAGTCGTGTATTGTTCCACCGCCTTCACGCCGGCGTCGTTGTTGAAGGTCGGGTTCCAGTCGGCGTCGTGGTACTCGGCGCCGTTGGCGAAGAGATAGTTCGACCATTCCATGGCGATCGGGTCGGGGCGCAGGCCCTGGTTCACCACGCCATGCATGCCGTCCCTGGTGAAGAACTCGACCTGCTTCAGGTACTCGTCCCAGGTCTTCGGCACGCCAAGATCCATGCCGTATTTCGCCTTGAAGTCGGCCTGGTTCTTCGGATCCGCCAGCAGGTCGGTGCGATAGGTCAGGCCCATGGCGTAGTTGTAGAAGGGCAGCATGTAGGTGACGCCGTCGACCTTGCCGACCAAATCCATCAGCGCCGGCACATAGACGGAGGTGTCGACCTTGTCCTTGGCGATGCGCTCGTCGAGCGGCTGCAGCCAGCCGGCCTTGGTGAACTCGCCGACCCAGTAGAAATCGACCACGATGACCGAATAGCTGCCCTTGGGCGCCACCAGCTGCGGCACCAGCTTGGTGTGCATCTCGGCGTAGTTGACGACCTCGAGATTGACCTTGTGGCCGGTCTTCGCCTCGAATTCCGGCACCACCTGCTTGACGAATTCGGTGTCCGGCACGCCTTCCATCAGGATGTTCAGCGTCTCGGCGCTGGCCGGCAGGCTGAAGCCGATTGCAACGGCGCTGGCGAGCAGCAATGTGCGCATGTTCATCTCCCATCCTCCTGTTTGTAGCCCAAGTTCAATTCGATCCCGTCACTTCAGGGCGCCCAGCGACAGGCCCTTGATCAGGTGCTTGCGCAGGAACGGCAGCAGCACGAAGACCGGCAGCAGCGACACCACGGTCGCGGCGGCGAGCGGCGCGATCTCGACGCCCGCATGGGTCTCCAGCCCGGCGAGGCCGACCGGCAGGGTCTGCGTGTCCGGCCCGCTCAGGACCAGCGCGAAAAGAAACTCGTTCCAGCTCAGGATGAAGCCGAGCAGCCCGGCGGCGAGCAGGCCCGGCGCCGCCACCGGCACGGCGATCTTGATGAAGGCCTGCCAGCGCGTCGCGCCGTCGACCCGCGCCGCCTCTTCCAGCCGGGCCACGTCGCCTTCAAAAAAGGAGACTAGCATCCAGGCCAGGAACGGCAGGCAGATGGTGAGATGCGCGATGATCAGCCCGAGCCGGCTCTGCATCAGCCCGGCGGAGAGGAACACGACGAACAGCGGCAGCACCAGGATGATGGGCGGCAGCATCTGGCTGGCCAGGACGCCCAGCCGCAAAGCGGCGCCGCCGAGATTGAAGCGGGCGAAGACATAGGCCAGCGCGGTCGCCAGCGGCAGCGAGATGGCGGTCGTCGCCAGCGCCACGATCAGGCTGTTGCTGAACCAGGTGACGAAGGGGTAGTCGGCGAAGATGGTGGCGTAGTTCATCAGCCCCAGGGCGCCCACCTCCG